>NZ_JBZEEQ010000001.1:0-534746 GCF_058310155.1 Chryseobacterium sp. DT-167 | reverse complement strand
ATAAACAAAATTCCATGATAAATGGCTGAAGCATAATAAATATTTCATATATAACTGTGATTAAGTGTGAACAATTTTAGTAAAATGGTTAAATAATTTCTTATGACGATAGTCATAAGGAAATACCATAAATAATAAAAAAACAGGACCAATAACTGAAATGTGTATCTGTCAATTGACTGAAAGCTACAATAAGCAAGATTCATACAACACAACCCAGAAGAAGGGCAGTAAATAGCTACCTTCTTCTTTAGTAAAATTCCGTATCTGAATGATATATAATATATTTACGAACGCAAATACCTACTCCACTCCTCTATACATTAGAGCCAATATTGATGAATCTATTTATCCAACCAAGCGGACATATATTCACGATTCATTCTGGCGATATTTTCTAGAGAAATATGTTTTGGGCACTCAATCTCGCACGCTCCTATTACCGAACAGTTGCCAAACCCTTCGTCATCCATTGCTTTGACCATATTGAGAACACGTCTTTTTGCCTCTACTCGCCCTTGCGGTAATAATGCAAGATGAGAAACTTTGGCTCCTACAAAAAGCATGGCCGCACCATTCGGGCAACACGCAACACAAGCTCCACAGCTAATGCATGCCGCAGCATCCATTGCTTTATCTGCATCCTCCTTGTCCACTAATATTGAGTTTGCATCCAATGTATTACCGGAAGTGTTGACTGAAATAAAACCTCCCGCAGCCATGATTCTATCAAATGAGCTTCGATCGATGATCAGATCCTTAATTACCGGAAAAGCTCTACTCCGAAAGGGTTCTATTACGATGGTCTGCCCATCATGAAACATTCTCATATGAAGCTGGCATGTTGCAATTCCCGTATCCGGTCCATGAGCTCTCCCATTAATATACAAGGAGCACATTCCGCAAATGCCTTCCCTGCAGTCATGGTCGAAAGCTACCGGCTCTAAATTTTGATCAATAAGATTGGCATTCAACTTATCGAGCATTTCAAGAAAAGAAGATTCGGTTGATACGTCAGAAATTTCGTAGATCTCAAAAGAACCTTGTGTACGATTATTTTTCTGTCTCCAAATCTTTAGTGTTAAGTTGAGATTTTGTTTTGTAGTCATAGTCATAATATTTGTGTGATTACTGTTCGCCAGTATGACAGATAAAGCTACAATACAGTAAATTGTATTACTATGAGGATAGTCATATCAAGTTGAGAATTTAATAATTATTTTTATAATTGATAAAAAGGAGAGGAAGACCTCCTGCTGGGACTGTGTTTCTGATGAATAATTAAAAAGATTATACTATAGCAACTGTTGAATTTAAGAAAGAGGATTTTGTAAGAGGAGATTTTGATGAATTTCATATTGAATATAAGATGAGCGAGATCGGAAGTGGAAGTAATTTAATCATCTAAATCTACATGATGATGGAATTGCTGAGGTAGTTCAAGTGCCGATACGGCGTTCAAATGATTCTATCTTGATCTGTTTTTCTGATCCTAGAAACGGAAGACTGATTTTTGAAAATTAGGTTTAATTTAAGATTGTGTTTTCTTATTATTATTTGAGTTTATATTGAGAAAGAGAGCAAACGTTTGTTTGCTCTCTTTGTTCAAATGAGTTGATCATCTAAGTTATTGATCAGGACGTACTGGCTGAACTTCCCCTGTTGGCATTGACTGAAACAAATGCGGAAAGATCATTTGTAAATAAAATACGCAACAATTGTAAGCGGTATTAAAGATAATAAAATAATAATCCAGATATTTGGATTGTTTTTCTTTTGTGATTTGTTTCCATACTGTTTAGTTATAGGTTGTTTCTTGATCTATATTATTTCAAATTGTCATTAAATATTTAAGCTTTCATTCGTCAACTGTTTTTACGTCATTATAAATTCAATGCTTATTGATTCATCGGGGCAGTCTCAATTCGTTTGAAATAATGATCAGAACGCAATTGCTGTTCACTAATAAAGAAAGTTAAAGTTGGTAAGCCAATTTGACAAAGGGTTTTACCATACATTTCCCTCCTCTCACGGTTCTAAGCTAGCCGCAGAGGTAGCTTTAAGACAGTGATGTTAATAATGCTGCAAATGTTTAAAAATCCTTGAGCAATGAAAGCATAGTTTTTTTTCATTTCATCAGAATTGCTACTGCATTTCGCTTTCTTTGATTAACTACAATTTCATTTGGAGTCTCTATTTTAGTCAACCGGAATTGTATTTATTACTTTTCATACAGTCCACCGTCGCGAAGGTTGACTATAGGACCATCAATCATTACCAGACCTTTTAAATTGTTGACATATAAAGATCGATTTGGATTTCTAAAATATCTTAGTAAACGTTTCGGATCCTTGGCATTCACGAGCATGACCGTCCCATCTCCTTTACATACTCCAAGAAAACCATTCTGTACAATGAGTACCGTCCCGCTTCCTAAACCAACCCTAGTTAATCATGATGTTTTACAACGGTATAAGCGAGTTTGTTATAGCTGGTTTTTTGAGAATACAATGTGTCTACAATACAGTTTTTCAAAAATCCTAAACCTTGCTGCAGCTCAAGGCATATCAGTGGAGTATTTTCATGAGGATTATTTGATATCATTTTTCCCGGAATACACAGAGCACCCATATGCCTGCTATGGTAAAACCATCTTCGTTCCTATATTTTTCGTGCAGAACATTCAAAATCTGAGTATATTATACAAGTAAATAGAGGTCTGATTTCCACAAATAATACCACATGTGCTGCACTTAATCTTCCAAGCAGTTCATTGTTGGAAAGATTGTCATTGTTTAAATGAATGCTGTCCAAATTGGTAAAACCCAATTGAAAAAGTGCATGTTTATAAAATTTCTGAAAATGAACATAGGTATTACAGTCTGATGTGATAATTTCTATACGGCTACTCTTTTTATCTGTTAAAAAAGACAAGAGGTCTACAGATTCTGTTGTATGATCCATCAACTCATTGCAGTTTATAAGAACCAGTCTGCCTTTTGGATCCTTTTTCATGAGCTATAACTAATGTTTGTTATTAATCCTGATCATTTAGCTGTAAATTGTCTGACGAGCGCCTGGTAATCGTGTCTGACATTTCGGGCACAATTTTGATGGTGTCGGATTTTCGGTCGTTGACCGTTTCTTTAGAATTGTTATTGTTCTGGTATTGCGTCTCGGATTTTATACAGCCCATCAATACCAACAGGATGATTGCTAATGTTAATTTCATAAAAATACGTTTGATTATTTCAAACTTACAACATGAGAAAGTCCTACTTTATGACAATGATCACATCCTTTATTGATAGGAGTTAAAAGTAAGATTGGAATGAATCAGAGTCCGTTAATTTATTGTAAAATTCTGCGCAGTAGACATTTAATAACTGAATATAATTAAAACAATTGTGATGATTTAGCCACCAAAAAGAACAATTAAAACGACGTATGATTCAAATCATAGTGATAACTATTAAATTCCGCATACATTTGTTAATCTGATTACGGTTACTATCGGCTCCACTTCAACAGGAAATAAACAAGTCAGTCTCAAAAGAAGGTCGTCTCATAAATATCAATAAAGTGACAGCACATTAATCCATTCTTCATGTATTTTGCACTAATCTCAATGGATTGTTATCAACCATACCCGATAGCATACAGCAATTTACGATTTATTTAGTAATCTAATGATTCTTTGATAGCACTAGGTTCGGAATCTCATTTACCAATCATAAAATAAACAAACTATGTCTATTAAAAAAAATCTACTGTACTCCAACGGAGCCATAGAAGAACATTACAATGCCGGCGATTATATATTCAGAGAGAGCGGAATGCCTCATTTTTACTATCAAGTATCAACGGGCGAAGTAAAACTCAACAACTATCATCCTGACGGTAAAGAATTTATTCAAACTATTTTGAGACCTGATGAATCTTTTGGAACATCCATGCTTTTCATTCATAAAGTCTATCCGGTAAATGCTGTAGCGATCTCAAAATGTGTGATCACAAAAATACATAAGGAAAGCTTTTTTAAGCTCCTAGAACAACAGCCCCACCTGTATATTGATGTATATAAATCTTTGTCAGAACAACTGTACAAAAAATTCGTACTGATGAGAAAAATATCCTGTCACAATGCGTCAGAAAGATTAAAAGAGATCATGCAAATGATGAAAGATGAGCATGACGATCAGTCACCATTTTCATTCGAAGTTCCTCTGACCAGACAACAATTAGCATCACTTACAGGCTTATGCATTGAAACGACCATTAGAACCATTAAAAAGATGGAACGGGAAAAAATCCTCCAAATTAAGAATCGAAAAATTTTATATTAAAACTTTAAAAGATTAATACTAAATAATTAATTATTTAAATGAAGTACCATACATTTCTTTATTATTTACTTTTTGTCAGCATTTCTTTTACACTATCAGTCAGATCAACTAATTATCACGCTCGAAAGAAATATAAGTAAACAATGGCGATACGAGCCTATTTTCAAATATGCAGCGGAAGCACATAGATGAAAAGCCATGATAACCATACAAAATTCTTTGAAGAAGATTTGGGAAGATCAACAGCACTATATGAGTATCAACAAATAACCATCAACTCTCCTCTATGCTCCCGAAATGGAGATTGGCAATGATTACGCATATCCGCGGAATAGTGATCCCACAAAATCCTACGCCTACGATAAATATTTTCTTTTTGATAAAAACAGAAACCAGATAGTTACAGTGGTCAACTTGATTAAATTTTATTGCCCACTTACAAACTCCGACTTCTTTTTACACTTGGCATTTTCAAACGCCTGGGATACTACATCAATCTAAAGATTTAGTGCAATACTGAACCATTTTGATGAAAATGGGAAAGACATTATACAAAGTATACTGATGCCGGGACAAAACGTTTGTGAATTACTGCTTTTATCGATGAAAAATATCCTGGAAATGCCGAAGCACTTTTACCTGTAAAATTGTAAAAATCCGTAGAAACAACTTCTTCCAGTTGCTTGCTGAAAATATGGATGTTTCTATAGATATTAACCAATTCCTCTCTAAAAGATTATTTTAATAGTATATGATGATGCAAAGCAATTTGTCACTACAAACTGATATTCGAATCATAGGCGCCCTTAATTACTTCAAAAGTTACAGTAATAATCAGGACAAATATTTATTTGAAGTCTATCTAACGAGAAAACAACTGACATCAATTACTGGCCTGAGAATTGAACTGTTATCAGAACCATCAAGAAAATGGAAAAAGAAAATATAGTTAAACTTGAAAACAGCAATTGTAGTACTTTAAGCATCAATTAAATATTCATTCACATGTCAGAATTAGAAGAAACAGAACTTCGTGGGGGACAGGGGCAAGTTCTGGACCCAGAAACGTACCGTGATTCGATAGGTACAATGGAACAATCTGGAAAAAGAAAATGGGTATTTCCTAAAAAACCTAAAGGGAGGTATACCAACTACAGAAATATGGTTGCGTATACTTTATTAACATTTTATTTTGCTGTTCCATTTATTACCATCAATGGAAATCCATTTTTACAATTTGATCTGATTAACCGACAATTCTTTATTATAGGATTACCGTTTTATCCTCAGGATTTCTACCTTTTGACGTTGGGAGCCATCATATCGTTGATTTGTATCATCATTTTTACCATTGCGTTCGGAAGAATTTTTTGTGGTTGGATTTGTCCACAAACTATTTTTCTTGAAAATGTATTCAGAAAAATTGAATATGCCATTGAAGGTGATCGCAACAGACAAATGAAGCTTGACCGTCAGGAGTGGGACATGGAAAAGATTTGGAAAAGAGGGTTAAAGTGGACAATATATGCAGTCCTGTCATTGATCTTCACACACTTTATGTTTATGTACATTGTGGGATACAAAGAGGTCATCAGAATAGTCTCAGAAGGGCCATTTGCTCATCCCACCAATTTCATTGCGATGATTCTGCTTAGTGCAGCATTTTACTTTGTATTTGCATGGTTCAGAGAACAGGTTTGCACATTGGTATGTCCGTACGGAAGACTTCAGGGAGTACTCATCGACAAAGAAACCATCAATGTATTTTATGACTTTAACAGAGGTGAAAACCGTTCAAAATGGCGCAAAGGGGAAGATCGAAAAGCTGCAGGAAAGGGCGATTGTATCGATTGTTACCAGTGTGTAGTGGTATGCCCGACCGGCATTGACATTCGAGACGGCCAGCAATTGGAATGTGTGAATTGTACGGCATGTATCGATGCTTGTGATGAAGTAATGGATAAAGTGGGATTACCCCGAGGCCTGGTAAGATATGCTACTGAAACAGAGATCGAAACCCAAAAACCAACCAAATTCACCACCAGAATGGCGAGTTTTCTAGTTATTCTCATTGGTTTACAGTTCTTATTAGGCTTTATGCTCTATAATCGGGGTGAAATGGAGGTTAAATTTATTAAGCCTGCAGGAAGTACATTTTTTATCAGAGATAGCAAAATCACAAATACCTACAATTACACTTTTTTAAATAAATCAAACAATAAAAAAACGGTTACCATTAAGATTATAGAACCGAAAAACGGTGACATCACGTACAGTGCTTCAAGCAGAATTATTGTTCAGAGGGATCAAATTACAAAGGGGTCGATCAACATCAGTTTTCCTGAAAATCAAATGAAGTTATCTAAACAAAATATCAGCATTGGGGTATATGATGAAAATGGTACTCTGCTCGATAGTTATGATACGTATTTTGAAGGCCCGTTTAAGCTTCAATTTTAATTAAAAGCACAACACTTAGTATCATGCAACCGAGCCAATCGATTTCTATTGGCTCACGATAAATAATTACCGTGTTCATAAAAGTGTCTATCAATATAAGCTTTATCAGACTATGGTACAATTCACGATTTTTTTTCGCGTTTTACTTCGAAATATAATTGACAATAATTTTGTACAAAAAATTATCACTATGAAATATTTAAATATTTGCCTCATTTTTGAAATGACGATACGATTTTACCTGGATGAGAAATTTTTCTAAAATCTCTTCCGTATAATATAATTTAATCCGTAAAGAATCTGAACCACCCAATGCCTCCAATTTTTGTGAAAAAACAATTTTGTCTTTATGGAAAATAGAATAATAGGCGAAAGTCTCATAGGCAGATTGCCTCTCCGGAATACAGTACCCGGAAACAGCAATACACCAGTCAGTTTCAAAAAGCTTATAGGCATGGCGGCCCATGGTCTCGGCAATGAACGTAGAGACGTTATTACAGTTTTTAATTTCTGCAAAGTCTACTTTGAGCAGTTTGACTATCTTTTCAGGACTATGAACGGTAATACCTCCTTTATAGAATAATTTGGAGTTGGTCATTTCAGAAAATGCTACCTGCATCAGCCCAGCTGTCACGCTTTCAGCAATGGAGACTGTCTCATTTCCATTCATTAAAATTTCGCTGATCTCATTTAATAATTCTTTGTTAAATTCCATTTTATTGATGTTTTCTGGGTTATTTTTAAAGTTGTTAAGCGGTATTTTCAACTACTTCATCTCATTAAAAAAAATCTTGGGATTGGAAATTGCTTCCATCCCATACATATTAAGTACAACGATTAAATAAACAATATAGATAGCGCTCATGGTTATCCCAATGATACTGAGTACTCTTCCCGTCTTGAGACTGTCGAAATTATCATACTGATCTGTATTTTTAATATACGTCGCATAATCTTTTTTATATAGAATCAAGGCGATAATTCCGGTAGCAATTCCTGGAATACCATAGCAGCAACAGAGAGCAATGGATGATATTCCTAAGACCAAGACTGCAGTACTGTATGGCAACCTGGTTTTTTTCCTGTCTAGTTGTCTAATTTTCATTTCTTTTTTGTTAATGGTGAATTACTTAAAACTAAGGAATTGGATTCGACGAAATTAAACTTTCGCGATAAAGCATTTTAACAATTATTTTAAAGTCAAACTGTCCCGATCTAGTTTTACTTCTTTAGATTGAGGATCGTCATTATCATCCGGATCACATTTGCAAGAAACACCAGTGATCAACAGTAATGCAGCGGTAACAAAAATCTTAAGTTTTATCATTGTCGTATTTTTATGGTTTGTTATTCGTATATAATTAATAGGAAATATAAAATTACCTTAGATAGAAATGGTTATCTGTTTATGCATGAGTAATCATATCAAATATAAACGGTTGTGCATCTATAGTCTATTATGATAGTCATAAAGCTCATTTTCATTGGCTAAAGTTTTAATAAGTTTTACAAGGAAAACTTTACAGCTCCCTTTCACAGATTCAGAATGCCTCAGTAGCATGGGTATCGTCGATAATTATTGTCTTATTAAAAAAATTCATAACCAAGAGAAAACGATTCCCGATGATGCATGCAGAACAGTTGATCGGTTTTAAGATCATTTTAAATCAAATCTTTTGAATTTAAAACAAAAAACTCCTGTAACTTTCGTAGACAGGAGTACTCATTTACAATATAAAATTAGTCTGAATTTCTTTCTAAACTGTTAAATTTATTATAAGAAGATTTCAGTTGCTCCAGTTGATTTGCTATAAGAAATGTGCTTTCTGAGCAAAGATCACCGCCGTCTAAAGCTTTTTGATAGCTGTCGATTGCGGCTTTCTCACCAAACACAACGTTTTCCAAAGTAGCTTCAGTGTTATCTCCGTTGAATGAATTTTTCAGATCAATCCATGTTCTGTGTAATGCCCCGGCAGTAGTTGAAGTATCATCTGCTGTTCCACCCCTTTCAGTTATCAAACCAATCAGATCAGATCTCATGGTTTGAGATTCTCTAACCATCTCTTCGTAATCATTTCTTAAGTAGGAATGTTGATCGCATACTTTATCTTCAACTTTGCTGAAACCTTTTATTCTGTCGTTAGTAATGTTAAACAAATCATTTAAAGTTGCTACTGTTTTTTTAGGATCCATAATATTTTTAACTGGTGTTAAAAATTGTCAAATAAGCTAGAAGCTTATTTCACGGCATTTTTTGCCTTTTCAGATTCCATTAAGTGATGTTCCAGTGCAGGAATTTTTTTATCTGCAAATGATTTCAAAGAAGTTTCAGATCCCTTCGCAGACTCTTTTTTAAAATCAGCAATAGTTTTCTTGTGATCAGTTACCATCTGATCTGTGTAAGCACGATCGAAATCAGCACCTTTTTTTGCCTTCAGCTCATCATATTTCTTCTGTTGATCAGCATCCAAGCTTGCCGGCAAAGTGTAGGCATTCGTTGCCGCCCACTGTTTTAACTCTTCATTTGCTTTACTGTGGTCTTTTAACATCATTTGTCCTAAAGCTTTTACGGTAGCATGGGTAGCATTTTTTGCTGCAAGTTCTCCTGTCATTACTTCCATCATACCACCTTTCGCTGCAGCATCAGCAAATTTTTTATCCTGATCACTTAGTGAAGCAGCTTCTGAGGTATTACCAGAGGTGGCAACAGAATCACCACTCATGGTCATTCCTGAATCAGCTGGAGCAGACATTTCACTGTGGTCTCCTGCATGGTCAGCAGTCGTAGTTTCTTTTTTGTTACATGCTACTGCTGTAGCGATTGCTAAAAGCATTACAATTGATTTTTTCATAATAAATTTTAATTGTTTTGATATTTAAAGTTTTGATATTGTTGTTTTGATAATTGTCTGCAAAAAAAACGATCAGATACTTATTTTGGCAAAGGCATTAGTCGCGCCTGTTGGATTTCAAATCTTTTGGAGGGAACATGAGTACTGTCTGAAAGTTCCGAAAATTTAGCATTCATAATCCAGACTTTATCATTGGCCATCGTTGCAGTAGAAGGATAAGTAAATCGGTCTGCTACGAGAGTGGATGCTGACAATTTTGCTGAAGCGAAATTATCTTCTGAAGTAAGTTCGTATATTTTATCACTTCCACCATTTTGCACTACCACAAGTTTTTGACTTCCCGTCAGTAAAAGTCCGTCCCCGTTCATGAAAAACTGCTCGCTAGCGACCTTGCTGATATTTTTTGGATTTCTTAAGTCAATTTTATAAATTGCTCCTGTTCCACTGCTCACCGTGAGCAAATAACCGGAAGGATGATAAACGATTCCGTTGAGTCCTATGCCTTCCGTTTTAAACATCGCACTGTCTGCAAAAACCGATGCATGACCGTCTGGAGTCACTTTATAAATCACATTGGAAAAACTGTCAGTCACATACACATTTTTTTGATCGTCAAAGGTAAGATCATTCGTAAAATGATTTCCGGGGACTAATTTTGATAGATCAATATCGTCAGTTTTCTTTCCTGTTGCCATATCAATGCCAATCAGTCTTGCCATTTTTTTTCTCGTATCTGGAGAAGTAAATTTGCTGTAATTTGCATCGCTTACGCAGACAAACAAACGTTTACCATCCGGATGTACCTTCATTCCGTAAGTTGATTTAAATGAAAGATCATTGATCAGCAAACTATAAACACCAGCTGGAGTAACCTTTCCAACACTGCCAAGTCTTGCTGAAGAAACAAAGTACACATTTGAAATCCTGTCATAAGCAATTCCCTCCGGATATGTTTCGAGTGCGTTAAACTCGATTCTTACTGTGGGCTGATCAGGAATGGCTGACGCACATCCTACCATTAATATACAAAATACTAATTTTTTCATAGTTTTTATTTTTGCTTAATACTGTAAAGAACACCGTTGGCATCATCAGATATATATACTGTACCGGATTTTGAGATCGCTATTCCTGCAGGTCTTCCGAATCTCGTTTTACCTTTAAGAAAACCAGTTAGAAAATCTTCTGCACTTCCCGGCTGTCCATTAGAAAATTTGATTCGCTGCACTTTAAATCCTACAGGTTTGCTTCTGTTCCACGATCCGTGCCAGCTAACCAACGCGTCCCCATTGTAAGGAGATCCTGCCGGGAAAAACTGAAATCCGATAGGCGCCATATGAGCCTGATATTCAGTGGTAGAAGGTTCAGTTGTTTCGACCCATTTTTCTTTGCTGTTTCCTGCAGGATCTTCACGGGTTTTATCGACTTCTTTTTTAGCATAGGCTAAAGGATAACCGTAATTTTTACCTTCTTTGATATTGTTCAATTCTTCAGGCGGCCAATCATCGCCTTTTGCATCTCCTCCGTTATCCATTCCCCAAAGTTCCTTTGTCTGCGGATGCCAGTCAAAACCTATAGTATTCCGAAGTCCTGATGCGAAAATCATTCTTTTCCCTGTTGCTGGATCCACCTGTATCATGGCTGCAGCCTCTCGGTCTGATTCTTTACAATCGTTGCAGAGCGTTCCGATGGATATGTAGAGTTTTCCGTCTGGTCCGAAATCCATCGTTCTGTTCGGGTGCTGACCTGCGCTCGGCATATCATTAAACAGCATTTCTTTTTCGGAAAGTGTACCGTCAGGATTTACTTTATATCTGCGCAGCTCATTATTGTTACACAAATACATCAATCCATCTTTCATCGTAATTCCGTGAACTCCTTTGAATTCTGCAGCTACGGTTTTTACTTCCTCAAATTTACCGTCATTATTGAGATCCTTCAAAAGCAATACGTCCCCTGTATCACGTCTCGTGATGTACAGATTTCCTTTCGGAGTAAGATAAAGCATTCTTGGTTTCCCTAAACCGGACGCAGCTAGGGATACTGTCCAACCTTCCGGAACTTTCAAAAGATTGACCATTTCCGGTAGAAAATCAAGATGCTCAGGATAGTTGGTAGAATGGGTAATTTTGATTATTTCCTTGGGCGGTAATCCTCTCTGCGCTGCTACTGATGAAAATACAAAAGCCGTAACGAGAGGGATAACTTTAAAAATATATTGCTTGCTCATCTATTATAGGGATTTAAAAAACATCAAGCTGCATAGCGCAGCTTGATGAAAGGTTATTTAATCATTCTCCTCCTCAGCAGCATCAAAATTGATAGAATTATACGCTGAGTCCGTAAGCAATGCGTCCGCTTCTTTTTCCTCTGCAAGAGTTGCTTCAAGCAGTGAGGCAATTTCGTCTTCTCCAAGGGTTTTTGCAAAAGCAGCCAATGTTCCATATGATGCAATCTCATAATGTTCGATCTTCTGTGAAGCGGAAATAATCCCAGCATCTCTTACAGGACCTGCCTCTGTTTCTTCCATAATACTTTCTCCTTCTTTAATAAGGCCTTCCATGGCATCGCATTTCTTACCACGGTTTGATTCCCCAAGAATTTCAAAGATCTGATCTAATCTCTTCACCTGTCCTTCTGTAACTTTTACATGTTCTTCAATCGCAGATACAAGTTTGGACTCAGTTGCATTTCTAGCCATTTTTGGTAAAGATTTCAACAATGCTCTTTCTGCATAAATAATGTCTTTTAATTCATCTATGAATAACTCTTTCAACCCTTCCGCTGCGGTAGATTTTGCTTTGATTTTACCTGTAGAATTTCCATTTTGATTTTCTGTCTTTTTCATAATAATTGATTTTTGATAATTTTTATAGGTGTATTAACAAAGATCCTTAATAATAACATTCTGTTTTATGACATTAGTCATAAAAAATGATCTACTCAATTTTACATTAGAAAAAGAAGCAACTCTGGTGATTACTAACAGACTTATGAGCTAAAAAATTGATTATTTGCTATAGTATCAATATATCAAAACACCTCAGCATATACCAGCAAGGATACGCAGCTGAGTAATAATTGGTCGTAATATTCATAGCTATAGCAGTATATTTAATTAAAACAGTGCTTTTGGCTTAAAAGGTACTCCCATACTTTCACATAGTTTAAATTCAGGAAAGATGTCCCTATTATTACATCCATTATTAATTGACAAGACGTTTTGTTTAATTTGTATGCTATTATTAATTACATGAAAATTTTTCCATCAATAATTTTAACTATTTTTTCAGATTCCATTGTTTTTACCGTGCGTATAACAGTCTCAACACGCAGACCTGTCAACGAAGCCAACTGCTGTCTTGTAAATGGAACCTCATAGTATTTTGTTGACTGCTTTGTTAATTTTTTAAAATGATCAATTACTGCAATAATCTTTCCACGGGGTTCACTATATGCTATCTGAGTGATCAGCATCATACGATAATTTGCACTATCAGAAATGTGTTGAATGAGTCTGGATTGTATGTCTGGATAAGATATTAGAAATTCATGGAATGTTTCCCTGGGCAATACGTAAACACTGCATTCATTAAGTGCTATTGCATTAATGTTATAAGGTTTGTCAGTAAATAAAAATGTTTCCCCTACCGAATCTCCTGCATGAGAAAAATCATGAATAAATTGACGATTTCCCTCTTTATTGTTTACGACTTTTAAACATCCACTTTTAACCTGAAAATAGTTTTCCGGAACATCGCCTACTAAAAACAGGCCTTCGTCTTTCGTAAGATTGATTAATTCAGCTTTAGAAGCTATAAGCAGCTTTTCATCAATAATCATAATTAGCCATTTATTTGATTGATGATCTTAAAGATTATTTATTCAAATAATCTTTAAGATCATAGGTCATTATAGAATACTGTAAAGTACCATTTATATTTATAGTTCATTATGACCATGATCACCTGATTGAAAAAATATTCAAGATTATGATGATGATTTAGTATATTTTTAACTCCATATTATTTTATGTCAGGAAGTATGGTCTAGAACATACTCTTAAAAATTAATCTTTTATAATTTTAACCCCTTAAAATTATAAGTAAGAATAGCACTATCAAAAACATGAATTACAAACTCGAATTCCGCATTCAAGATCCTTCTTCAAAGCTAATATTTAATAATATATTGTTTGAATCTTTTAAAATAAACATCATTGAGAGATATACAGGACGCATGCATCTCAATGCTAAATTAATTGAAGTCTTTATAAAAGTGCGAACCTTAGATGATCAACTCATTAAGAAAATAGATGGAAACAATAGAATTCGTGTTATCGGTGACGAATTTATTATTTATGAGCAATTAATTAAAGATTTACAATCCTACTACATCCAAAATGAGTTAACCGATGGATTAATCTCTCAACAGGATTATGTATATTTTATTTTAAAACTGGTTCTCAATAATTACGCATTAAATTCGTCATTATCTAAAAAAAGTTAAATTGTGTATATTTTAGCTGAATTTTTTAAGATAGATATGCTTTTGAACACTCAATAATGCATCATTTATTTTCTGAATTTAAATAACTCATAAACAGCATTCTATTTTTGTAACTTGTTGTAATATGTTACCTTGTCGTGTTGGATTTATTATTTTTCTTATAATTCGTCGGTGATTCCTCACTTTTCTCGAAACGGTGGAAGAACCGTTAATCATATTGGCCTATTTGGAATTGGGTTCTGCAGAATTCCCGATTTTATTTTGTAAATAATTTTTGTTATACTCATCTTTAAATCTTCACGCTTCTATTCTTTTCTGTGCGCAACCGACAAATATGAGTATGACCGTAAGCACCGTATAAATCATCCTGTTTTTCATTTTAATTATTTTTTTTAGATTCTCTTTCTCTATCCAAATGCTCTAAGCCCTTTCTATTTGATTGAGATTCAACGGTTCCATCGTCTTCCAAAGGTGCCCGAACTTCTTCACGTTGATGCTTTCTTGTAAAAATGTAAAGTATAATGGCTAAAATCAGCATCATAACACTGATGGTAGATAAAACTCCAAACATCCCATGATGTTCCGTTTCTGGCAAAAAAATTGTAATAAAAGTATTTTTCATCTGCATCATATTTAGTTGGTTGAAGCGGTTTTAATTTCATTGGTTCTGATGTCGGTTCCCAATCTTTGGAGATATGCGATTAAAGCAATAATTTCTTTTTTCTCCAATTCACCTGCCGGTCTTGTAGAATAAGCGGTTCTTAAATCCTGAGCTTCGATAAAAATATCCTTCACTATTTTTGCTGCCTGGTGGTCAGCCCAGCGGTCGGCTGAGTCAATCTGGGCTTTTGTGTAAGGAACATCAAATGCATCTTTCATCAGTTGGATCTTACTGACCATTTTAGACCGGTCTAAATTATTAGAGATCAACCAAGGATATCTCGGCATGATAGAGCCTGCAGATGTAGATCTTGGATTATACATATGTTTGTAATGCCATGAACTCGGATTTCTGCCACCTTCTCTATGCAGATCGGGCCCTGTCCTTTTAGATCCCCAAAGAAATGGTCTGTCATAAATAAATTCGCCAGCTTTTGAATACTGTCCGTTTTTGCCATTGAATCGGGTAATCTCATCTCTGAAAGGTCTCACCATTTGCGTATGACAGGCATTGCATCCTTCACGTATATAAAGATCCCTACCTTCCAGTTCTAATGGTGAGTAAGGTTTGACTGCAGAAATGATCGGTACCGATTTATCCATGGATAGGGTTGGAAGGATCTCAGTCATACTTCCGATTGAAATTGCGAAGAAGGACAAAGCACCCATTAGCACAGGCATACGCTCAAGCCACAGATGAGCTCCTTCCCCTTCTTTACGTTGATTGCTTATTTCTGCTAACGGAAATGCTTCTGCTGGTACATTTTTCTGGAAAGAACCTTTTCTTACGGTCGCAACCAAATTAATTACCATTAATATCCCTCCGGTAAAATAAAATAATCCACCTACAAATCTCAATTCAAAATAAGGAATGACTGCGGTTACAGTATCCAACCAGTTTTTCCAAAGTAATGTCCCATCCGGATTAAACTGTTTCCACATCAGTCCTTGTGTAAAACCAGAAATATACATAGGAATTACATAAAAAATAATTCCTAATGTACCGAGCCAAAAATGCCAGTTCGCCAATTTTACAGACCAAAGCTGAGTACGCCACAAGATCGGAATCAAATAATAGATAACTCCGAAGGCCATAAAACCATTCCATCCTAATGCACCAACATGAACGTGACCAATGACCCAATCTGTAAAATGTCCTATTTTATTGATGTTTTTGGTAGCCAAAAGAGGTCCTTCAAATGTTGCCATTCCATAACATGTTACAGCAACTACGAAAAATTTTAAAATAGGATTTACTCTTACTTTATCCCATGAACCACGCAGAGTTAAGAGACCATTCAGCATACCGCCCCAGGAAGGTGCGATTAGCATAATCGAAAATCCAGTACCAACCGCCTGAGCCCATGCCGGTATCGAAGTATATTGTAAATGATGTGGACCCGCCCAGATATAAACAAATATTAAGGACCAGAAATGAATGATGGAAAGTTTATAAGAAAATACAGGACGGTCTGCTGCCTTTGGCAAAAAATAATACATTAATCCGAGTACTGGTGTTGTCAGAATAAATGCAACAGCATTATGCCCATACCACCATTGCACTACCGCATCTTTTACTCCTGCATACATTGAATAAGACTTCCAGCCTGAAAAACTTAACGGAACTTCAAGATTGTTAAAAATATGAAGCATGACAAAGGCAATCCATGTTCCAACATAAAACCAGATGGCAACGTACAAATGTCTCACTCTGCGTTGAGCAATCGTCAGAAACATATTGAGTCCAAAAACAATCCATGAAAATCCAATCAAAATATCAATCGGCCATTCGTGCTCTGCATACTCTTTTGAAGTATTAATCCCGATGAAGAAAGTGATGTATGTCGCTACGATCATTAATTGCCAAGACCAGAAATGAAGCCAGGAAAGAATATCACTGTACATTCTGGTCTTCAGTAATCTTTGTAGGGAATAATACACTCCTACAAATACATTATTGCAGACAAAGGCAAAAATAACACTCGTCGTATGCAGCATTCTGATCCGGCCAAATCCAAAAGCTCCTTGAGTATTCATCAACCCCTGAATATTTTGTGCAGAAAAGGATTTAATCGTAGAATCGTCTGTTCCGAATAAATATTCCGGAAGTTCAGGATAGAACAACAATAATGCGGCCGTCAATCCAAAGACAAATCCGAAGAGTGAAAATACAACGGTAGCATATAAAAATGCTTTCACGATAGAGTTATCATAACTAAATTTTTGTGGCTCCATAAGAATAATATATTTTATTACAGTTGTAAATGATAAAAATGAGTGTAATTTCAATAAAGTGTGGATTTACTGAACTGCTAACGTCAGTACTTTTCAAATATCTGATGAACTAGAAGTACACTTACTGATCCCGAGATCATAGTACCAACAGAGCCAATTTCACAGGCGCCAGCAGTCGTTAATCTAATTGTTGCTGATAGGAGTCCAGCAACTACGGCTCCGGTAATACTGAGTATAATGGTTAACATCCAAGAGACTTTTGAAAAGTCCCTTAAAATCAATTTAGCTAATATTCCGACGACAGTTCCGACAAAGATCCAAGCCAATAATTCCATAACTTTAAGTTTTATATCTATTAAAAGTATTTTAATTATCTACACATAAATAATATCTGATAAGCGCCAGTTGCTGTTATGGTATCAAAGATTAGAACCTATACTTTTCCTTTACTAAACTGAGAAACTATTAATTCTTCTGACATCTTTTTCTTACCTAAATACATAAACCTTCTTGTGGAAGATCATTTTTTAAATGATAGACATTTGCCGCAGATTTGTCAACAATACTCAAAACATTAGAACAACCCTTAGGATTTTCTAAATACAGTAACTACTATTAATTGATCCAAATAGCCACTGTCATTTGTGTAAACTTTTTGATTTTCATCTTCAATATCTTTTACACGCGTAAACTTATGCTTAGAAATAAGATCATCTAAGTTATCAAATTCATTTTGTCCAATTTGATTGAGTTGGATAGCATCTAAAATCTGAGCATTACTGCAACAAACAACAGAGTGAAATTAAAGAAAGAGATCTCATATTATATATTAATTTGTAGACACTAGAAAGTCACACAACGTAAATCTATTTTATTGGTTTATAAAACTACCAGTCAAAGTTGACATCGTTGTTAATATAAAGGACTTGTCGCAATTTGGTCTGACGTTAAACTAGTTATACTAACGCTTTGTGGTTGCCAGCTTGCTGATCAGCATTAGCGGCTATGTTTAAGAGAGAGCATATTTCAAACAGACACATTGGCTGAACTATCTTTTTGCTACCTAGTTTAGGAAGCCCGCTAGGAGCTGACGAATTTATTGTTTTCATATACTAGATTTGTTTTGGTAATTCAAATTTATTAACCAGAGCAAACTAATCTTATGACAATGATCATATCAACAAACATTTCATAAATTATAGTATATTTTTGCCATGTCAGCTTTGCTGTTGTAGCAACATCATAAGAAATCAATAAATATTAGGCAGTTGATCATTGAAGAATTATTAGGAGGTAGAGAAAGTTAAATTGTCCATTTTTTATGTGCGGGTCAAAGTTTTGTGGCTTTGATTATATACATTGGTAATTCTGCAGATTATGATTAGGTTAGATCCTTCTAGTTTTTTATCAAGATTTAATAGTATTGTTAAATATGATTTTAAGCATATTGTTGGCAATTGATTTTGATTTATTATAGCACAAGATTGTACTAATGCAATTCTTGAAGAACTACAAAAATCAGGTGTAGTTAAAATGGCTAAAAAAAAAACAGTTATTGAGTATATTGGTTGCAGATATAAATTTACTTGACTTCTTCCTTTTTATTCTTCCTATAAATGTCGATTTTTATTCATTTAGGGGTAGGACAAGCGCAGCCAGTTATGTACTTATCATTACTATACTGATTCTTATTAATTTTCTAAAATTAATTTGCGTTAAACATAATTAAAAGAACTTATTTCGTAAAAATGAGTTTTGTAATTCTTTTTTCATTTGACTTAATCGAACCAGATCATCTATAAAAGTGTTTGAAGATATGCTCGTCAAGGTCCCTAAACAGGATTATTGTTTGTGCAATCGTAGAAATTCTCTGTAAATCTTGCACCAAATATTTCGCTATTTATTCAGTTATGGGTACTAGACCGAAAACTCAGAAATATAATATTTATTGATAAGTGATGCACTTCACCAAAATTCGATTTTGTCAAAATAACGACTAAGATTTCACACAATAATTTACGAAAATCAGATCTATTATTAAGATTGCTGTGGCTTCGCATATTTCATTCTTTTAATCAATTTGGTGGTATGATAACCATCAAGAGAAGAGCCGGCAATGGTTCCTGCCTTTTCAATATCAATAATACCAGTTTCTTCCCAAATTTCGTCGGGGAAATACAAATCCACAATTTCCCCAACAATCAATTGTGTACCATTGCTTTTGATAGAAACAATTTCTTTCAATATTAAACCCATTTGAATATTCGACTCTTGAACAAAAGGCGCTGCAAAATTATTTTTGTAATCGATATTCAGTCCGGCAGCATCAAATTCTGACTGTTCCCGCTTGTACCGTGCTGATGTTTGGTGTGCTTTTTCAAAAATATTTTCATTAACGTGGTTAATTGTATAATAGCTTGTTTGCTTAATATTTTCCAAGGTATGTCTTTCAACGGAATCGGGGCGAGAAATGAATCCTACCAAGGTAGGATTTGCACCAATGTGCATCACAGAATTAAAGATAGCAAGATTGGTTTGTCCTTCTTTGTTGGCGGTTCCGATTAAATTAAGACTTTTAAAGCCGCTCAGGGAATTGATCATTGCAATTCTTTTCCTTTCCTCTAAATCGGCTATTTGTTGATTGGTTAAGTGAGTTAACATCAATTATTTTGATTTATTTTTGATTAAAATGTATTTAAATAGGGTTTCCTGATTTGTGTTTTAAAGTTGTTTCCAATTTATCACCGTATTTTGTTCATTGTTTCACTTCCGTAGAAAATGATATTTTAAGAAAGAGATCTCACATAGACAAAATAGGAATCATCAGCTTTCAGAACGCTGTTCTTTTCTTTAACATCTGAAAACAAGCATTCACAAAAATGAATATTGCCGTGATGATAGCCGCAATATAAACTGTCTGGTTGGAATTCTGATTCGCTACGGCAATAGCAATTAATGCCCACACAGCAACCAAAGCAAATGCGGTCATATTCAGTTTCCAAACCATATACAAATGAATAATGGCTGCAACGACAAACATCACAACAGTCCAAATAGTCTCCGAAATTCCAAATCCAGACCATTGTATTTTTTTAAAATAGGCTGCTACATCTGCTATTAAAGCGACAGAGATCCAACCTGAGTAGATATAAAATGGCAGGCGAAAGAAAATTGCTGTTTTGAAGTCTTTAGATTCTATTATCAACCGGTTATTTTCTATAATTTTCAGCAAGGAAATAAATAAAAGAATCATAATAGGAATGGTTAGAAAAGTATATTCGTATAACCAGGTCAATACCCATAAACTATTCGCAATGCAGGAAATAACAAACCACCACCCAACATTTAAAATAGTCTTTTCTTTAGCATCGGTATTTTTTGTAAAAGGACCGAAATAAATTACAAAACCGAGAAGCCCAAGATAAATAAGACCCCAAATAGAAAAAGCGTATCCCGCAGGAGTAAACAGATTCTGGTACTTGGCTGAAATGGTTGCCATCGTTTCATTATTAAAAATTCCGGTGTTAGAAAGATAGTTGATGCCAATTGTTGCCACCAGAGCAACCATATTTAAAATTTGAAATCGTCTTGTCATCGTTTATTATTTAGAAAGGTACCTTATGATTTTATTTTTCAGTTAAATTAATCAAATTTCATCAAGCTAAGAAACTCTACATACAAAGTTTATTATATTAAACTCGATGAATGTTTAGAGAACATACTTATGTATCCACTTTTTTGTCTCAGAACAAATAAAAAAATGTAATTTTAAGAATCACTCAATTATATCAGCATTGCTCAACTATGTATTCAATTCTTGAAAAATTTATCCGGAGTAGAAGTGATATCTCGTTAGAAAAACTAGAGATGATAAACTCCTTCTTTAAGCCCCTTAAAACCAACAGAAATGAAATACTTGTCCAATATGATCAGGTATGCAAATGGTATTACTTTATTAACAAACGCTGTATTCGTTTATTCACAACCACAAAAGAGGGTCTAGACAGCTCAAGGTACTTCGCTTTTGAAGGAAATTTTGCAACGGCTTTGCCTAGTTTTATTGATCAAAAGCCCGCGAGAGAATATCTACAAACAATTGAAAAATCAGAATTGCTTTGTATTTCAAGGAAAGACTTTTATCATTTGGTTGAAACAATGCCTGAATTTGCAAAAATATATACTGAAATTTTGGAGCTTGGATTCATCATCGCTCAAAAAAGGATCTATGGATTTCAGGGGTTTGACGCATTAGATAAAGTAAAATGGCTCATCGAATATCAACCACATCTTTTACATAGGGTATCCAACAGGATGGTCGCTTCGTATCTTGGAATCTCCCCTTCCACCCTAAGCAGAATCAACTCTAAACTCTTAAAACGTTGACATAGGACAACGTTTTTGATTTTTCTGGTCTTTAACTTTGCAGCAAAAAAGGATATGAAAGTACAATTTTTGTTTGTCCTGCTGAGTTCATACTTATGCTTTGGACAAAACAAGACTGAAAAAACGATACCACACTACCCCACTAATGAATATGTAAAGTCTGTTAATAATTTAAGTACCGAAGCTGCATTGGAATTGGCAAGCCGCATTTCAAAAGCTGCATCTACAAAAAATAAAAACGTTTCTATTGCATTATTGGATGCTTCCGGAATAACCGTCCTGCTCCTGCGAGGCAACGGTGTAGGACCTCACAATACAGAAGCATCGCGGAGAAAAGCTTGCACCACATTATCTACAAAAACACCCACCCTTTTATTATTGAGAAATTCGGAAAAGAATCCTGACACAAAAGATCTGAATTCACTTCCTGGAAATGATGATTGGATTGCTCAGTCTGCTTCCATCCCTGAAATTGAAATCACCACAACAAAAAAGTTTTTATTTAAATAATAAGAAATGAAATCATTCATCTTTACCATCCTTTTCACACTTTTGTCCATAGGGACTTTTGCTCAGAAAAATACTTTTCAGCTGTCAAGTCATATCTTGGATGTGTCTAAGGGACTGCCAGCTGCAGGCGTAAAAATAAAATTGGAAAAGTATAATAATCAATCGAAAATATGGACTTTTGTAGACGAAAAAAGTACCGATACAAACGGCAGGATTTCTGATTTTCTACCGTCAGAAAAAGATAATCTCGGGATTTTCAAATTGACTTACTACACCAGTGATTATTTCAAAAAAAATAATATAGAAAGTTTTTATCCTTTTATTGAGGTTGTGTTTAAAATCAAGGATAAAAATCATTACCACGTTCCGATTACACTGTCTGCTTATGGTTACTCTACGTACAGAGGGAGTTAATTACTGAATTATTGTCTCACCTATCAATACACAAGATTACAATTGAATGCCAACTTAAGCTTCATAATACATAATGCAGTAATCTAGTAATTACAAAAAATAAATTTATCTTCTAATATTGAAGATATGGAAAATATTACGAGCGCAGATCTAAATGATTTAAAAATCGAGATTATCAATGAGTTTAAAAGAATTGTCGCTGAAGAAATTTTTAAGCATTCTTCCGCTGAAAATGAATTCGAATGGCTACGAAGTAAGTCAATCAGGAAAATTATGAATATTGCCCCAGCAACTTTACAAAAGCTGCGTATTAGTGAGAAAATAAGGTATAAAAAAGTGATGGGTTCCTACTATTACAACAAAAAGGATCTATATAAACTATTTGAATCTGAATAATATGGATAGTAAATGGATTGATTTCTTGCAAAAAATTTCCGATGATAAAAGACTGAATGTATGGCATATTGCTATTATTGTAGCAATTATTCAAATTGCAATTGCCCAGGATGATAAAAATAGAATTAGAATTAGTCGCAGTAAACTGATGAAAAAATCACATATCAAAACCATTCCGACGTATCACAAATATTTTAAAGAATTACAGCTTTTCGGCTATACAAAATATACACCTTCCTATCATCCACAAGGCAAGAGCTACATTGAGATATTCTACTAATTTTTTTTGGAAATTTTATGATATCAAAACTCAATAATTTTTCAGGGCGTTCTCCTTCAATTTAATTAGAAGAAATCCGTTAATTTTATATTTAACGGATTTTTACTACTTAAAATCATTTCATCTTTAAAATCTTACTTTTTACCAATTCAAAATCTTTGATGATCCTAAGATCCTCTTCGGTAAGACTTTGAGAAATGCTTCCCTTGTCCGGGATTGTTTCATCATTCTTATCCAACTTCTGCTTGAGTTTCAACATTTCACTATTGATCATTTCCTGAGTTGTTAATGCATATTGCTCAGTTTGAGTAACAGAATGATGCCCCATCATTTCCTTTACAACATTTATCGGCACACCGTTTTTCAGGGTAACTGTGCTGCCGAATGTTCTTCTAGCTCTATGGGTGTTTAAGTCACCTTCTATTTCGCATAAAATCGCAATCTCCTTCAAATATTCATTCATCTTTTGATTTGATTTTACAGGCAGCACTAGATTATATTCTTTGCAAACAGGATCATCTTTGTACTTTTTCATTATATCAATAGCATTTTTTAACAGTGGAATATTTGTGGAGGATTTAGTTTTTTGTCGTTTCGACATAATCCACATACTGCCATCAATTTCCATTTTGATATCTTTATAAGAAAGTTGCTTAACATCTATGTATGCCAAACCAGTGTAACACTGGAAGACAAAAATATCTCTGATCGATGTTAAGCGCTTAGTTGAAAATATTTTATTTTCCAGTACATGTAATTCATGCGTACTCAAAGGTTTTTTATCCAATTTTGTTTTTTTGGACTTAAATAATTTGAAAGGATCTTTTATAATGATTTCCTTTGCTATTGCTCGGAGGACAATCTTCTTGAAATTGGCAATATACTTTAAAGTTGTATTATTAGAGCATTTTCTTACAGTTTTTAAATAAAATTCATATTCTGTAACAAAAGTATAATCAAGCTCCCTAAATTCTATATCTTCACGCTGATAACGATACTTGATGAATTCTTCTACATGAGATCTTGCAGTAACGTATCTTTTATAAGTCCCGATCGCGAATTGCTTGTTCTCAACTAACTGTTGCATTTCATCGTTGTGATTTTGAAATTCCTCTAAAACCATTACCCTGGAAACATCTTTCCCCTTAATATGATCAATTATTCTTTGAGCAGTGGTAAACTGACCACTGTTATGCAGCTCAGTTCGTAATTTCGTAATGCTCAAAACAATAGAATCTAAAAAATAATTAAGTGATCTCGCATCCTCCTTACTACCGCTAGCTCTTTCAGTTTTTTGATTCCACCGGTCTACTTCCCATCTCATCATAGTTGAAATCTCTTTTGAGATTCCGTCGACTGTAACTCTTAAATAGATTGTTCTATACGTTACTTTCTTCTTACTTGGCGACTTTAAAAAAAAGGTAATGCCAAAACTTTTCTCTAACATAATTCAAATTTTAAGTTAATAAATTTCGAATTAAATTGCTCATTAGTCAAGATGTTAACACCATTTACTAGTTTGATAATCAAATGGTTACTACCTGTTTTGTGGCACGGTTTCTTTTACTGGTCATTGTGCCACGATTCTGCCACAAAAATTATGCGTAATTATAAAAATTTTGAGCATCGTACAAACACAAAAAAAGCTGTAATTTATTGAATTACAGCTTTTTAAATAAATTTTTGAGTGTTTTTGAAAAGTTTAGTTTTCCTACTCTGCGGAGAGAGAGGGATTCGAACCCCCGGACCTGTTACAGTCAATAGTTTTCAAGACTATCGCAATCGACCACTCTGCCATCTCTCCTGAACTGCGACTGTACTGTCGTTTTCAGTGGTGCAAATATAGAACTCTTTTCAATATCTGCAAAACAATTTTAAATTTAATTTCAGGTTAAATTAATAATCCATTAAAAATCAGTCGAATTATTTTGAATGGAAATTAATCATTGCAGCAAAACCTGAGATTTCATTCCGATTATTACTGCAGCAAAACCTAAAACTATGCTCAAAACAACATATAAAAGTAGTGTTGTGTATTGTTGATTTTGCCATAATGAATAATTTTCAACAGAAAAAGTAGAGAAAGTGGTAAAACCTCCACAAAACCCTGTAATAAGAAGATACTTTAAATAATTATCATTTTTCATAAAATAAGAAGTCAGAAATCCAATCATCAGACATCCCATTATATTTACCAGAAATGTTCCCATAGGAAACGAATTGATATTCCATAGTTTCTGGGTATAATTTGACATCATATATCGCAAAATGCTTCCAAATCCGCCACCAATAAAAATGAAGAGTATGTTTTTCATATGTAGATATTTATTTGTTCTTAAAAGTCATCCCGACCATTTGGAATCGGTAAACGCAATCGTTGAAACCTAATCGGTGTTTACGCTTTCAAATCATGGCGATTTAATGATAAAAAAGAAAACGCACCAAAAAGAGGTGCGTTTTTATATTTTAAATTGATAATTAATGTAATTCAGCCAAGTATTTTTCGGCGTCCATTGCCGCCATACAACCGCTTCCCGCTGCTGTAATTGCTTGTCTGTAAATATGATCCTGTACATCTCCCGCCGCAAAAACCCCGGGAAGATTAGTTCGTGTAGATCCTTTTTCAGTAAGAATATATCCGTTTTCATCTAAATCGATTTGTCCTGCGAAAATATCGGTGTTCGGTTTGTGACCGATTGCTATAAAAATTCCGTGAACATCAATGGTAGATTTTTCCTGAGTCTGATTATTAATGACAACAGCTCTTTCAACGAGATTGTTCTCACCTTCAATACCAATTAATTCATGATGAAATTTCACTTCAATATTTGATGTATTCTCAACTCTGTGAATCATTGCTTTTGACGCTCTGAATTCATCTTTTCTTACCAACATCGTCACTTTATTAACCAATTTGGCAAGATATGTTGCTTCTTCTGCTGCAGTATCTCCGGCTCCTACTACCACAACATCTTTTCCTCTGTAGAAAAAACCGTCGCAGGTTGCACAGGCAGAAACTCCTCCCCCGTTATATTTTTTTTCGTCGTCCAACCCTAAATATTTCGCAGTCGCTCCTGTAGAAATAATAACTGTTTTTGCAAAAAGTTCTTTATTTCCTGCATATAATTTATGAACTCCACCTACTTCCGTAGAAAATTCAGCTTTAGTGATCATTTCATAATGAACTTTAGTATCAAATCTTTCTGCCTGCTTTTGCAGATCCATCATCATTTCAGGACCGGTAATTCCTGCAGGATAGCCAGGGAAATTATCAACTTCAGTAGTTGTCGTCAATTGTCCACCCGGCTCAAGACCTGTATACAATTCAGGTTTTAAGTCTGCTCTGGCTGCATAAATTGCTGCTGTGAAACCTGAAGGTCCGGATCCTACGATGATACAATCTAAAATATTTTGCTCCATAATTAGCTTTTCAAAAAAGATTTAAATTTTAAGTACACAAAGTTCGTAATTTTTAATATTTAATTAAAGAAAAATTAATGATAGTTTTCAATATTAAATATGTGAATAGTCAATATAATAATTCAGCTTTAATGCAGTAGCCAAAAAAATAGTTCTCTTGCTTCTACCAAACTCCAGGAATGAGGATTTTTATCCCCGTTTGCGCGGATTCCTCTGCCGTTTGTCATATAAAATTCAGAATGATTACTTCCTAGATTTCCCAAAGCTTCATACAGTTTTTCCAATTGATAAGCATTTAAATCTTCATATTTTCTTTTATTGCGATTTTCTTGGAAATCTAAATCTGGCTCACAATAAAACAATGTTTTAATATCTTTTAGATATTTAATATTTTCAGTAAAGTTTTGAGAAATTAAATAGGGTGAATATTTTTTATATTTACTCAGATTATGCTTCGGATTCCCAAGATTATCATCAAGAAATCTGATCAGGAATTGCGCTTCTTCCACAGCTTCAGCATTAGAATTTTTTAGCAGATCCCTTTCGGCATCTTGATATAATTTTTCAAGATCTACGGGAGAATCTATTGCAAACGTACCTTTAGGCTGAATAGGATTTTTTGTTTCTAATAGATAGTTTGATAATAATAAAGCCAAATTTCCTCCACTGGAAAAACCTCCGATATGCACTTCATTTTTCTCAATTCCATTACTTTCAAAAACAGAATTTAAAAATCTTGCGTATTCAATCTGTTCTGATTCTTTTAAAAAAAGTTTTTGATTGAAATTTAAAAGTAAAACAGAAATAAAATCCCTATCAAGACTGTCTAAGAATTTTGCTTCTTTTTTGGTATGTTCAATATCACACCCAAAACAAGGAAATAACACAAGAACAGCTCTCTGCTGGTCTGCAACTCTTAATTCATAATCCTTCCCATATATCTGTCGATTCTTTATTTTCTGCGCATTGACATTCAATCCAAATAAAACAAAGATTAATAACAAAAAGCTTCTTTCCATGAAAATTAGTAATTAAAAAAATTAAACTTTCATCTTAATCTTATCAACATTAATAATCTTGTAAACCAGTTCTTTAATCAATTCCGCCTCACTCATATTAACTGCGCCCAAACCCTTTCCTTTCATATCAAATTCGCGAAGAATAGAAATCACTCTTGTCGAATGCTTTAAAGGATACAATCTCGCTGCTTCTGCATAATCTTTCAGAAAATAAGGATTTACCCCCATCTGTGAAGCGATTACCTGCGGCGACTGACCAACCATTGTACTGTAAACAATAACATTCGAGAAATAATTATAAAGACTCGAAAGCAACATGACAAAAGGATTGTTCTTTGGATTTTTACCCATAAAATGAGCAATCTTGAATGCAGCATTCGCATTTTTTGTTCCTAAAGCTTTCTGAAGTTCAAAAACATTGAATTCTTTGCTGATTCCGATGTGATTTTCGATGATTGTCCCGTCTAAAATCTGGTCGTCTTTAAGGATAATTTTTAGTTTTCCCAACTCATTAGAGATTCTGGAAAGATCATTTCCTAGATACTCTGCGAGAAGATGAGAAATATTCGGGGCTGTTTTTATTTTAAGTCTGAGACATTCGTCAGCAATCCATTTCGGAAGATTGTGGTCTTTAAAAGACTCGCTCAGAAATAGCGCATTAATTTTACCTAAAGTTTTTGTGACCTTCTTTCGGCTGTCTAACTTCTTGTGTTTGTGCGCAAAAACCAAAACGGTCGATGGAACCGGATTTTCAACATACGCTTCTAAAGCTCGGCTTTCTTCATCATTAAATTTTAAATCCTGCGCTTCCTTTACGATGATTACCTGCTTATCACCCATCATCGGGAACTGTCTCGCCAAAGAAAGAACTTCCTGATAGGTCGTGTCTTTTCCATACGTTACGGTTTGGTTGAAGGCTTTTTCGTCTTCCTCCAGAAAGTCGTGTTCAAGGGCTTTTACGGCAACGTCAATAAAGTAAGGTTCTTCTCCGTGGAAAAAATAAATCGGTAAAACTTCTTTATTTTTAATATTTTTGAGGATTAAATCTAATTCTTTCATCTTAATAAATGGAACTTCCCAAACTGAATTTTCAGGAAACTTTTGATTTTAAATTCAAGAAAGACAAAGATAAGTTTTTTATCTATGATTTGGTTCGTAAAACTTACCTTTTGCTTACTCCTGAAGAATGGGTAAGGCAACATTGGATACATTATTATCTTACCGTAAAATCTTACTCTGCATCAGCTTTGATTACAGAAAAAAAGATCATTCTTAATGGTTTAACGAAAAGAATTGACCTCTTGATTACGGAAAAAACACAACCAGTTATTCTGATTGAATGCAAAGCTCCGCAAATAAAACTGACGGAAAAAACTTTCGAACAAACTGCACGTTATAACTCGATTATCGGAGCAAAAGAAATCATTTTAACAAATGGTTTACAACACATTAATGCTTATTATGATAATGGAGAATATCAGTTTTATAAACCATAAAACCTTTTATACCATTTTATTCATCTCATTGTAAGTTATTTTTGCTAATTTAGATAAGAGTTTATTTCAATTATCAATTAGGCATACTCTTTGTCATTCTGTAGGAATCTAAACACTAATGTTTTAATACTATTTTCTAATAATTTTGCGTAGATTCCTACGGAATGACAAAGAAAGTATTGATTTATTTCAATGAAACAGTTCAAAAAATCCAAATAAAACAAATTACAAAATATGATAAAATCAATTTTCATCACCGCAACTTTGCTCACTTCACCAACAGTTTTCAGTCAAAATTTAAAACCAGTTTCTTATCAGGACGGTTCGCAAAAACTGAACGGTTTGATCACATCAAATGCCGGAAAAAAACTTCCTGGAGTTTTGATTCTTCCCGCCTGGAAAGGAATTGACGATGAGGCAAAAACCGCAGCTGCAGATTTAGAAAAACAAGGATATGTCGCATTTATTGCCGATATTTACGGTGAAGGAAATGTACCGGCAGACAATGCTTCAGCGGCAAAAACGGCAGGATTTTATAAGAAAGATTATGCTGCTTATCAGAAAAGAATTTCTCTGGCATTGGAACAATTGAAAAAAAACGGCGCCATTCCTGAGAAAATTGCAGTGATTGGTTATTGTTTTGGAGGAACCGGAGCTTTGGAATCTGCAAGAGGAAAATTACCGGTTGTAGGTGTAGTTTCTATTCACGGAAGTATCGGGAAAGATCAGTCAAGACCGAATGAAGCTATTTCAACTAAAATTTTAGTAGAAAATCCTGCTGAGGATAAAGGCGTAACTCCTGAAGATTACAATAATCTGGTAAAAGAAATGAATGACGGAAAAGCTGACTGGCAAATCATTACTTACGCCAACTCTAAACATACTTTTACCGATCCTAAATCTGCAGATTACAATCCTGTAATGGCAAAAAGAGCTTGGAATCACACATTGATGTTTTTGAAAGAAATTTTGAAATAATTCAATTTGACACAATCAAAAAATAACCTCAATGATCTGAGGTTATTTTTTTATATTTCGGTCGTTTCATTACAATTAGAACACCACCAATATTCTTTTTCTTTATCTTTCAACTTCGTTTTTGTTTCCTGGTTGCAATTTTCACAGACACATTGATCACTCTCATTTTCCTTTGCTTCGTAATCACAATTAAAACAACTCCAACTCGTTAAATGAGTCTTTCCATTAATAAACCAAGTAAAAGATTTTTCTTTACACTTTGGACAAATTTGTAACGCCATATTTAAATTATTTGTTCTTCTCTATGTACCAGATCCATTGAAAAAGCAGGAAGACAAATTGCAATATATTCGCAGGGTTCTGAGAACGGATTACTGTAACGGATTCTTGCTCCTTTTTCAATCAAAATACTTTGTCCTTTTTCTAAAACTACAATTTCATCATCAATTTCAAATTGTTTTTTCCCTGAAATAACGATTGTAAATTCATCAAATTCGGGAGTTTGATGAGGTTCGCTCCAGTTTGGCGGGGCAACCATGTGTGCAATTGAAATATTGGAGTTTTGAGTTGAGTTTCCCCAATGTTCTTCAATCAATTTTCCGTCATTTGTTGGAACGACGAAAGGTAATTTTTGAATTTTATATTTTTTCATATTTATTTAAAGTTTGTTTATGAACACAGAGTACAGAAGGTTTTTTTCAACTTTTAAGTTTCACAAAGCCGTTTGACTTCGTCTAATCTGCGATTTCACTTATAAAAGCTCACAAATTTTATACAGGATAAATTTATTCTCTCGCAGATTTAGCGAATTACGCTGATCTTTTCAATATTTAAAATCTGCTCAATCAGCTAAATCTGCGAGAAATTTAAGTTTAATTAAGATTATTTCCTTTTTTTGATTTCATACACAAAATTGGTTCTTGTAGGTTCGCCAAAATAGGCAACTTCTTCCTCTGCAACTTTTTTTACGCCCAATCTTTCCAAAGCGATTTGAGAGCGGAAATTTTCTTTTCCAATATGGAAATGAACTTTGTCTACAAATTGAAAAATATAATCTAGCATCAGTTTTTTAATCTGCGGATTAATCCCTTTTCCCCAAGAGTTTGTTCCGTAAAATGTATACCCAATGAAAATACTGTTTTTAGATTTATCAAAATCATAAAAGCGGGTACTCCCTAAAATATTGCCTGAAGATTTTTCAATAATTTTAAAAGCACCTTTGCTTTCTATTGCGCCTTTGAAAAAGTTTTCAAAAACTTCTCGTTTGTAACGGTCTTTATTCGGATGCTGTTCCCAAACTTTCGGATCGGAAGCAACTTCGTATAACAACTCAAAATCCCCTTGCTGTAAGGGGATTAATTGATATTGTTGATTTTCTAATATCGTCTGAATTGAAAAATTCATCATTTAGATTTTTGCTTTTGCAGCGTCAGATTCTATTTTTTTGATCTCTTTCAATTTCTCGGCAATTTTTGTTACTGCTTCTGGTTTTGCAGGCTTCAAAGGAACTTCTGCCTGAGCCATATCCCATTTGATTACTAAGTTTCCAGAGTTTTCATCAGTTGGGTTTAAAGTAATTTCAAACCACTCTTGTTTGTCTGCCAATTTATTTACCGGAACTGTAACATCCACAACATCCTGTTTCGGGTCATATGTATACGCTCCCCACTGCTGGAAATCTTTATTTAAAATCACTTTCCATTCTTTTTCTGTAGGTACGATAAACAAACCGTAAGTTCCTGCGGGAACTGTTTTTCCACCAAAATTCACAGACTGTCCGAAAGTAACTTTTGTTGATGAGTTTGCACCCGCTCTCCAGACCTGTCCGTAAGGAACCAACTCTCCGAAGATTTTTCTTCCTTTCACTCCGGGTCTTCCATAGTCTATAGTAATTTTAGACATAGAAAACTGTTGCTCAACTTTCTGACGCGGACTCGCTGCCGGTACCGAATAATCCTGTGCAAAACTGAAAGCCGAAGCCGAAATACAAACTGCGAATAATAATTTTTTCACTTTTTAAAATTTTGCTAAAATTACGAAATCGAAGTTATAAATTATCGGCTGAACTTGATAAATTTTGTTAAAGTATGATTTAAATAAAATAAAAAACGTCACAGGATTTAAAAACCTGTGACGTTTGATTTATATAAAATATGCAATTCGAAAACTACATCGTCTCCATTTTGAAACTCATGCTTTCGATCACTTTCAGAATTGCTTCAACCGTATCCATTGATGTCAGACAAGGAACACCATTTTCAACGCTCATTCTTCTGATCTGGAAACCATCTCTTTCAGACTGTTTTCCTTTCGTCATGGTATTGACAACATACTGAACTTTTCCTTTTTGAATCAAATCGATTAAGTTGACACTTTCTTCTCCGATTTTATATCCAATTTTACAAGGAATTCCCTGTTCTCCGAAGAATTTTGCAGTTCCTTCCGTTGCCCAGATTCTGAAACCAACTTCATGGAATCTTGCTGCCAAATCTGCCGCTTCCTGCTTGTGCTTATCAGCTACCGTGAATAAGATCGAACCGTGCATCGGAACTTTTCTTCCTGCTGCGATTAATCCTTTGTAAAGTGCTTTTTCCAGTGTTGTGTCTTTCCCCATAACTTCTCCTGTAGACTTCATTTCTGGTCCCAGAGAGATATCAACTTTCGTTAGTTTTGAGAATGAGAAGACAGGAACTTTTACAAAGACTCCTTCTTTCTTAGGAACCAATCCGTTTTTGTAGCCTAAATCTTTCAGTTTCTGACCTAAAATCGCTTTTGTAGCCAGGTTTGCCATCGGAACTTCCGTGATTTTAGATAAGAAAGGAACCGTTCTTGATGAACGTGGATTTACCTCGATCACAAATACATTTCCTTCGAAAAGAACGTATTGAATATTCATTAATCCAATCACATTCAATCCTTTAGCTAGTCTTTCAGTATAATCTACCAAAGTGTCGATTTCTGCCTGAGAAACATTCTGTGGCGGATACACTGCGATTGAATCTCCTGAGTGAACTCCGGCTCTTTCGATGTGTTCCATGATTCCAGGAATAATTACCGTTTCGCCATCACTGATCGCATCTACTTCAACCTCTTTTCCTGTGATATATCGGTCGATCAAAACCGGCTGATCCGGGCTTGCTTCTACCGCAAATTCCATGTAATGAGCCAATTCGCTTTCCGTATATACAATTTCCATTGCTCTTCCTCCTAAAACGTAGCTCGGACGAACCAATACCGGGTAACCAATTTCGTTGGCAATTTTTATCGCTTCTTCTTTTGAAGTCGAAGTTTTTCCTAAAGGCTGAGGAATTCCAAGCTCCTGAAGTGCCTTTTCAAATTTATCTCTGTTTTCAGCTCTGTCAAGATCTTCCAAAGAAGTTCCTAAGATCTTAACTCCGTGAGCAGCCAGTTTATCAGCTAAATTGATCGCCGTCTGACCTCCGAACTGAACCACAACTCCCATTGGTTTTTCAAGATCAATGATGTTCATTACATCTTCTTCCGTTAGAGGTTCGAAATATAATTTATCTGAAATCGAGAAATCTGTAGAAACTGTTTCCGGGTTGTTATTAATGATAATTGCTTCGTAACCCATCTCTTTGATCGCCCAAACCGAGTGAACTGTTGCGTAGTCAAACTCAACACCCTGCCCGATTCTGATGGGTCCTGAACCTAAAACGATCACTTTTTGCTTATCCGAAACTACACTTTCGTTTTCTTCTTCGTAAGTTCCGTAGAAATATGGGGTTTCGCTTTCAAATTCTGCGGCGCAAGTGTCTACCATTTTGTAAACCGGCATTATTCCGTTTTCTTTTCTGAAGTTGAAAACTTCACGTTCTTTTACATCCCAAAGAACCGCAATATTTATATCTGCAAAACCTAATTTTTTAGACTGGATTAAAGTTTCAATGTCGAATTTATTATCAGCGATAACTTTTTCGAAATCAATTAATTTCTTAATTTTCCAGATGAAGAATTTATCGATCTTACTCCATTCTACAATCTGTTCCCAGTCGTAACCTCTTCTTAAAGCATCACCGATGATGAATAATCTTTCATCGTCACAAACTCTGATTCTTCTTTCGATTTCTTCTGCTGTAAGAGCTGCAGCCTGCTTGGTTTTTAAACCGATATGTCTGATTCCTGTTTCAAGAGAACGGATGGCTTTTTGTAAAGATTCTTCGAAATTTCTTCCGATTGCCATTACTTCTCCCGTTGCTTTCATCTGTGTTGACAATCTTCTGTCTGCCGTTTCGAATTTATCGAATGGGAATCTTGGAAATTTTGTTACCACATAATCCAAAGCCGGCTCAAAACAAGCGTACGTTTTACCTGTAACCGGATTCATGATTTCATCTAAAGTTAATCCTACCGCGATTTTTGCAGCAATTTTTGCAATCGGATATCCTGTTGCTTTACTTGCCAAAGCCGATGAACGGGAAACTCTCGGGTTAACTTCGATGATATAATATTCGAATGAATGTGGATCCAGAGCCAACTGTACGTTACATCCTCCTTCAATTCCTAGAGCTCGGATGATTTTTAAAGAAGCATTTCTCAACATCTGATATTCTCTGTCAGAAAGCGTCTGAGAAGGCGCCACAACGATTGAGTCACCGGTGTGAACTCCAACCGGATCTATATTTTCCATGTTACAAACCACAATTGCATTGTCGTTTGCATCACGCATTACTTCGTATTCAATTTCTTTGAAACCTGCAATTGATCTTTCGATAAGACACTGTGTAACAGGACTATACTTCAAACCTAATTCTGCAATTTCTTTTAATTCTGTTTCATTGGCAGCGATTCCTCCACCTGTTCCACCCATTGTAAAGGCAGGGCGAACAATCACTGGATAACCGATTTCATCAGCAAAATTAATTGCTCCTTCAACTGTCGTTACGATATCTGATTCAGGAACGGGTTCGTTCAATTCTCTCATCAATTCACGGAAAAGATCTCTGTCTTCCGCTCTGTTGATCGCAGAAAGCGTAGTTCCAAGAACCTCAACTTTACATTCTTCAAGAATTCCTGATTTTTCCAATTCTACCGCCATATTCAGACCGGTTTGTCCACCAAGAGTTGGTAAAAGTGCATCCGGACGCTCTTTTCTGATGATGTGACTTACAAATTGAAGTGAAATCGGCTCGATATATACTTTATCAGCGATTTCAACATCCGTCATAATCGTTGCAGGGTTTGAATTGATCAAAATCACCTTGTAGCCTTCTTCTCTTAAAGACAGACAAGCCTGCGTTCCCGCGTAATCGAATTCTGCCGCCTGACCAATGATGATAGGTCCTGAACCGATTACTAAAATTGTTTTTATATCTGTACGTTTTGCCATTTTTTTGTTTTTAGATACTAGATGTCAGATTTCAGATTTTAGACTTCCAGTATTATGTTTACTTTTTTAGATTAGATTTAAATGAGTAAATCATTTTTTGAATTTCATTTAGATTTGATATTAAACTGTTGACTTTTTCTGCATTAAGTAATCCTAATTCTCTTGTTAAGATTAATTGTGTCTGTAATTCAAAAGAGGAAGCATTTGCAATTCCAAGAAAATGATAAAATTCTCTGTCGTTATTTCTTCCTGCTCCTTCCGTAATATTTGACGGAATTGAAACTACTGATCTTTTAATCTGAGAAATTAAACCAAATTTTTCATCTTTTGGTAAATCAGCACAAATAATAAACCTCTTTCGCAAGTTCTATTGATTTCTGCCAGAAAAGTAATTTCTCAAAATTACGCATAATAAAGTCTGTTATCTGATGTCTAATATCTGAAATCTAAACCTACTGATTTTTCTTATTCTTAAAGTCTTCCATCAAGTGGATGAAGTCATCAAACAAATAGTTTGCATCTTCAGGACCCGGGCTCGCTTCCGGGTGATACTGAACTGAGAAACAAGGATGAATTTTATGTTTCAGACCTTCGTTTGTTCTGTCATTCAATGCGATGTGTGTTTCAATTAAATCTGTTCCTTTTAAACTTTCCTGATCAACTGCATAACCATGATTTTGAGAAGTAATTGCTACTTTATTTTTCTCTAAATCCAAAACCGGGTGATTTCCTCCTCTGTGACCGAATTTTAACTTGAACGTTTTTGCTCCGCAAGCCAAACCTATTAATTGGTGTCCTAGGCAGATTCCGAAGATTGGAACTTTTCCTAATAATCCTCTGATCATTTCCAACGCTTGCTGATTATCTTCCGGATCTCCGGGACCGTTTGACAACATAATTCCATCAGGATCCATCAGTAAAATCTCTTCTGCTGTTGTATCTTGTGAAACAACAATAATATCGCAGTTTCTTTGAGATAATTCTCTGATAATCCCTAATTTCGAACCAAAATCAACCAATACCACCTTAAAACCTCTCCCCGGATTTGCATAAGGTGTTTTTGTAGAAACCTGCTCTACCTGATTTGTTGGGAACGTGGTCGATTTTAATTCTGAAACGATTGTGTTTTCGTCAGTGTCATCATTTACGATTTTTCCTTTCACTACTCCGTGGTTACGAAGAATTCTTGTCAGTCTTCTTGTATCAATTCCCGAAATTCCTGAAAGGTTTTTCTTTTTAAACAATTCATCTAAAGTAATCTGAGTACGGAAGTTTGACGGCAAATCACAAATTTCTTTTACAATAAGACCTTTGATAGCCGGCTCTATACTCTCATAATCATCTCTATTAATCCCGTAGTTTCCGATAAGCGGATAGGTCATACAAACAATCTGACCGCAATAAGACGGGTCAGAGATCAACTCCTGATACCCAGTCATTCCGGTATTGAAAACTACTTCACCTGCAGTTTCCAGGTCTGCTCCGAAACCTTCTCCATGAAATACTTCACCGGATTCCAGTATTAACTTTTTCTTCATTTTTTAAATTAGATATTAGATTTTAGAAATTAGAAGTCAGACTTCCGCATTCTGTTATTTTATTCTTATTCTTTCTATTTATTTCCATGGATTTCATCCATGTCTATTAACGGGGTCGCCCTTTCAGGGCTCGCCAACTTTTACTTTTATCTTGGCTCTTTTTACTTAAAAGTATGTCCTTCTTTTTCCAGGGATTCTTTAAGTATTGCCATTCTTGCGAAAACGCCGTTCTGCATTTGTTTGAAAATTCTTGAACGTTCACATTCTACCAAGTCTGTATCAATCTCAACTCCTCTGTTGATCGGGGCAGGATGCATGATGATCGCTTCTTTTTTCATGGCTTTTTCCCTTTCTTTCGTCAAGCCATATTTTCTGTGGTATTCCGAAGCTGAGAAGCTCATTTTTGCGTCGTGTCTTTCGTGCTGGATTCTTAATAACATTAACACATCAACTTCTTTAATTAATTCGTCTACAGATAAATACGTTCCGTTAATCAAAGCGCCTTCGTCAAACCATTGTTCCGGTCCGGAGAAATATACTTTTGCACCTAATCTTCTCAATGCTTCTGCGTTTGAATTGGCAACCCGGCTGTGTTTTACATCTCCTACAATTCCTACTTTCAGACCTTCAAATTTTCCGAATTCCTGATAAATCGTCATCAAATCAAGCATACATTGAGAGGGGTGGTTTCCGGTTCCGTCTCCCCCATTGATGACAGGAATCTTTATATTTTTTAATTCATCAAAATATCTGTCTTTTTTATCTCTTATCACGACAAGATTTACGCCTAAACTTTCAATTGTCTTTACCGTGTCATATAAACTTTCACCTTTATTCACAGAACTGTTGGAAGCATCAAACGGAACGACTTGCAATCCTAATTTTCTTTCGGCAATATCAAAGCTTGTTTTTGTTCTCGTGCTGTCTTCAAAAAAAAGATTTGAGCAAAAAACTTCTCCATCAATTTTAGCAGTTTTCCCCTCTGCAAAAGCCAGTGCTTCTTTTACTATACTGTTGATTCTCTCGGTGCTTAGTTCTGTAATTGTAAACATATTATCCAATTTTTTTACAAAAAAAAAGCGAAGAAACATCTTCGCTTAAAATAAATAAATATCGTAAAGGGCGTCTGCGCCCGGTAATTCTAATGATATAAATACTGTGTTATTCATTAGGTGCAAAGATACAGCAATTTTACAAACTGGCAAAAACAAAATTGATTTAATTTTAAAAAACTAAATCTTGTATACTTTCATTTTTAAATACTATTTTTGTTACAACTCAACTCGGGCTGTTTTATGGATTTAAAAGACAAAATGATTCTCAGTATTATTCAGGAAGACTCTACCTATTCTGTAAAAGAAATTTCAGAAAAGATCGGTCTTACCTTTACTCCGACGTATGAACGCATCAAACAGCTGGAAAAACAGGGAATTATTGAGAAATATGTAGGTCTTTTGAATCGTGAAAAACTGGGTTTAAATATTGTTGTCTATTGCAACGTTCGCTTAAAAGAACAATCTAAGAAAGTTTTGGAAACTTTCGAAAAAAACATTATGCAACATGATGAAGTTCAGGAAATTATCAGCCTTTCCGGCGAATATGACTATATGCTGAAAATCATTGCAAAAGACATTAATTCTTATAATGATTTTACGGTGAATGTGATTTCAAATATTCCTAATATCGGGCAATATCATAGCTCTATAGTGCTTCATGAGGTGAAAAAGTCGACTAAGTTTAAGATTGATCTGGATTGAAAAAAGATTAATGGAAGAATTTTCTAATTTTGATTTTGAGAAATTTGTTGATTTATCAATCAGTAAAATAAAAACATTTGAGTCTGAAAAAGCTTTAAAAGTAATCAACGAGTCAAAGAAATTTGATTATTTTTCAACTCTTGAAAAAGATCATGAAAACAAGTTATTTAAGCTTAAAATTTTCTTAGAAACACCAATATTTGGAATAAAAGATTTAAAAAATCAAATTTTAGAAGATGATGAAACGCTGAGAATGTATGCAATTGGAGAAAGTTATTTCATAGATTACAATTCAATTTCAACTATAAATTTTCAATTTAAAATACCACAAACATTTAGTTTAAATCTGAAAAAAATATTCACTGGATCTTTAGATAATTATGATAATAAATTTCAAAGGTTACTGTTGCCAATTAAAAAGGATTTAGATTTATACAATATCACAACAAAATCAGTTAAATATGACGAAAAAATTGTTTTCAGTGGATTAATTGAAGTGAATGTTAATCATAAAAATTATCATGTTTTCACTTACATAAAAAATGATCCTAAAAAATACTTTTTAATTATTGATAGTGTTGAGAGAGAATGTTTTTCTGATTTCAAAAAAGCAACGGAATCAATAATTATTTCTTTAGGTTTTTTAACAGGAAATCTAATTACTAGTGAATCTTATTATCAAACGTCGGAAGATATCTCATTCAACAAAATAGAAAATATTTTTTTTGAAAAAAAAGAGGACAGCATATATTCTAACGATAGAGTAATTGACCATACGAAATTTGTTAATTATTTAAGACAAATAAATCAAGAAGAAAAATATAAAATATGGGCAAAACCAATGGCTAATATTTATTTTGATAATATTTGTACCACTGTCTTTAAAAATAGCATTTTTCATAGGTGTTGCCAATTAATTATTGAAGCAAATCAAACAAAGCATAATCTTCTTAAAGCAGGAATTTTATCAATAGCTTTAGAAACCATAAGTGGTTTGATTTATGAGGATAATAAAGAAAAAATTAATCCAATTCAAGATAAATTAATAGCAAAAAAATTAAGACTTGAATTATTAAACACATTAAATAATTTTGAAGATGAAATACCTGAAGAAGCAGTCAAGATTTTCACTTCAAAAATAAATGAACTAAATAAACCCACAAATTCAAAAAAGTTATCCTTTCCATTTCAATATTACAACATAAAATTATCAAAAGAAGAGCTTGATATATTAAATCATAGGAACAAATTTCTTCACGGAACTTCTCCTTTTGAAGAGGAAGAACTACAGCTAAAAAGACATGAAATACTTGTTATTATTGCAAATTTAAAATTTATGATAAATTGCTTAATGCTAAAATACATTGGGTACAAAGGTCACACAACTAATTACCCTGCAATAATTGAGTACAATACAAAAGATGAAATTTCCAATCCTCTTTATAAAATAATATAAGATGATTTAATTTATCCCAACAACTTACCTTTCACCTTATTAAACTGATATTCTATTTTATCTAAACAAAGATTCCCAATACTTCCCTGATGAGTATGATTAAGGTTTTTAATCTCAAAATCAAACTCATTATTTTCAATCTCCTGTCCTACCTTTACATAAGCATCACGGAATGAACTTCCATTTTTCACCTCTTCATTGATTTTCTCCACACTGAAAAGATACTTATATTTTTCATCTTCCAAAATTCCATCTTTAACCTGAATATTTGGTAAAGTATAGCTTAAAATTTCAAGACATTCTTTCAAAGAATCAATTGCAGGGAAAAGAATCTCTTTCGTCAACTGCATATCTCTATGGTAGCCTGACGGAAGATTATTCGTCAATAAAATAAATTCATTCGGTAACGACTGAATTCTGTTGCAACGCGCACGAACCAATTCGAAAATATCCGGATTTTTCTTATGTGGCATAATGCTGCTTCCTGTTGTAAACTCCTTAGGAAAGCTGATAAAATCAAAGTTCTGACTTAAATATAAACAAACATCATAGGCAAATTTCCCTAATGTTCCCGCCAAAGTCGCCATTGCCATTGACAACATTTTTTCCGACTTTCCGCGTGTCATTTGAGCATACACAGAATTATAATTCATTGATTGAAACCCTAAATTGTACGTTGTACTTTCACGGTCAATAGGGAAAGACGAACCATATCCTGCTGCTGAACCCAATGGATTTTTATTAATGATATTTTTAACAGAGAAAAGCATTTCAAGATCATCCAACAATGCTTCTGCATAAGCTCCAAACCATAATCCGAAAGATGAAGGCATAGCAATCTGCAAATGGGTATAACCCGGAAGAAGAACATTTTTATGCTGATCCGCTAATTTAATTAAAATTTGAAAAAATTCGTCCGTTAAAGCTGTGATTTCACGAATTTCATCTAATAAATACAGCTTAATATCCAGCAAAACCTGATCATTTCTTGACCGAGCCGTATGAATTTTCTTTCCTGTATCTCCTAGTTTTTCAATTAAAATAGATTCAATTTGCGAATGAATATCTTCCGCCTCTTTATCGATCTCAAAAATTCCATCTTCGATATCCTGTAAAATCGTAGCTAAAACAAAAAGAATTTTTCCAGATTCTTCTTTTGTGATAATTCCCACTTCAGCCAGCATTATGCAATGTGCAATCGAACCTTTAACATCGTATTTTGCCAGACGCTCATCAAAGTCAAGATCCTTCCCGACTGTAAATTTGTTGACTAATATATTGGTGGCATTATCGTCTTTTTGCCATATTTTTTTCATAAAATTTCTTTTTTATTTTAAAATTTTCTTTTGCCTTGAAGCAAAAGAAACAAAAGTTCAAGACTGGAAACTCCGGCTAAAAATTGAAATTGAATCCTAAAATCCCCAAAACTTGCGCGAATTCAAAACCTGTTATTCGGTTCAAAATTAGTGTCGCGCTTCAAACAGTGGGAATTTTTTAACGGATTAAATTTCAATTTTCTTAACGCCTCCGTTTCCTAGGTCGATTTATAGGACCTTTTCAAGGATTTGGATGTAAATAGCAATCCCCTCTTCTATTTCCTTTATATATATGTATTCATCCGCGGTGTGGGAGCGTGTGCTGTCACCAGGACCGATCTTCACCGATGTACACGGAATAATTGCCTGATCGGATGAAGTTGGCGAGCCATAAGTTGTCCTCCCGATTTCCAAACCTGCTTTTACAAACGGATGATCCATTTCGATTTTTGATGAATTTAGCCTGAAAGATCTTGCTGTTAAGGTTGATTTCATCTGTGATTGAATGATTTCAAACGCTTCTTTGTTGGAATATTCATCCGTAACCCTTACATCCAAGGTGAAAGTGCACGACTCAGGAACTACGTTATGCTGAACTCCGGCATGAATTCCTGACAACGTAATTTTAACTTCACCCAAATAATCTGAAACTTTTGGAAATTTAAAACTTAAAATCTGCTGCAAATCTTCCATACATTTTACAATTGAGTTATCATCGTTCGGATGAGCGGCGTGAGAAGGAGTACCTTTCATTTCCCCATCAATAACCAACAATCCTTTCTCCGCAATTGCCAGATTCATCTGCGTTGGCTCCCCTACAATGGCAAGTTCGATATTCGGAAGCTGCGAAAATAAAGCCTCAATTCCGTCAAATCCCGAAATCTCCTCCTCCGCTGTCAAAGCAATCACTAAATTATATTTTAAATCTTCTTTATCGAAAAAATGTAAAAAAACCTGCGCCATCGAAACCAAAGAAGCTCCGGCATCATTGCTTCCCAATCCAAACAGCTTTCCATCCTTTTCAATCGCTAAAAACGGATCTAAAGTGTAAGCTTTATTGGGTTTTACAGTGTCGTGATGCGTATTCAACAAAATTGACGGCTTGAAAACATCAAAATTTTTATTCACCGCCCAGATGTTATTTTTAAAACGTTTTGTCGGAATCTGATGTTTTTTAAAAAAGTTTTCAATTTCCACAGACGTATTATATTCATCTTTGCTGAATGACGGAATCTCAATCAGTTTTTTCAACAAATCCACTGCGTTATTCAGTAATTCTTCTTTACTATAAACAGATTTCAGTTCCTGCATGATGGTTTTCTATATGGTTTTTCAATTCGGTTTCTTTTATCAAGAATACCTTATTTACATTATTTTTTACGGCTCCAAGAGCGTTTTCCAACTTGGGTAAAATTCCTTTGTGAAGTTTTCCTTCATTTTTTAAAACAGAAAATTCTCCTTCCGAAATATTTTTTATGACAGATTCAGGATTTTCGACATCTTCCAAAACCCCTTCTTTATCAAAACAATACAACAATTCAACATCATATTTTTCAGACAGAGCCTGAGCAATTACCGAAGCAATCGTATCTGCATTGGTATTGAAAAGATTTCCTTTTTTGTCATGAGTGATCGCTGAAAATACCGGAACCAACTCAAGTTTAATCAATTTTGAAATCAATTTTTTGTTCACACTTTTCTTCTCAATATCTCCTACAAACCCGAAATCTATTTCTGCATCTTCTCTTTTTGTAGCTTTAATTAAATTGGCATCAGCTCCCGAAAAACCTATTGCCTTACATTTTTTCTGCTGAAGTTTTGCCACAATATTTTTGTTGATTCCTCCCGCATACACCATCGCTACAATATCCAAGGTATCTTTATCGGTAATTCTTCGTCCGTTGACCATTTTCTGTTCAACACCTAATTTATCAGCTAATGTCGTTGCTAATTTTCCACCTCCGTGAACCAAAATTTTTCGTTCTTTAATTTCAGAAAACTGCTCCAGAAATTCGTTCAATAATTCTTTATTATCGATTAGTGCGCCTCCTATTTTTATGATGTATAATTTGTTTTTCATTAAAAAATTAAAGGATTAAAAAATTAAAAAATTCTGAGCGCATCATTTCTTATTCAATTCATCTAAAATTTCAGAGAAGACAGCCTGAGCCGAGAAAATTCGGTTTTTTGCCTGCTGATAAATGATGGAATTCTCACCATCCATTACTTCATCACTCAATTCTACATTACGACGAACTGGAAGGCAGTGCATCACTTTTGCCTGATTTGTATCAGCTAACTTTTCATTCGTAAGCATCCAGCTTTCTTTTACTTCAGGCATTGCTGCATAATCATCAAAAGACGACCAGTTTTTCACATAAATAAAATCTGCATCTTTTAACGCTTCATCTTGATTATGAATCACTTTTACATCTTTCGTGAAGTTTTTATCTAAATCATAACCTTCAGGATTGGCGATTACGAATTCAACATCCATTTCCTGCATCCATTCCGCGAAAGAATTTCCTACCGCATGAGCAATCGGCTTGATGTGAGGAGCCCAGGTTAAAACTACTTTTGGCTTGCGTTGTACACTGAGCTTGTCGAAGTGTCCCAAGTTTTCGGTAATCGTTATGCAATCTGCCAAACTTTGCAAAGGATGACGTGTTGCAGATTCCAGAGAAATAACCGGAACTTTCGCATGTTGTTCGAATTGGCTTAAAATGCTTTCGTTAACATCATCTTCCTTGCTTTTCATTCCTGCAAAACAACGAACTGCAATGATATCACAATATTGATTTAATACTTCAATGGCATCTTTAATATGTTCAACAGTGTCGCCATTCATTACAGCTCCATCTGCGAATTCTAAGTTCCAGGCTTCCTGAGCAGCATTTAACGTTAAAACATTTAATCCTAAATTTTGTGCAGCAATCTGACTGCTTAAACGTGTTCTTAAACTTGAATTTAAAAATATAAGTCCTATTGTTTTTCCTTTACCTTTCCCGGTTTCCGAAAGAGGATTTTCTTTAATTTGTAACGCTTTTTTTATAATTTCCTGTAAGTTTTCAACATCGCTTACAGAGGTAAATTTTTTCATTTGAGAATTTTTATTTTTTCAATGGACAAATGGAATATCCATTTCATTTTGAATTGATTTTAAAGATTTTCTAAAACAGTTTTCAAAGCACCGATGAACAGATCGGTTTCTTCTTTTTTAATGTTAAGCGCCGGAAGAATCCTCAACACAGCCTTATCATTGGAGTTTCCTGTGAAAATATGATGATTATACAACAGGCTGTTCCTCACTTCTGAACAATCTCTGTCGAGTTCAATTCCAATCATCAGGCCTTTCCTTCGAATCGTTTTAATATGTGGAAAATCTTTAATTTTATTTTCAATATACTCGCCCATTTCCCGAGCATTTTCTATGAGATTTTCATCTTTCAAAACGTCCAAAACCGCAATTGCAGCGACACAAGCTAAGTGATTTCCACCAAAAGTTGTTCCCAGCAAACCGTTGCTTGCCTGAAATTTAGGATGAATCAAAACGCCACCGATCGGGAAGCCGTTGCCCATTCCTTTTGCTGTCGTGATAATATCCGCTTCAATTCCGAATTCCTGATGAGCAAAGAAATGTCCGGTTCTTCCGTATCCTGACTGAACTTCATCCAAAATTAAAACTGCTTTATATTTTTCACACAATTCTTTGATTTTAGTTAAAAATTCAACCGTTGGAATCATAACTCCTCCAACTCCCTGAATTCCTTCGATAATTACAGATGAAATTTCGCTTCCTTGTTTTTCAAAAACGGCTTCAAGCTGTTCGATATTATTCCATTCAGACTTGATGAATCTTTCGTCATAATTTACCGGAGCTACAATTTTTGGATTATCTGTCACAGAAACTGCTGCCGAAGTTCTTCCGTGGAAAGAACCTGAGAAATACAACACTTTGCTTTTCCCATTGTGAAACGAAGCCAGTTTTAAAGCATTTTCATTCGCTTCAGCTCCTGAATTACACAAGAATAAATTGTAATCTTCCAAGCCTGAAAGTTTTCCTAATTTTTCAGCCAGTTCAGTTTGTAATTCATTCTGAACCGAGTTTGAATAGAAAGATATTTTATCTAATTGTTTTTTTAATTGATTTTGATAATACGGATGGTTATGTCCGATAGAAATTACCGCATGACCTCCGTAAAAATCAAGATATTGTTCTCCTTTATCGTCCCAAAGGAATGATCCCTGAGCTTTTACAGGATTGATGTTAAATAATGGATATACGTTGAATAAATTCATTTTTTTTGTTTTAATTAATTTCTTTTGTCTTAAAACAAAAGAAACAAAAGTTCAAGACTGGAAACTTCCGCTAAAAAATATTTTTGTTCTCTAAAAATTCTAAAACTTGCGCGAATTTGACATTTGTTCTTCGGTTCGACATTTGTCTCGCGCTTCGAACAGTAGAATTTTCTTAACGTTCACAAAATTATTTTCCTTAACGCTCCATTTTCCTAGGTCGGATTATTGTCCGTTTTAAAATGCAATCGGTTTTAAATTCAATCCTGAATTTTCTTCCCAACCCATTGCAATATTCATGTTTTGAACTGCCTGTCCGGAAGCTCCTTTCAACAAATTGTCAATCGCTGAGTGAATTACCGCAACATTTCCACTCTTTTCTATATGAATCACACAGCGATTCGTGTTGACAACCTGTTTTAAATCAATTGCTTTTTCGCTTACCTTTACAAAAGGCTCATCTGCATAAAAATCCCTAAACAATTGATTGATAGCTGAAAGTTCTAAATCTGTTTTCACCGTGGAACTCGTAAAAATTCCTCTCGCAAAATCTCCTCTCCATGGAACAAAATTCAGACTGATTTCATTCGTATTAAAAGAAACTAATTGATGTAAAATCTCATCTACATGTTGATGTGTCAAAGTTTTATATGCTGAAATATTATCGTTTCTCCAAGTGAAGTGAGTCGTTGCCTGTAAAGACTGACCCGCACCTGTTGAACCTGTAATTCCTGTTGTATAAACCTCATCCAACAAACCTTTTTGAGCTAATGGAAGTAGAGCCATTTGAATTGCTGTCGCAAAACATCCCGGATTTGCAATACTTTTTGCTCCTGAAAGTTGTTTTTTGTTGATTTCAGACAAACCGTAGATAAAATTTCTGTTTGCGAAATTTCCATCTAAACGAAAATCATTTCCTAAATCGATGACTAACGTTTCATCTTTTACCGCATTTTGAGTCAGCCAATTCTGACTTTCTTTGTGCGGAAGACATAAAAATAAAATATCTACATCTTCAGGCTGATCCGTTAAAACCATCTCACAAACCGTCGCCAAATCCGGGTACAAATCTGAAATCTTTGTCCCCGAATTTGAACGACTATATAAAAAACTCAAAGACACATTGGGATGAAAAGCTAGCAGACGAACCAGTTCGCTTCCTGTGTAGCCGTTGGCTCCGATAATTCCTGCTGTTTTTGTTTCTTTTTGATTAATCTCAATCATTTTTATATTTGTTTTGATAGGATTTTCATCCTATCCTGATTTAAGTCATTCCTTCGGAACTCCCCATTAATTTATATTTTGATTAATCTGATGATATATATTTAAGGAATTGCTTACAATTTTCGTGTAGCCTTTTACATCTTCACCTGTCCATGCTCTGTTGGTCTCGCCATAACTTCCGAATTTATCAGACATTAAATCATGCTTAGATTCAATTCCATTTAAAATAAATCTGTAGGGATGAAGCGTTACAAAAACTTTTCCGCTAACCGTTTTCTGAGAATCATCTAAGAAAGACTCAATATTTCTCATCACAGGATCTAAGAAAAGTGCTTCGTGAAGCCAGTTTCCGTACCAATCAGATAACTGAGATTTCATCATCTGCTGATATTTTGAAAGCGTATGTTTTTCCAATAAATGATGCGCTTTGATAATCACAGACGCCGCTGCCGCTTCGAAACCAACTCTTCCTTTAATTCCAACAATTGTATCTCCAACGTGAATATCGCGACCAATCCCATAAGCAGAAGCTAATTCTTCAATTTTTTGAATGGCGTAAACCGAGTGTTCAAAATTTTCTCCGTTTACCGCTACAACTTCACCATTTTTGAACTCAATTTCCAGTTCTGAAGGCTGAGTTTCTTTAATTTGAGATGGAAAAGCTTCTTCAGGAAGATAATTTCTTGAAGTCAAAGTTTCTTTTCCGCCAACTGAAGTTCCCCAAAGTCCTTTATTCACAGAATATTGCGCTTTTTGGAATTCCATTTCATAACCGTGCCCTTTCAAAAATTCAATTTCTTCTTCACGAGATAAAGACAGATCACGAATTGGCGTAATGATTTCCACATTCGGACACATTACCTGAAATATTAAGTCGAAACGAACCTGATCATTTCCGGCACCTGTACTTCCGTGAGCGATTGCATCAGCACCGATTTCGATGGCATATTTTGCAATTTCCTGCGCCTGAATCGTACGTTCAGCACTTACAGACAAAGGATATGTATTGTTTTTCAAGACATTACCAAAGATCAAATACTTCACACAAGAATTGTAATAATCTTCCTGAGCATCAACGCACCTGTATTCTTTCACCCCAAGATTAAAGGCTTTTTTCTCCAGTTCTTTTTCCTCTTCTTTAGAAAAACCTCCGGTATTTACAGTGACTGCATATACTTCATATCCAAGTATTTCACTCAAATATTTAGCACAGTAAGAGGTATCCAGACCTCCGCTAAACGCTAAGATTACTTTCTTGCTCATTTTTATATTGATTTTCGGGCTGATGATTCTCAACTCCATTTACTTTATTATTTTCAGGAACGAAAAGCATTGCTGTACAAAGACAGTTTTTTCGTTCTTTTTTCATTAGAATTTCATAGTTCACACAACTTTTACAACCATTCCAAAACTCATCATCCTGAGTCAACTCAGAATAAATAACTGGTTTATAACCCAAATCACTGTTGATTTTCATTACAGCGAGTCCTGTAGTTAAACCGAATATTTTCGCATTTGGGAATTTCTCTCTTGACAATGCAAACACTCTATCTTTGATCAAAGTTGCAATACCTCCATGCCTGAATTTTGGAGAAACGATCAATCCTGAGTTGGCCACAAACTGACCGTGCGACCAGGTTTCTATGTAACAGAAGCCCACCCACTCTCCATTTTCAGTCGCAACCACAGCGTTACCTTCTGAAATCTTTTTACTTAAATATTCTATAGAACGCTTTGCGATCCCCGTTCCTCTCCGCTGTGCAGAATCATACATTTCCTGCTGTATTTCACTCACATACATTAAATGTTCGCATGAGGAAATTTGTATTTCCATTTATTTATCTGAATTTTTTGGCAAATTTAAAGCATATTATCTTTAAAAACCAAATTAAAAAGATAATTTTATGGTTTAATTAATATTAACAGGTATAATTATCTTATTGTTAAAATTTAATATTGCTAAATTATTATATATTTGCTAAAATACTATATATGGAGAATATTTGTCCGAAATGTAAGAGCGAAAAAATTGTTAAAAGCGGAATCATCAACGAAAAACAGAGATTCCATTGTAAGGACTGCAATTACTATTTTACCGTCAAAAAATTGGGTAAAAAAATCGATGATTATTACGTTACAAAAGCTCTTCAATTATATCTTGAAGGGCTGAGTTTCCGTGAAATAGAAAGAATTATCGGTGTTTCTCATGTTACCATAAGTTCATGGATAAAGAAATACAATATTACAAGACCACCCCATTCTGATTTTCATCCTGTCTATAAAATTTTAAAACAAAATGAGCTGATCGAATACATTTCTAAGGAGGAAAACATTAAAGATTCAGGTTTGATTATTACTCAGTTTGCCGACAAATATATGTTGATCAAATGGGAAAGATTTAAAAAATAGGTTTTAAAAATTCACGAACTATTAATGATGATTTTGAGTTTAAATTAAAAGAAATAATTTCATAAATAACTATTAATCAAATATATAATAAATATTTTTATCCAAAAAAAATAATTTATGACAGAAGTTTCCCAATTTATAATTCATACCTAAAAGCTAATAACTATATTCTTACCTTTAATATATATTAAATTTTCACAACTAAATTATTAATTACAATTTGGCTTTCACAAAATAACAGCCAAAAAATTAATAATTTATGAAGAAAATATTAAGTTTTATTGGATTAGCTTTAATGAGCAGTTCTATATACGGTCAAGGTTCTCCTGATTATGGAAACGGTTTAAAAATAAATTTAAATCCTGAAGGAGATAAGTATGTTAGATTTATTTTATGGGATCAGTTTTGGATCAGGAACACAGAAATGAACCCGGGAAGTATGGTTGGAGGTGAAGCAACCGATAACACCTGGAACTTAGGAAACCGAAGAGCCCGTATTCTTGCCTACGCTCAAATCACAAAGCGTTATATGATCCTTACCCATTTTGGGATCAATAACCAGACTTTCATCAACGGTGGCGCAACCGGAACAACAGGAACTGGCGGATACGGTAATGGTAAAAAACCTCAGCTTTTCTTCCATGATGCATGGAACGAATATGCAGTCGTAATGCCCGGTGAAGCAGGAAAATTCAGCTTAACTTTAGGTGGCGGACTTCATTATTATATGGGACTTTCCCGTATGACGATGGCTTCGACATTGAACTTTCTAACTTTGGATTCACCGATTTTCAGCTGGCCTTTGATTGATAATTCTGATCAGTTTGCAAGACAGATGGGAATTTTCGCAAAAGGAAAATACGGAAAATTTGAATATAGAATGAGTTTAAACAAACCATTCGCAACAGATTTAGCACCTGTAAATAGTTTAGTCCCAGGAAATGAGGTTGCCGTTGACAACAATGGAAATCCGAACTGGTCTAAAGCAGGGTATTTTGAATATCAATTCTTAGATACAGAATCTAATCTCCTACCTTTCAAAGTAGGTTCTTACTTGGGAACCAAAAAAGTTTTCAATCTCGGCGCAGGTTTTTATCATCAGGCTGAAGGAACAAGAACTTCAGTCAATTCAAACATAGAAAAACACGACATCACTCTACTTTCTGTAGATGCTTTTGCTGATATTCCTTTGGGAGAAGCTAAAAATAAAATGGCAGTTTCGGCTTATGCAGGATATTTCAACTATAATTTCGGACCAAATTATGTAAGAAATTTAGGAACAATGAATATCGCATCCAATGATCCGAACTACGTTGGACAGCGAGCTTTGGCTGGTCCCGGAAACCTTCAACCCGTGATCGGAACAGGAAATATAGTTTACGCTCAAGCAGGTTTATTACTACCGAGTAAGGCCGAAAAACCGAAAATAAGAATTCAGCCTTTTGCAGCTTATACTTACAAAAATTTTGAAGCGTTTGATAAGCCTTCCTCACAGTTTGATGTGGGAGCCAACTGGTTTATAGACGGTCATCACGCAAAAATCACCACACAATATTCTACAAGACCCGTTTATACAAGTCCGACAGAAAACCCGACTTCTAAAGGAGAGTTTATTGTTCAGCTACAAATTTATTTATAAGTCTCAATTGATTCAAAAACATTTATTTAATAACTAAAAAAAAACAATAATATGAGCAATCAGCAAGTCGAAACCTCCTTTGAGGATATGACAGAAAAGCAGAAAAACAAAACCATTTGGGGAGTGATTACTGCATCCTCTTTGGGAACACTTATAGAATGGTATGATTTCTACCTTTTTGGAAGTTTGGCGGTCGTTTTGGCAACTAAATTTTTCCCTTCAGATAATCCGACAGCTGCATTTTTGTCAACATTAGCAACTTTTGCAGCAGGATTTGTGGTAAGACCTTTTGGTGCATTATTTTTCGGAAGACTGGGAGATATTATCGGTAGAAAATACACTTTCCTTGTTACATTATTAATCATGGGATTCTCTACGTTTTTGATAGGATGTATTCCGGGATATGAAACGATAGGATTTCTGGCTCCGGTTTTAGTTTTAATTTTAAGATTATTGCAGGGATTGGCTTTAGGCGGAGAATACGGAGGAGCTGCAACTTATGTCGCGGAATATGCACAACCGCACAGAAGAGGTTACTGGACTTCATGGATTCAAACAACCGCAACAGCAGGACTTTTCATTTCTTTGATTGTGATTTTATTAACGAAAAGCTCGCTTTCTGCAGAACAGTTTGACACTTGGGGATGGAGAGTTCCTTTCTGGATCTCAATCTTAATGGTGGGAGTTTCTTATGTCATCAGAAAAAACATGAAAGAATCTCCTTTGTTTGCCAAAGCTAAAAAAGAAGGAAAAACATCAACAAATCCTTTAAAAGAAAGTTTTGGAAATAAATACAACTTCAAGTTTGTCTTACTGGCATTATTTGGAGCTGCGATGGGACAAGGTGTAATTTGGTACACCGGTCAGTTTTACTCTATGAGTTTCCTTCAGAAAGTAATGAATGTGGATTCTACGCAGGTGGATTATTTAATGGCAACTGCTTTATTAATGGGAACTCCGTTCTTTGTATTTTTTGGTTGGCTTTCGGATAAAGTCGGTCGTAAAGCAGTGATGATGACAGGAATGCTGATTGCCATTTTAGCTTACAGACCCATTTATGACACCATGTTCCAAAGTGTCAATCTGGAAAGTAAAACCGTTGCAGCCAACGGAATTACAGAAAAAAGAACTGCTAAAATTCATAAAGATATTACAACAGACAGTTTGGTAACATTCCATAAAGAAACTTTGTACACAGACGGAACTTTGATGAAAAAAGACAGCATTGTTCATTGGTCTGCAGCAGGACCGGTAATGAAAGACGGAAAAGCCGAAGAACCAAAAGTTTCCAAATCAGTTACTATCAACAATGATACAAGATGGTATTTGGTTTTCTTTGTCTTTATTCAGGTGATTTTTGTCACGATGGTTTATGGTCCTATTGCTGCGTTTTTAGTTGAAATGTTCCCTGTGAGAATCCGTTATACATCGATGTCTCTTCCGTATCATATTGGTAATGGGGTGTTTGGAGGGTTGCTTCCGGCAGTTGCAACTTACTTGGTAACAAATTCTCAAAAGGCAAATGAAGCTGCCCTAAAACTTAATAAAGACATTCCAAACCCACAATGGTATCTCGATGGGCTTTATTATCCGATTGTCGTTGCGACAGTCTGTCTGATCATAGGATTATTTTATCTGAAAAATAAGAACAATAATATCCACGATTTATAGCTTATTCACTCAAAATTTATTAATTTTAAAACAAAGAAAATGGACGGATTAAAAAAAATATTAGGCATACTCTGGATCTTGGTTGCGCTTGCTGTAGCTTACTTCGGAATTACCATCATGGGAATCCCAAAACTGGCATCGGGAAAACAGGAAGATCTGGTATTCGGTATTATCATACTCTTCGTATTGGTACCGATTGTCTCTGGTGGAATGGCAATCTTCGGATACTATTCTTTGATAGGAGAATATTCTGACGACAAACAATAATTTATAAATGATATTTGATAATTGATGAATGATTTTGTTCATCAATTATCTTTTATTAATAATCATTTATCTTTTATTAATAATCATTCATTAATAATGAAAAAGAGACACGAGCAAAAACTGATTATCCTGAGCTTCGGATTGCTGATCGCTTTCAGTATCCCCATTTCATTATTATTCAATAGTGAAAAAGAAGTTTTTGGTTACCCAATGATTCTTGTTTATATATTCGCAATTTGGATGATTTCCCTCATTGTATCTTTTGTAATCATAAAAAAATATGATGAGTAGTTTTGCATTATTTGTTGTTGTGTTGATTTACCTTGCACTTTTGTTCTTAGTTGCCCATTTGGCAGAGAAGAAGAAAAGCAAAATCTGGATCAACAATCCTTACATCTACGCACTGTCTCTTGCTGTGTATTGTACAGCCTGGACGTATTACGGAAGTATCGGTGTTGCAGCAACCAGCGGACTCAATTATTTACCGATTTACATAGGACCAATCATGGTTATTCCAGCCTGGATTTACATTAATACAAGAATCGTCCGTATATCGAGAGTCAACAAAATCAGCAGTTTAGCCGACTTTATTTCTTTACGATACGGAAACAGCAGAAGTTTTAGTGCAATAATCACTCTGGTTTGTATTTTTGCGATTGTTCCATACATCGGTTTGCAAATCAAAGCCATTTCGGAAACTTTTCATTTGGTGACAGAAACTCCGATGTCTAAAAATATTCTGACTGATAATGCAACATTCGTTGTCATATTAATCGCCTTATTTTCATCTTATTACGGAACAAAATATGTGGATGCCTCTGAAAAACGCCTAGGAATTATCTCTGCGATTGCTTTGGAAAGTTTTCTTAAATTATTCTTCATCATTATTTTAGGATTATTCGTTATCTATTTTGCATTTGACGGGTTTTCAGACATTTACCAAAAGGCAAGTAAATTTCCTGATTTTAAAGCAAAAAATACCTTCAACGGAATTGAAGGTGCAATGAACTGGATGATTCTCTGCATGATTTCAGGAACAGCGATTTGTATTTTGCCAAGACAGTTTCACACCGCAATTATTGAAAACAGACAGGAAAAACATATCAAAACAGCGATTTGGTTCTTCCCTTTATACCTTTTGATTTTCACATTTTTCATCTTCCCGATTGCATGGGGCGGAAGGTTGATTTTCGAAGGACAAAATGTAAACCCTGAGTTTTATTCAATCCTTATTCCTCAGTATTTCAACAATACTTTAATTACAGTCCTGGTGTTTTTAGGAGGCTTAAGTTCCAGTATTTCAATGATTATCATTTCGGCAATCACTTTATCAATTATGGTTTCAAATAACTTGATTATCCCTTACGGATTATTGGGGAAATTCAAAGCTGAAAATGAAATTCGAAACACCAGAAATATCACCAATATCAGAAAATTCTCAATTTTCGGTCTGGTAATTTTAGCTTTTGGGTTTTATAAATATTTTATCTTAAAAACCTCTCTCGATTCAGTAGGATTGATTTCGTTTGTGATTATCGCACAACTGGCTCCCGCTTTTTTTGGCGCATTATTCTGGCGAAGAGGAAGCTACAAAGGTGCAGTTGCCGGACTTTTAGCAGGTTTAGCGATCTGCTATTTTGGGTTGATCATTCCACAGTACTATTTTTCTTATAATCAGGAAGTTAAAGGTGCTTTAAGAGGAATGTATGATGCTTTTGATTTTTTCAACATTCCATATTTAACAAGAATACCTGAAATTTTCTTCTGGTCAATTTTAATTAATACCGGCTTGTTTACCATTTTATCAGTCAGTATGAAAGGAAATTACCGTGAAAGAAATTTCGCCGAACTGTACGTCGACATCGATAAATACATTCAAAATCACGAAAATGCCTTCATCTGGAGAGGAACTGCTTATGTTTCTGATATTCAGAATATTCTGGAACGTTTCTTAGGCAAGAAAAAAACCGAACAGGCTATGCGGATTTTCAATATTAAATACAATATCGATTCGCAAACCGAAACAGCAGACTCAAGATTTATTAAATTTTCTGAAAACCTTTTGGCAGGAAGAATCGGAACTGCATCCGCTAAAATTTTGATCGAAGGTGTTACCAAAGAAGACAAAATCTCCTTAAAGGAAGTTTTAAATATTTTAGAAGAATCAAAAGAGAACATTACTCTAAATAAAAAACTGACTGAAAAATCTGAAGAATTAAAGCAGCTTTCAGATGAATTATCTGCTGCCAACAAAAATCTCATCGTAAAAGACCGTCAGAAAGATGATTTTTTAGATTCTGTTGCGCATGAATTGAGAACCCCGATCACGGCAATTCGTTCGGCAGGAGAAATTTTAGCAGACGATGACGATATTCCTTTGGATATTAAACGAGAATTTTTAAACAATATCATCACGGAATCTGACAGATTAAGTGAAATCATCAATGATATTTTATATTTAGATAAACTTCAACATGGTGAAATTGCTTTACATATTCAGCAAAACAACATTATCGAAACCTATAAAAAGGCCTTAAATCCTATTTTACATCTGATTCAGCAAAAAAACATTTACATAAGCGAGGTTGATCTTCTTCATCAGCATATCTTTGAATATGATGAGTCGAGAATGATTCAGTTGTTTCAGAATATCCTGGGAAATGCCTTGAAGTTTACTGACGAACAGGGGACAATTCAGACCAAATTATCAGAAAAAGACAATTCTTTAATCATAAAAATATTTAATACCGGAAAAAACATTCCTGAAGAAGATTTAGAAATGATTTTTGATAAATTTTATCAGTCTAAAAACCAAAACATCATAAAACCTACCGGAAGCGGACTCGGACTTGCCATCTCAAAAAGGCTTGTAGAAGCTCATTCCGGAGATATAAAAGCAGAAAACAGCGGATTGGGTGTCACTTTTACAGTCACTCTTCCAAAAAAAACAAGAAATAATAATGAAGTTGAACAATAACGGAACACACCATGAAAAAGATACTCATTGCGGATGATGAACATAAAATATTAATGTCACTGGAATACAGTTTCAGAAAAATAGGCTACGAGGTTTTTATCGCAAGAGACGGAACAGAGGTTTTAGAATTCCTTAAAACACTGGTTCCCGATGTGATTTTACTCGATATCATGATGCCCAATCTGGATGGTTACAGCACATTGGAAATCATTAAGCAAGATAGAAAATTAGACCAGACAAAAGTTATTTTCCTGAGTGCCAAAAACAATCCGAAAGACATTGAAAAAGGTCTGGAAATGGGAGCCGATGCTTATGTAACAAAACCCTACTCGATTAAAAAACTGATTCAGCAGATTGATGAATTACTCATCTCATAAAACACAAATATCACTAATCAATTGCAGAATATCCACTTCGTTTTAGTGATTATTTGTGAAAAAAAATTCGTGTCATTCGTGTTAAAAAAATAAAACATAAAAATAACCATGAAAGCAGACGATTTATTTAAACAAAGTATAGAACACAAAGAGCAATTCTGGAAAGAACAGGCTCAGCAAATTACATGGTTTGAATTTCCGACAGAAATTATTTCAAAAGACGGAAATAACTACACCGAATGGTTCTCAGACGGAAAACTGAATATGTGTTATCTCTGCATCGACAAACATATTGAAGATGGTTTTGGGGAAGAAACTGCCATTATTTATGACTCCCCCGTTACAGATCAAAAGATTCAATACACCTTCAATCAGGTGAAGGAAGAAATTTCAAAATTGGCAGGCGGATTATTGTCTTTAGGGTTACAAAAAGGCGATACAGCGGTAATTTACATGCCGATGATTCCGCAAACACTTTTTTCAATGTTGGCCTGTGCGAGAATTGGTGTGATTCACAATGTCGTTTTCGGAGGTTTTGCTCCGAATGAATTGGTTGTAAGAATTGACGACTGCAAACCAAAAGCACTGATTACCGCAACGGCAGGAATAGAAATCGCAAAAAGAATTCCTTATCTGCCTTTGGTTGAAAAAGCCATCGAATTGGCTCAGGATAAAGTGGAGAACATCATTGTTTTCAATAGAAAACTGGTCGATAATCAACATGAAATGTTTGAAGGATTGATCGATTATGAAGAACTGGTTGCAAAATCAGAACCTGCAGACTGCGTTTCAGTAGAATCAAATCATCCTTTGTATTTATTGTACACTTCAGGAACGACTGGCAAACCAAAAGGAATCACAAGAGATACGGGAGGTTATGCAACGGCTCTTAAATTTTCCATGAAATACATTTACGGAATTGAGCCGGGAGAAACTTTCTGGGCAGCCTCAGATTTTGGTTGGGCAGTCGGTCACAGTTACAGCGTTTACGCACCTTTAATTAACAGAAACAAAACCATCATTTTTGAAGGAAAACCCATCATGACTCCCGATGCAGGAACTTTCTGGAGAATTATTTCAGAATACAAAGTTGTTGCGATGTTTACTGCTCCAACTGCAATAAGAGCCATCAAAAAAGAAGATCCGAACGGTGAATTGGTGAAAAAATATGATTTATCACATTTTAAAAAACAGTTTTTGGCGGGAGAAAGATGTGATGTCGCTACTTTAGACTGGTTTGAAAAATATATCGGAGTTCCCGCAATCGATCATTGGTGGCAGACAGAATCGGGTTCGCCAATGTTGGGTTTGATGACTTTTGATGATGATTACCACATCAAAAGAGCCTCAGCAGGAAAACCGGTTCCCGGTTATGATATTAAAATTTTTGATGAAAACGGTTACGAACTAGACGAGCATAAAGAAGGATATTTGGTGATCAAACTTCCGCTTCCGCCCGGAGCAATGTTAGGAATTTGGAATGATTACGATCGTTTTGAAAAAAGTTATTTATCACAATATAATGGTTACTACTTTTCCGGAGACGGAGCTATAAAAGATGAGGACGGATATATTTTTATCACAGGAAGAGTTGACGACGTGATCAATGTTGCAGGACACCGACTTTCGACTTCCGAAATGGAAGAAATAGTGTCATCACATCCCGATGTTGCAGAATGTGCAGTTGTGGGAATTGATGATGAACTTCGCGGGCAGGTTCCTTTCGCAAGTGTAGTTTTGAAAAATGGATCCGAAATTTCTGAAGAAGATATAGAAAAAGAAATCATCTTAAAAATAAGAGAAAAAATAGGTGCAGTTGCATTTCTTAAAAGTGTAATGGTGGTCAAAAGACTACCGAAAACACGTTCCGGAAAAACTTTAAGAAAATTGATCAGAACAATTATTGACGGTAAAGAATTTCAGATTCCGTCGACGATTGATGATGAAAAGATCATTGATGAACTGAAAGAAAAAATTCAAAATTATAGAATTAAATGAATGATGGAAATGAGAGAATAAGCAGAGCAGAACCAGATGATCACAAAGTTTTGACAGATATTACAAAAAAGTCTAAAGCATATTGGGGATATTCGGCAGAGCAGATGGAAGAATGGTCTGATTTATTAACTATTACAGAAGAATATATTAAAACTAATGAGGTTTGTCATTTATCAATAAACGATATACCAATAGCATTTTATTCTTATTTTAATTTAGATGAAGAAAGTGTAAAACTTGATAATCTTTTTGTTTTACCGAGCGAAATTGGAAAAGGTTATGGTAAATTGTTGATGAATAATTTCTTAAATAAGATTAAAGAAACTAAAGTAAAAAAAATAATTCTCGAAGCAGATCCGAATGCACAAAAATTTTATGAAAACTTCGGATTTGTGAAGATTGGACAAATTGAAACATCAATAAAAAACAGATTCTTACCAGTAATGGAAAAGAAATTATAACTGATTTAACAGTGCATCCTTATATAAGTAAAACGGTTTTATGAGCCATGAAAGTAGTTAAGGGTCATAAAAAATTTGTGCGCTTCGCGTACAATCAAAAACACAAGAAGACACAATTTATACAAACAAAAATTTAATAATAATAAAAAAATAAAAAGTATGAGAAATTACGTGATCGAAGATTTACCACATTATTACGAACAGTACAAAAAGTCTATAAAAAATCCTAAAAAATTCTGGGATAATATTGCCGATCAAAACTTTGTGTGGTATCAAAGATGGAGCAAAGTCGTAAAATACGACATGAATGAAGCAAAAATTACATGGTTTAAAAATGCTAAATTAAATATCACCAAAAACTGTCTCGACAGGCATCTTTCAGTACGTGGTGAGAAAACCGCCATTATCTGGGAACCAAACGATCCCAAAGAAGAGTCGCAACATATTTCCTACAACGATCTTTACACAAGGGTCAACAAAACAGCCAACGTCCTGAAAGATATGGGAATTAAGAAAGGTGATAGAGTTTGTATCTACCTTCCTATGATTCCTGAATTGGCGGTTGCAATGCTCGCTTGTGCAAAACTAGGAGCAGTGCACTCTGTAATTTTTGCAGGTTTTTCTGCTTCGGCGGTCGTTTCAAGAGTGAATGACTGCGGTGCAAAAATGCTAATCACTTCAGATGGAAGTTTCAGAGGAAGCAAAGTTTTAGACCTGAAAAGTATCATTGATGAAGCCGTAGAAAAATGTCCTACCGTAGAAAAAGTTTTGGTCGTAAAACGAACCAAAAATGAGGTTAAAATGAAAGAAGGCAGAGACTTCTGGATGGAAGATCTATACGAAAAAGCTTCTTCAGATTTTGTGACCATTATTATGGATGCGGAAGATCCTTTATTCATTTTATACACTTCAGGATCTACAGGAAAACCAAAAGGAATGCTTCATACTTGTGCAGGTTATATGGTTTACACGGGTTACACCTTCAAAAATGTATTTAATTATCAGGAAAATGACATTTATTGGTGTACAGCAGATATTGGCTGGATTACCGGGCATTCGTACATTTTGTACGGACCGCTTATTAATGGAGCTACAACCGTTATTTTCGAAGGAATTCCAACTTATCCTGAACCCGATAGATTCTGGGAAGTTATTGAAAAACATAAAGTTACCCAATTTTACACAGCACCAACAGCAATCCGTTCTTTGGCAAAAGAAAGCGCAGAATGGGTTGATAAACATGATTTAAGTTCATTACGGGTAATTGGATCTGTTGGAGAACCGATCAATGATGAAGCTTGGCATTGGTTCAACGATCATGTCGGAAGAAAAAAATGTCCGATTGTCGATACTTGGTGGCAAACCGAAACCGGAGGAATTATGATTTCACCGATTCCTTTTGTAACACCAACCAAACCGACCTATGCAACATTACCTTTACCCGGAGTTCAGCCTGTTTTAATGGATGACAAACGCAACGAAATTACAGGAAATCAGGTGACTGGAAATCTTTGTATCCGTTTTCCGTGGCCGGGAATTGCAAGAACGATCTGGGGAGATCACCAAAGATATAAAGAAACCTATTTTACGGCTTTTCCAGGAAAGTATTTCACTGGTGACGGTGCGTTAAGAGATGAGGTTGGATATTATAGAATTACCGGTCGTGTCGATGACGTCGTGATAGTTTCCGGACACAATTTGGGGACAGCTCCTATTGAAGACAGCATTAATGAACACCCTGCGGTTGCAGAATCTGCAATTGTCGGTTTCCCGCACGACATCAAAGGAAGTGCGCTGTATGGTTTTGTCATTTTAAAAGACAGCGGTGCAGGTCGTCAGAAAGAAAACCTGAAAAAGGAAATTAATCAGTTAATTTCTGATCAGATTGGTCCGATTGCGAAATTGGATAAAATCCAGTTTGTTTCCGGACTCCCTAAAACCCGTTCAGGAAAGATTATGCGTAGAATTTTGAGAAAGATTGCTGAAGGAGATTTCAGCAATTTCGGAGACACTTCTACCCTTTTGAATCCTGAAATTGTTGAGGAGATTAAGAATGAGAGAATTTAGGTTAATTTAAATAATTAGAGCCTGTTTACAATTAAACAGGCTTTCTTTTTAGTATAAAAAATCAAAGATGAAATTTATTATCCTACTTATTGGAAATATTGCCTTGCAGTCCTGTGAGAAAAAAAGCCTTAATGAAAAAGAAATTTTAGAAATCATTCATTCAAATGAAGAATATAAAAATTTAGAATTAAAGACTGACTTTTCTTATGGTTATGATTATATTGATTCAATAAAAAGCTTCAAAAAAACCGTTGATAAAGAGGATTTTAAACCTTATTATGAAACTGATTTTAACTACGATGGCAAAAAAGATTATTTAGTTAATCTTAGATACCCTGTTTCAAATAATGACGATAATGTTGTGAGAATTTTAGCTGAAGACGATTATAAAAATACTCTCGTGATATTAAGCAGCACAAATGGTTATCAACTATTAAACCCAGGAAAACAAAAGGTTCATAATATTATATCAGCCAAAACAATGCATTATAAAGGGCAGAATTTGATTAAATTAATAAACTTTAAGAAACATATAAAAAACAGAGATGATATGTTGCAATATGATACATTAATGATTAAAAATAACGAACTGACAGAATTTACTATTTCAACAAATAATCATCATATAGAGAAAATCACCTTTACTCAAAATGGTGGTTATACTCCAGGAAGAATTTACAATTTGACATTTAAAAAAGACTCAATTTTTCTTCAATCTGATTTCTATAAAAATTTGAAAGGAAAATACATCGGAGTTGATAGTTCAATTTTTAAAAATCTATCAAAATATCTAAATGAAATTAATTTCAGTGATTTGAAAGACAATTACAGTATTGAATGTTCAGATTGTTCTTCTGTGGAAACAGAAATAATTTTTAATAATGGAAAATCAAAGAAAATCTACGATTATGGAGAAAAAGGAACATTGAGTCTTCTAAAATTTTATGAAAAAATTGATACAATCAAAAACGATCAAAAATGGAAGAAAATTGATGGTATTTATTTTAACGGTTCTAACAACCGCTTCTAAAATTCACTTTTCAACAAAATAAAAACAATTTCATTTAAAATAGATAGTTTCTTAATTTTTATTAAATTTTTATAGATAAAATAATAATTAATAAAATTTATTAATTATTTACTAATTATTTGAAAAAATAGTTTTATCTTTAAATATCAAAAAACAAGATTATTATGTCACAAATTTTAGCAGGATTATTTGAACGCAACGGTGATTATAAAAAATTGGAAAACGAACTCGAAAATTCCGGATTTGGAAACTCAGATTACATTGTTTATCTTACGGAAGATCACCATCACTCACAGTTTTTGGCGAGTGTAGAAATAAAAGATAACGAAGAGTCACAGAAAGCACGTGATATTTTCCATCAGAATTCTGTTCTGAAAACGTATTTATTTGAAAACATGAGCATCAGTGAAGCGTCATACAGCAATGTGAAAAAATATATAGACGCCAGAAGCAAAGCAGAAATTCACAACAGTCCGGATGTGAAGAAAAAATCTCAACACACAGGAATTGATTCTGAAGTAAGATTCTGAAAAATTAAACTAAAACTAATAACCGAAATCCGTGGAATTTTTTTCTGCGGATTTTTTTGGTTGCAGGAATTGACAAATCGCTTTATTTTTCGTATTTTCGTCTAAATAAAGCCTTTTACACAAATGAGTTACGATTTGGAGCAAGAAAATAAAGAAATCTCAGCAAGATATAAAGACCTGATTTCTAACACGTACAGAACTTTGGATGAAGAAAACAATAAACTCATCCGAAAGGCTTTTGATATTGCATTAGACGCTCACAAAGACCAGAGAAGGAAATCTGGTGAGCCTTATATCTATCACCCGATTGCGGTTGCAAAAATTGTAGCCAAGGAAATCGGCTTGGGAGCAACATCAATTGCGTGCGCTTTACTGCATGATGTAATTGAAGATTCTGATTACACATATGAAGATCTGAAGAAAATTTTCGGTGAAAGAATTGCCGTTATCGTGAATGGACTGACGAAGATCTCCATCATGAATCATCAGAATATCTCTGTACAGTCTGAAAATTACAGAAAGCTTCTTCTTACGCTTTCTGAAGACTTCCGTGTGATTTTGATTAAAATTGCCGACCGTCTTCACAACATGAGAACACTGGAAAGTATGGCTCCCGATAAGCAGAAAAAAATTGCTTCCGAGACAGTATACATTTATGCTCCATTGGCTCACCGATTGGGTTTGTACAATATTAAGTCTGAGCTTGAAGATCTTTCTTTAAAATATAACAATCCTGAAGTTTTTAATGAAATCACTCAAAAATTAGAACTCGCCAAAGAAAGCAGAGAGCGTTATATTGAGGAATTTAAAAAAGAAGTTTCTGAAAGACTGAATGATGAAGGTCTGAATGTGACGATCAAAGGTCGTGCAAAAGCGATTTCATCAATTTACAGAAAAATGCTGAAGCAGGGCGTTTCTTTTGAAGAGGTTTTTGATAATTACGCCATAAGAATCATTTATAAATCTGATGCCAAAAACGAAAAGTTCCTGGCATGGAAAATATATTCTATCGTAACAGATGTTTATCACAGTAACCCGTCAAGAATGCGCGACTGGATTACCCAACCCCGTTCTACAGGCTACGAAAGTTTACACTTAACGGTTCTTGGTCCTGATAAAAAGTGGATTGAAGTTCAGATCCGTTCAGAAAGAATGGACGATATTGCTGAAAAAGGTGTTGCCGCTCATTACAAATACAAAGAAGGTTACAAACAGACAAACGACGACAGAAATTTTGAAAACTGGGTAACGGAAATCCGTGAAGTACTTGAACAACAGCAGAATCTTACGACGTCAGAGCTTTTAGATAACATTAAACTCAATTTATATTCAAAAGAAGTTTTTGTCTTTACACCGAAAGGAGAAATAAAAATTTTACCAACCAATGCAACGGCTCTGGATTTTGCATTTTCAGTACACTCAGATCTGGGAATGAAATGTCTGGGAGCAAAAATCAACGGTAAGCTGGTTCCGATTTCTTATGTTTTGCAAAATGGCGATCAGGTAGACATCTTATCTTCTCAAAATCAAAAGCCAAAGTTTGACTGGCTTGATTTTGTGGTGACTTCAAAAGCAAAATCAAAGATCAAAGGATATCTGAATTCTGAGAAAAACTCTTTGGTAGACGAAGGAAAAGAAATTCTGCAGAGAAAACTGAGACATGCCAAGATTAATTTTAATGATGAAGAAATCAATAAACTTCAGAAATTCTTTAATCTGAAAACTTCTCAGGAATTATTCTTAAAATTTCAGACGAATGAGCTGGATGCGAGCAGTTTAAGAAAATATATTGAAAGTAAAAATGTATTTAACAATTTGCTTTCAAGATTCAGAAAATCACCGACTAAAAATCAGCATTATATCGAGCCGAAAGAGATCAATCTTGATATGATCGTTTTTGGAAAAGACGAAGAAAAACTGAATTACAGCTATGCGAAATGCTGTACAGTAATTCCGGGAGATAAAATTTTTGGGTTTATTACCATTTCGGAAGGTATAAAAGTTCACAGTGACAATTGTCCGAATGCGATCAATCTGAGAGCACAATATGATTATCGTGTCATTCCTGCAAAATGGGTGAACGAAGAAAGCTTCAAAAACCGTATTAAAATTGAGATTGAAGGACTCGACAGAATGGGTATGATCAACGATATTACAACTGTAATCAGCGGCGCAATGGGAATGGATATGAAAAGTATGTCGATAGAATCAAACGATGGTGTTTTTGTAGGAAATATCAATTTAGAAGTAAAAAACAGAAGTCAACTTGACGAGACATTTAAAAAACTTAAAGATATTGACGGTGTTTCCAAAGTCATCAGAATTTAGGTATGAAATTAAGCATCTACTTTAAAAAGTTTTTTGAAAGCAGTCAGTCATCAGGGATTTTACTAATTCTCTGCGTAGCTATGGCACTCGGAATTGCCAACTCTTCTTTGGCTGAAAATTTTCAGAATTTTTTGGATCAGAAAATCGGTATAAATCTTTTTCATCTGAAATATCCTGTAAGCATCTGGATTAATGATGGTTTGATGGCAATTTTCTTCCTTTTGGTAGGTCTTGAAATCAAAAGAGAAATTGTTGAAGGCGAACTTTCATCATTCAAAAATGCATCACTTCCCATATTCGCAGCAATTGGCGGAATGATTGTTCCTGCAATTATTTATACCGCTTTTAATTACGGAACAAAATACAGTAACGGTTGGGGAATTCCGATGGCAACAGATATTGCTTTTTCTCTGGCAATTGTTTCTATGCTTGGGAAAAAGGTTCCGAATTCTATCAAAATATTTTTAGCCGCATTGGCAATTGTAGATGATTTGGGCGCAATTTTAGTGATTGCTGTTTTTTATACTGAGCAAATTCACTGGTTATATATTTTTCTTTCTCTGGGAGTATCAGTTTTGTTGTTTCTTCTGAATTATTTAAAAGTCACAAAAATTATTTTTTATCTGATTCCGGGTATTTTTCTTTGGTATTTTCTGCATCATTCAGGAATTCATGCAACAATTGCAGGCGTAGTTCTTGCATTTTCTATTCCTACAAATATTTCTACTACAGAAATTTCGCCTTTAGAAAAGCTGGAACATCAGCTCCATTTTCCGGTGAGCTTTCTCATCATGCCGGTTTTTGCATTGACGAATACCAATATTACATTCACCAACGGAATGGTTGATGGGCTGTTCAGTGGTTTGGGATTAGGAATTGTCTGCGGTTTGGTTTTAGGAAAACTGATAGGAATCAACCTTTTCTCTTTTATTGCTATCAAATCGAAAATCAGTTCACTTCCTCAAAACTCCTCGTGGAAACAAATGTTGGGCGTCGGACTTTTAGCAGGAATAGGTTTTACAATGTCAATTTTTATCGCATTGCTTTCGTTTAAAGATAAAATCCAGATTCAGGACGAAGCAAAATTTGCGATCCTGGTTGCTTCTTTTATTGCAGCAGTTTCGGGTTATATTATTTTAAACTTAAGCTCGTCCAAAATTACAGAAGATGAAGAAGATTAGTTTGGTAAGAATCTAAGCTCCTTTAAAATTATTTATTTACAGCACCTTTAAGTCAAGACTTCAGCAAGGTTTGTGTACTTTGAAAAAAGGACTGACTATATTAAATAAACATTATAATTAGCCTATTTTTCATCCTCTTTCTTTTTTATTTCAGTTATAATACTTCTGATATGTTCCTCATCACTGTCCAAATTGGGTTCTTCATTTTTTGCATGATAATGTGATGCTTCTTTTTTTATTTCATCAGCCAAAAGTTTTTCGACTCTCAGCTTTCGAAGAGCCATATTTAGCTCATTCCCGAAAAGCAGCAGATATACATTTACATTTACCCAAATCATCAGTAAAATCATGCTTCCGATAGACCCGTACAAAACGTTGTATCGGGCAACATTTTTCACGTAAAGAGTAAACAGATAAGTGGTAAGAATAAATAAAACCGTTGTAAGAATCGCCCCTGGAACGGCCTGTCTGAATCTGATAATCTTCACGGTTCCAAGCCAGTAAAACATTGCAAGCAACAGGAAAAAGAACAGAGGAAAAGAGACGAAACCAATAATTTTTGAGAGATTATTGACCAGCCAGGAAATATTATAGGTCGGTGTAAAGAGCTTGAGAACAACCTCAGAATAATACACCCCGAAAAGTGCCAGAAAAACGATGGTAACAAAGCCAATCGTGATAAAAAATGAAAGGATAAACTCTTTCACGTCAGGAAGCTTTTCTTTAGAATTTTCATTAAAACCATTGATAATAGAAAATGTACCGTTGGTCGCAAAAACAAGCGCAATAAGAATCGTTAAATTACTGATTCCCTTCATATTGGGGATAATATTATCTTCAATATACCCTCTTACATCGCCTTCTATATTAGAAGGAAAAATATTATGCATCAGGACTTCGAAAATATAAAACTGAAGCTTGTCATAGTGCGGCATATAGGGCAATACTGAAAGCAGAAACAAGATAAAAGGAAATAGACTCAACGTGAAACTCCAGGAAATTGCTGCTGCTTTTTTGCCTATTTTTCCTTTGAAAACACCCGCAAAATAGATCTGAAACAACTGCCAAAGTGATATTCCCAAAACCGGAATATGTATATCATCAAAAAAATCTTGAACTTTCAAAAGAAAACCCGGAATCTTAATACCCATTTTTTATTTTAAAATTTGATCAATTTTGTCAAACTGTTGATTGACAAATTTAGGGGAATTTATTCTAAAACCCAATCCAAACCGCAACAACCAGTTTGTAGATGAATAGAAATTTTCATTGTTACTGTTAATCCAGTTTAGCTGTGCTCCACCACCGAAAAACCATCTTCCGTTATCAAATCCTATTCTGGAGTATGAATTGAGTCCAAAATTAAACTCATTATAATGTTCATCAATCAAGTAACCGTAATGAATCTGGGGGTAGAGTTCTACAATGGCGTACCAGTTTTTTCCTATGACTCTCTGTATTCCGCCGCCTGCTTTTAACGTTAATCTGATATCTTTTGTCACTGAGCTTTCTTCAGGCGAATCTGAAATTTCTATTCCTCTGTAGTTCACTCGATCGGTATCTCTCATTATATTATACTGATATACCAATCCTGTAAGCAAGACAAAATTATTTTTTAATGGCTTATGCGTCATGTTGGTATACGTTCTGTAATTGTCTTTTTTTCCAAGCCACAGATAACTCGTTTCACCAGTAAAAGACTGATATTTTGCATCTGGAAACTGCATAAAATCGTTATTAAGCTCTTGTGTAAATTCATTATCCAAAACCGCTTCAAAAAATCGCTTTGTATCTTCCAAATACAAACCTTTCACTTGGTTATAATTGACTGCCTGCCTGAGTTTCGTATCAAGGAAAAATGCAAATCCCAGATTGAAATATTTAGTTCTGCCTTTAATGTCATCATCGTTATTGATCCTTACAAACTTTGGGGCAAACGAAACACTTGCATCTAGCCACCGGTATCTCAGAAAAAATTCTGTGTAAAAAGAATCATTCGGCTTCAGTAGAAAAGTCTGACCTTCGTAATACAGTCCAAAAGAATTATCAACATAACTTACACCTCCTACAAGAGAAATTTTATTCCGGTCTTTTTCAAGATACTTAATCTCCGCAGAATCGCTAACTTTCTGACAGAAAGTCATTCCCGAAAAAATCAAAAACAATAATGAGTAAGAAGAAAACTTCATCTTGATTGTGTTGGCCACGTAAAAATACAGATTTTAAAATAATTCTCTTATTTTTTAATTATAACTATCTTTGAACTTTCTTTTTTAAAGCCAAAAAATGCGCATCAACCTACTTTGCATCGGGAAAACAGACGATAAAGAAATCACTTCTCTGATCAGTTACTATCTTACCCGACTTCCCAAACATTGGAATTTTGAGATTATAGAAATTCCTGACATCAAAAATGCAAAAAACCTCTCACCTGATTTGCTAAAAAAAGAAGAAGCAAAATTATTTCAAAATCATATCGATAAAAATGATTGGATTGCTATTTTAGATGAAAAAGGAAAACAGTTTACCAGCAGAGAATTTTCTCAGAAAATTGACAACTGGATGAATTCTTCGGTAAAAAAAATCCACATTCTGATTGGTGGTGCTTATGGTTTTTCGGATGAAATTTACAACAGAGCCAACGAAAAAATGTCACTTTCTAAAATGACATTTACACACCAGATGATCCGGTTATTTATCGTTGAACAGCTGTATCGTGCCGATCAGATTTTGCAGGGAAAACCTTATCATAATGATTAAAAAAATATTTAAACTAAATTTTTAAGATTAATCTGTCTTTTTGCCTCACCAACAACAAATGCAACTGAATTGGCAATATTAAAACTTCTGATCAACTTAGACATCGGGATCGTTAGATGATTATCAAATTGGTCTAAAACCTCTTTGCTTAAACCCACACTTTCCTTTCCGAAAACCAACCAGTCACCCTCCTGAAAATCAATTTCGAGGTAAGATTTTTCTGCGTGAGAACTCATCAGAAAGACACGCGATAAGTCAGGAATCACTTTTATCCATTCGTCAACATTTGCATATTCTGTAACATCGAGATGCACCCAGTAATCTAAGCCGGAACGCTTGAGATTTTTATCATCAATCAAAAATCCAAGAGGATGGATGAGATGTAATTTGCTTTCGGTTCCTACGCATAATCTTCCGATGTTGCCTGTGTTATTGGGAATTTCCGGTTCTACAAGAACAATGTTTAGCATGAATATTTTTTAGAAGTTCAAAAATAATTAAAAGAGATTTAATTTTGAGGGCTTAATTAAATTTTTTCAAATTTGAAAATAAACAGAATTTTTGTCATTCCACAGGAATCTAAGCAACGAACATGAAAACTCTGTCGAGATTCCTACAGAATGACAAAGATAATATCTAAAAGTGTGACTTATATTTGAGTTTAATCTTAAAATACAAATAATATTATTTTTTGACACATTTAGTATACAATTCAGTAAGAGCGCCTTTTTCATATCCGGTGGCAACAGCTTTATCCAGGCTTGTGCAGGCTTCTTTATCTTTTGCCATATCAAATAAAACCAACGCTTTGGTTACATATGACTGTGAAAATTTAGGATCAATAGAAATTGCTTTGCTGACATCTGCCAAAGCTTCTTTATATTTTTTCAGTTTTAAATAAACATCGGCTCTACCATTGTATAACAAAGATTCGGGTTTTTCTGACAACAGTTTATTGTAATCTTTCAGTGAACCTTCAAGATCACCGTTTCTTTTTTTGAGGTTTGCCAAACCCGTTCGTGCAAAAATATTGTCGGGAGCAAAAGTCAGAATCTGATTGAGATCTTTTTCAGCTAAATCTTTTTTACCTAAATTTTCGTAAACTTTTGAGCGTGTAAGGTACATTTCAGCATTTTGATCATCAATCATTAAGCCCTTATTCAGATAATCAAGTGCTTTGGTTTTACTTCCTTTCTGATTATGTAAAGAACCCAAATTGGAATAAACTGCTGCCGATTTGGGATTTGACTTCAAAGCAGATTCGTAAGATTTAAACGCTGCAGGAATTTTTCCCAAACGTTTTTGGGCGGTTCCTAAATTATTAAAATACTCAGGCTGATACTGCTGAATCATTTCTTTGGCTGCCAATTGTGAATATTGCTCTTCGGCACATTTATAATCTGCTTTTTGCATACATTCTTCTGGAATTTTCTTGTCCTGAGCCGAGAAAAACGGCAGCGATGAAAACGCTAAAGTAATAATGAGTAAATGTTTTTTCATTTTATATAGTTTGTTTGTTGATGACTTTTTTTGCGAACATAAAAAATACCGCTCCCAATAAAATTCCAACAAACGCCCCCACCAAAATATCTATCGGGAAATGTACTCCTAAATAAATTCGGCTATATGATACAATTAATGCCCAAACAAATATAACATAAGGAAACCATTTCAATTTGTCTTTTAGCAAAAAACTAAGGTAACTTGCCAAAAAAAAGGTATTTGAAGCATGTGCAGAGTAAAAACCAAATTTCCCGCCGCATTTTACGGCTCTCATGTAAGATTGTAAACCTGGGTCATGACATGGTCTTAATCTGGCAACGCCATATTTGAAAACACCGGCTAACTGATCAGAAACCGTTACTCCAATCGCTACGAAAAGGAGAATATAAAGTAAAGATTTTAATTTAAAATTTTTATAAAGAAAATAACAGAAAATAATATAAAGCGGAATCCAGATAAATGTTCCCGAAATCAATATCCAAAACTGATCAAATGGAGTATCTCCAAGATTATTAAGGTATAGAAATACCTTTTTATCTTCAAGAATGATCTCTTCCATTATTATCTGCTTACTGGGCCTTCGTATGTATCGTCATCTGAAGGTTTTAATTTTGGAGTTGTATCAGCTAAAGGTTCTCCTATAATATCTTTCTGAATATTTTTTGCAGGATCAAAATCTTTGGCAGCATCTTTTACTTTCTCGATCTCACGTTTGATTTCAGAAACAGGATTATCTGTTTCTTTCATGATTTCGGTTTTGATGTCTTCTACTGCTCCACGCATTTTTCTCACTCCTGATCCTAGATCACGGGCAATCTGAGGTAGTTTATCCGGTCCGAATAAAACTACAATCGCAATGGCAATAAGAGCCATTTCTCCAATGCTTAATTCCATGATGCTAAATTACAAAAGATATATGAATCTTAATGTTCTAATTTTAAGATTTAATAAAATATTAAGTCACACGATTATTCTTTTTTAAGAACATCAATATCTTTTATAAGCTGTTTGATATCAGTCTGTAAAGTTCCGTTGTATATTCCTCTTATTTTTTTGTTACGGTCTGCTAAAATAATATGCTCTGTATGAAGAAATTTTGTGCTGTCGCTTGTAAAACCGAGATCTTCCTCCGCAAAATAAGATTGTCTTGCCAAGCTGTAAATTTCACTTTTTTTTCCTGTTAGAAAATGCCACTCGGGATTGCTGATTTTCTTATCCGTTTTAAAAATTTTAAGTTTTTGAGGGGTATCGATCCACGGAGTTACCGAAAAGGAAAGTAAAACAATATCTTTGTCTTTCTGATATTTTTTGTCAACAACACTTAGATTTTCAATCATTACCGGACAGATACTTCCACAAGATGTAAAAATAAAACTTGCAATGTGAATTTTGTTATCAATCGTCTTATCTGTGATTGTCTTTTGATCCTGATCTTTAAAAGAGAACGGGGCAATTGTATGCGGAATTTGCTTTAGCGCTTCTTTCTCCGAAAGAAAATGCGGTTCGAAATCCGGAGTATTGTAATACGGAACAGAGCTTTCCTTTTCGCAGGAAAGCAACATTAAAAATAGAGCAAAACTACTTCTGAAAAATACTATCTTTAACATTCACACAATTTTTAGTTCCAAGCAGACCATACCTTTTGCCTTCTTTTACAATATAATTTGATCTTATTTTCCCGTTATCATAGAATTGTTTCTGGCTTCCGTCTTCATATCCCAAATTATAATGCATTTGCTTTACGAGCCTTCCTTCGCTATTCCATTCTTTAAATTCACCGTGATTTTCACCTTTCAGGAACGATGTAGATAATTTTGGTTTTCCGTTTTCCCACCATTCTTTTAAAGTTTTAACTTTTATTCCGTTATCAAAATATCTTTGCTGCATCAGTTTTCCGTCTGGAAAAAATCTTTTCCATTCCCAATGTTCCTTTCCTTTATTAAAACCCATTACTTCAGCTGTATCTTTAGTTCCGGGATAAAATGAATATACAATTCCTGTAAACGGCTGACCATTATTGATAGCCAAGCCATTACTGTTTTCCAGATGAAGCTCGGTGAAGTTGTAATATTTTAATGATTTCTGCTCAGAAGGCTGACAAGAAAAAAGTAATGATAAAAAACTAATTGCTGACAGTACCCGCAGTGCCATAAAATCCGTTTCCGTTAATATAAGGATCTGTATCTGTAATATGATAATGATAAATTCCGTTTGGATAATCTGCTGTCACACTTGTATGGCCATGATAAGCATCCAAAGAGGCATTGGCAACCGCAGAACCATTCTCTTCGGGTCCGTAAACAGGAAAACCATCCAATAAAAATCCTAACAAAGCAGATTTTGAAGTTTTAACAGTTGTAAGGTATTTCGGCTCTACATGGTAATGATAATCTCCACCTTGTGCAGGGTGTCCCCAATATTGGTCGAAAGAAACAATTTCACCTGAAAGCGGTTGATTAGGACCAGCATATTGATTGAAAAACGGAACACCGTTTAAGGAAACACCAATAGGTCCCAAAGGTGTTGCGGAATGAGTAGAAGCTACTACAGGATTGACAGGGATTTTGAAAGTATAACTTTTTGTGGAAATCGAATTTGGATTTTTTGAAAATGTATAACCACCGAATGTTGTTCCTGAAAAATTTTCGTACAGGCTGTTACTCGTAGGATAGTAAGCGCTTTTATGGTCGGGAGTACCTGTTGTTTTTATATAAATGTAGGTTCCGTCTGAAGTAATGCTGGATGCACCATAAATTTTGCTGTAAATTGCGGGAACCGCAGACGTATTATTACTTCCCTCCTGAATTACTTCTGCATCACTGCTACAGTTTAGAAATATTGTTGGCACAAGCAACGCAAGTATCGTTCTTTTAATTTTCATATTTATGTTATTTTCATCAAAAATATAAAAATATCACAATACATTACAAAATTAATTTCAAATTTAAAAAAAACTGCACGTTTTAAGATTTTTTCTTCTGAAAAGCGTAATATGTAACAATCACACTGATTGCCATCAATATAAATGCTAAAAAGAACGGCGCTCCTGAAAATTTAAACGGTGCATCTTCATGAGTAAAAAAGTAAAATAAATTGGTCATCATCGGAGGTCCGATAATCGCTGTTGCGCTCATCAAACTCGTCAATGCGCCTTGCAATTCACCCTGCTCGTTTGAAGGAACGCTTTTGGTGATGACAGATTGCAGAGCAGGACCGCAAATTCCCCCTAAACAGTAAGGAATAAGGAAAACAAACATCATCCACCCTTGAGTTGCAAAAGCAAAAAGAAGCATTCCGAAAGCATAAAGGGCTAAACCATAATAAATACTTTTCTGTTCGCCTAATTTAGGAGTTGTCCAGCGAATTAAAACTCCCTGTACCAAACCAACTAACAGTCCGACTACTCCGAGAGAAATCCCGACCATTCTTTCCGTCCAGTCAAATTCATACATAGTAAAGAAACTCCAGTTACTCTGCACGGCATGACCTGCAATATAGATTAAAATCAAGGCAACAATCAAACCTGAAATTTCAGGATGCTTCCCTAAAAATTTAAATGAACCAACCGGATTTGCGCGTTTCCAACTAAATTCTCTTCTTTTATCTTTATCTAAACTTTCAGGAAGAATAAAATATCCATACAAGAAATTCAATAAACACAAAACCGCCGCAGCATAAAACGGAACTCTCGCACCGTAATGCCCTAGAATACCACCGATCACAGGACCAATAATAAATCCAAGCCCGAAAGCAGCACCAATTAACCCGAAGTTTTTAGCCCGGTCTTCATCCGTAGAAATATCTGCAATGTATGCACTTGCTGTTGTTACACTTGCTCCGGTAATTCCTGCGATGATTCTCCCTGCAAAAAGCCAGATAATCGTTGGTGATAATGCTAAAAGAATATAATCAATGGCAAACCCGAACAATGAAATCAGAATAATAGGTCTTCGTCCGAATTTATCACTCAGATTTCCTACAATCGGAGAAAATAGAAATTGAGTAAAAGCATAAGCAAAACCAAGCCAACCTCCATATTTTGCAGCTTCACTGATATCAGCATGAATCAACTCTTTAATCAATGCCGGAACTACCGGAATGATAATTCCCCAACCTGTAATGTCGATCAGTAAAGTGATGAAAATAAAGCTCATCGCAGCTTTTTTCTTTGATTTTTCCATAGCCCTGCAAAAGTAATCAAATCTCTAAAAATAATGATTCTAAATTTTCTCTATTAAAAAAGTATAATATCCGGAAAACGAAAAAAGCCTTTCTAATGAAAGGCTTTTTCGTTTATTGTAGTTTAAATTATTTTGAAGCAAGAACTTCTTTATCAGAAGATGACTTTCCGTGAACACCTTCTTCTTTTCCTGTTTTAAGGAAGTCATAAGCAATCGCCGAAGCAATGAATATAGACGAATAGGTCCCAAAACCAATACCGATCAACATTGCAAACATAAATCCTCTCAGGTTATCTCCACCAAAGATGAAAATAGCCAAGATTACAAGAATCGTTGTGAATGAAGTGTTGAACGTTCTACCTAATGTACTTGAAATAGAATCGTCAAATAATCCTGCCAAGGTAAGAGATTTTTTCTCTCTTAAATACTCTCTGATTCTGTCGAAGATAATTACGGTATCGTTAATAGAATATCCCAAAACCGTCAAGATCGCAGCAACAAAATCCTGATTGATCTCCATATTGAAAGGCATGAATTTGTGAAGCAATGAATAAGCTCCCAAAATAATAACCGCATCATGGAACAATGCTGCAACAGCACCCAATGAGAATTGCCATTTTCTAAATCTAACCAAAATATAGATAAAGATCCCGGCTAAGGCAGCGGCAACAGCTAACATACCGTGAGTTTTGATATCATCTGCAACGGTAGGTCCTACCTTTTCAGAAGAAACAATTCCTGTCTCGCCTTTATCAGCAGCTTTGAAATCTTCCAGAGTGGTATTAGCGGGTAAGCTTGATTTTAAACCTTCATATAATTTCTGCTCAACAGTCTGGTCAGCTTTTAAAGATTCATCATCGATCAAATAATCTGTAGAGATCTTCAACTGATTTTCACTGCCAAAAGTTTTAGCTTCAACAGAAGAGTTTTTACCATCTTCAGTGGCAAATATTTTAATTAAATTCTGCTCAATGTTTTCTGCATTTACGTCTTTATCAAATCTCACGACGTAGTTTCTACCACCAGTAAAGTCAATTCCGTATTTGAATCCGTTGATTGCAATAGATGCAATACATACAACCGTTAAAATAGCAGAAATGATATAAGCATACTTTCTCTTTCCGATAAAATCAATCCAAGTATTTCTGAATAAGTTTTTAGTAGGAGCAGTCCAGACAGAAAGGTGTTTTCCTTTATTCAATCTGCTGAAAATCATCACTCTTGAAAGCAATACAGAAGTAAAGAATGTCATTAAGATACCAATTCCTAAAGTCAGAGCAAATCCTTTGATAGGACCTGTTCCGAACAAGAACAGTACACCTGCAGTCAATAACGTCGTTAAGTGACCATCAACAATCGCACTTAATGCATGTTTGAAACCATCTTTGTACGCTTCAAGAATGCTTTTTCCTGCGAATAATTCTTCTTTTGTCCTTTCGTAAATGATTACGTTCGTATCTACTGCCATCGCCATTGTAAGAACGATACCTGCAATACCGGGAAGCGTAAGTGTAGCATCTGCGGAATCCATAATTCCGAAAATGTAGAATAAGTTGATAATCATTGCGATTACAGCGTAAACTCCCGCTCCTCCGTAATAGAAAATGATATATGCAATAATGATTAAGAATGCAATACCGAATGAAAGCATTCCTGCATCAATAGACTCCTGCCCTAATGAAGGTCCTACCTGAGTAGCCTGTACAACTTTTGCACCTGCCGGTAATTTACCAGCTCCCAAAACGTCAACCAATTCTTTAGCTTCTTCCTGAGAGAAGTTACCAGAGATTTGAGTTCTACCGTTTGGAATAGCACCCACAACATTTGGCGCTGTGTATACTCTGTTATCCAAAGTTACTGCAACCGGTTTTCCAACGTTTTTCTCCGTTAAAGTTTTCCAGTCTTTCGCACCTTTAGAATCCATCTGCATATCTACAACTACTCTGCTGAGTTCATCGTAACCGATACTTGCAGTCTCAACCGCACCGTCTACCGGGGCTTTTTGGTTGATGTTTCCTTTTACGGCATACAATACCAAACTGTTTGTATCAGTAGATTCCGGTTTGTACCCCCACATAAACTGGGTATACTTAATGTTTGCAGGACGTAATGATTTAGCGATTTTGCTGTTTAATATTTTATTAACCTTCGCTGTGTCAGATAATTTTACGCTGGCAACACCATTCGTTCTCAATTTATCTAACTGAAGAAGATTCATGAAATTAATATTCTTTGCAACTCCAATAGAATCTCCTTTCGTAGAAACAGCAGTTGTAAGAGTCTGGAAGTAAGAAGCTACTTCAGGAATTTGCTGTACTTCCCAAAACTGAAGTTTCGCAGAAGTCTGAAGCATTTTTTTAACCTTATCAATGTCTTTCATTCCCGGCATTTCAACAGAAATTCTTGCGGTACCCGGAACTCTCTGAACATTCGGCTGAACTGCTCCCATTTTATCAATTCTGGTTCTGATTACTTCAAAAGCAGTACCTACAGAAAGGTCTATTCTTCTTTTGATGATACTCTGAACCTGCTCATCTGTCGTGTTGAATTTGATCTCAGAAAGATTCGTATTACCGAAAATCTCAGGATCTGCAAGTTTTAGATTAGCTCCTTTTGCTTTGTTTACAGCATCAAACTCAACAAAGAAATTGTCAATGTAAGATTTTGTTGAATTTTTCTGAACTTCATCTGTTTTGTTTAAAGCTTCGATCAGAATTGGGTTTGTAGAATAATTGGTTAAATCATTCACAAGATCTCTCTGATTGATCTCCAAAAGAACATTGATCCCACCCTTAAGGTCAAGACCAAGTTTCATTTCCTTGTCTTTCGCTTTGGTGTAATAAAGTTCCGTAAAACCTAGATTCAGTGTATCCTTAGAAAGTCTTGCGATTTCTTTCTGATACTTTTCCGGATTGTCTCCTGCAATAGCAGTTGCCTGCTTTTCAATTTTGCTGGCGTACCATGTTGGTAATAGCTCATTTAAGCAAATTAACCCTAGTACAATAGCAACAATTGTAATAAGTCCTTTTCCTTGCATTTTGTTATAACTACGTTAAATTAAGTCGGCAAATATAATGATTTTCTTGATATTTTATGAATTTTTAAGAACAGAAATCGTTTATTTTCAGATATATCGGTATTCTGCATTCAATTAAAGATTTACTAATTTTTAATTATGATTTTGATGAATTTTTCAATTGCCATTTGGTATGAAATTTTCATTAAACATAATACACTAAATATCAAAATATTATGAAAAAATCACTACTTTCAGTTTCATTATTTTCTTCCTTACTATTTTACTCTCAAAGTTTTGTATTGCAAGAATTTGCAACAGGTCTTACTGCACCTGTAGAAATCACGAATGCCAACGACAGCCGGTTATTTGTTGTACAACAGAATGGAATTATTAAAATCATTCAGCCCAATGGAACCATCAATGCAGCTGATTTTCTGAACATCAGTTCAAAAATAACCTATGGCGGAGAAAGAGGACTTCTCGGATTGGCCTTTCATCCGCAATATTCGACCAACGGTTATTTCTTTGTGTATTATAACAATACTGCCGGAAATATTGTCGTGGCGAGATATTCTGTAAGTACAACCAATCCGAATGTTGCGAATGATACCAGTGAAAAAATTATTCTCAACATTCCAAAACCATTTGATAATCATAATGGAGGCAGCATTCACTTTGCTCCCGACGGAAATCTATGGATCGTAACGGGTGATGGTGGCAGCGGTGGTGATCCTAATAATAACGGACAAAACAAAAATTCGTTGTTGGGAAAAATGTTGCGAATTGACGTCAATTCTACAGGACCATACAACATTCCTGCCGGAAATCCCTTTGTCGGAGTGGATGGCGCAGATGAGGTTTGGTCTTATGGACTCAGAAATGCATGGAAATTTTCATTCGATCAGACGACAGGAAATGCAATGATTGCAGATGTCGGACAGGGTGTAATTGAGGAGATCAACAAAATGCCAATTGCAACTCCAGCACTCAATTACGGATGGCGCTGTTACGAAGGCAACAACACTTACAATACAACTGGCTGTGCAGCTTCCGCCACAATGACTTTTCCAATTGCAGTGTATGATCATTCAGGCGGGAAATGTTCGATTACAGGTGGTTATGTGTATCGTGGAACTGCCTCACCAAGTCTTCAGGGAAGATATTTCTTTGCGGATTATTGTTCGCAACAGATCGGAACTTTAGATGCAGGCAATGTTATTACCTGGACAACTGCTTTCTCAGGAAATAATTTTTCAACTTTTGGAGAAGATTTTCAAAAAGAATTATATGTTGCAGCGGTCAATAACGGTAAAATCTATAAGATCACGACAGCAAGTTTAGGAACGCAGGGAAATAATTTGAATCAAATAAGAATTTATCCTAACCCTGCTCACGAAAAAGTTTTCGTAGAAGGATTACGATCTGCTGATGCTAAAGTAGAATTGATAAGTACAGAAGGTAAAATTGTTATGACTGATGTGAAACTGGATAGCGAAAACAGTCTCGACGTTACCGGAATCACACCCGGAGTTTATTATCTCAACATCAAATCAGGAGATTTGAAAGAGTACAGTCAGAAGCTGATTATCAAATAAATATTATAATTATCATTTTAAAAGATCGTTGATTCAATGGTCTTTTAATTGATAATTACTCGGCTAGCGTCTCTCGCAATTGATAAGATATCATTTAGATATTGAGCGCAGTCTTATGATTTTAGAAACTTTGCCAGACAACTTATTCACGCTATTCAACTCTGGATTCAAAAGATCTTTTTAAATAAAAAAGAACGGCTAAATTAGCCGTTCCCGATTATCCTGTAATTTTCAATGACTGTATCAATTCATCAGTTATTTCCAAATGATAAACCAATATAATAGGACTTCCATCAAAATTCCCTGAAACATTTACTTTTAAGATACTTTCCGTTCCTTTTTCACTAAAGCTGATAGGCTCCATTGTAGCCTTATATCGCTCATTGGCATCTGCAATCCAATGTTCTATTTCTTTTCTTCCATTGTGTGTTTTGCCTTCATCAAAAACGACTGCCGTTTCGGAAAAACAGTTTGCGTAAGCAACACTGTCAAAATTGTTTTGCGCTTGTACTAAATCTGATATTACTGTCGGTAAATTCATTGTTTTTTATTTTGAGGTTATTAAATAGTGGGTACAGTTCCACCGTCAATTACAAATTCTGTCCCTGTGAGATAGTTTGCTCTTGGCGAAACTAGAAAGCCGACAAATTCTGCAACTTCTCTGGGTTCTGCCGGTCGTCCGAATGGTATTCCACCCAGTGCATCCATTACACTTTGTTGCGCTTCTTCTACAGTACTATTCGCGTTTCTTGCAATCTCGCCAAGCCAGGCTTCCGATGCTGTGGTATTGATCCAGCCTGGCGAAACAGTCAGCACACGAACACCCTTCGGCGTAACTTCATTCGATAAACTTTTACTGTAGTTTCTCAATCCTGCTTTTGCAGCTGCATAAGGTAAAGTTGAATCGTACAAAGGGAGTTTACCCTGTATTGAAGCTATGTGAATGATCACACCGCTTTTCCTGTCAACCATCTGTGGTAAAAATCCTCTGTCCAGCCGCACCGGGGCAAGCAAATTAGCCTGCAGGGTTGAAATCCAATCTACATCAGTTAATACAGAAAATCCACCTGCAGGCGTCGATGAAGATCCAAGGTTGTTTACAAGAATATCCAGCCTTCCATAAGTTGATAGCACCTCATTCACCACCTTTTGTGATCCCTCTACCGTACTTAAATCAGCGGAGATGAAATGCAACTTCTCGTTTTCCTCTTCCGGCGCATTCCTTGCAGTAATAATAACTGTTGCACCAGCCTGCAAAAGCCTTTCTGCAATTGCTCTTCCTGCTCCTTTTGTTCCGCCCGTTACCAAGGCAATCTTGCCTGATAACTCATTGTTGAAATTAAATTGTTCCATTTTTTAAGATTATTTGTAGGACAAAATTGGGGCATAAAAACAGTTTCCACAAGTACGGAAATACGATTCATATAGGGAAAAATTATTCCCCTATTGTATCAATCGGAACATACGTTTAATTTTGCAATATGTATGAGAGAAAAATAATACCTAACCTGAATTGCGGTCTTGATCTGATCGGTGAAGTACTTTACGGAAAATGGAAGATACGCTTGCTTTGGTTTATCCACCAAGGGCATAAAAGACCGAGTGAATTGCAGCGCAAAATACCGGATGCCTCACGAAGGGTTTTAAATATTCAGCTGAAAGAATTGGAGGAACACGAACTTGTTTCAAAAATTATCTATCCTGTCGTTCCGCCAAAAGTAGAATATTCACTTACAGAGTTCGGTGAGAGTCTCATTCCTGTAGTAGGAGTTTTAGGTCAATGGGCAGATCAGCATGAGGATCGATTGCGAATGTTGATTATTAAGAAAATTCAGGGATCTGCCGACACAAAGGAAGATTAAAAAAAATCTGCGTAACTAAATTTAATCAGGTCAAATATATTTTTATTTTTCCTAATTATGTTTTTTTGTCAACTCATATACTTTCATCTGATTATTTAAACTAATAAATATTTTTGAGACAAAACTTCATCTCCTTTATAGTTAAATAATTATTCATTGCAGATGCAGGTATGTTCTGATTTTAAGATTTATACCGCTTTTTCATTATATCGTCATTGAGAAAATTCTTGTCTCCGGTTTATTTCTCATCATTCGGAGATCAAAAACCATGGCAACGTTTCTCGTGAATGCTCTACCCTTTTCGGTAATTTTTATTTGGTTATCATGAATTTTCACCAATTCATCTTTTTCCATTTCCTTTAACATTTCGAAAGCATTTTCAAGTTCAGGAAAAGAATTTTGAATATCAAAAGTAGTTTCAAGCTGACACATTAAATTTAAAATGTGTCTTCTTACAATCAAGTCTTCTTCATTCAGAATATGCCCTTTTACCACAGGAATTACGCCCTCTTCAACAATTTTCTGATACTCTTCTACCGTTTTCACATTCTGCGCAAAAGCATACCATGAATCTGAGATGGCAGACATCCCCAAACCAACCATCAACTGAGTATTGCTTGAAGTATATCCCATGAAATTACGGTGAAGTTTTTTCTGAATTAAAGATTGATACAGATCATCATGCTCCAGAGAAAAATGATCCATTCCCACCTCAATATATCCTAAATTTTCTAAAAGTCTTTTGCCATCTTCATACAAACGTCGCTTTTCTTCGCCACTCGGAAGATCATTTTCGTCAAAACCTCTTTGCCCTACTCCTTTTACCCACGGAACGTGAGCATAAGAATAAAATGCCAAACGGTCTGGTTTTAATTCCATTGTTTTGCGGATCGTATGCTCCATTGCTTCCCAACTTTGATGCGGAAGTCCGAACACCAAATCATGACTGATCCCTGTATAACCGATTTCACGGGCGATTTCTGTGACTTCTTTTACTTTTTCGAAAGGCTGAATTCTGTTGATCGCTTTCTGTACTTTCGGATCATAATCCTGAACCCCAAAACTTGCTCTTCGGAAACCTAAATCATACAGAGTCTGAAGATGTTGTCTTGCTGTATTATTCGGGTGACCTTCAAATGAAAACTCGGGATGCTCAGCGATTTCAACCGTTGAAAAAATCCCTTCCAATAATATTTTTAAATTCTGAGGAGAGAAAAAAGTGGGAGTTCCGCCACCAAGATGAAGTTCCTTGAGCTTAGGCTTGTTGGAGGGTTTGAGGGTTTGAGAATCTGAGAGTTGTGAACTTTCATCTTCATTTCCCAAGCTTCCTTTTATACTATTATTTTCAAACAGTTCTAAATATAATTTCCATTCTTTTAAAACACTTTCAAGATAAGGAATTTCTACGCTGTGCTGTTTGGTAATACGTTTATGACAAGCGCAAAACGTACATAAAGCCTCACAGAAAGGCAGGTGAATATAAATTGAAATCCCTTCTTCCGAATTGCTTTCATTGAAAGATCTTATCACACTTTCTTTCCACTTTTCTGGTGAAAAAGTGCTTTCGTCCCAATAAGGAACGGTGGGATAAGACGTGTAACGAGGTCCGGGAATATTATATTTATCGATTAACGAATTCATTCTGAAATTTTAAAAAAGATTAAATCCTTGTGAGATTTTTATCATGCAAAATTAACCATTACGGATGACTTTTTGAGCATGAAATATATTAGTTCTTATTTTATAATCAATCTAAATACTTCGTCAGCAAAGTTTTTTCCTAAATCAATATAACCCGCACTGTCATAATGCCAAGGATCATTTCCGTAATTGTATTTTTTGGTTGCACGGACGATTGCAGCGTTTTTATCTGTTTTTACAAATTTTTCCTGAGCGTATTGTACCAGTTCACCAGTTGGCCAAACTTTTCCTTTTTCATTCTTTCCCGAATCTGAAATTTTCCCGATCACAACAGGAAGATCATCCGTAAGTAAAGCTGCGCGCATCTGATTCATTAAAATCTTCAAATGAGCGTAATATCTGCTGGCAATTTCTTCATCGTAACTTGCGTCACCTTCACCCTGCATCCACAAAATTCCTGATGGAATGATTTCGTCTTTTTTCCCGTTTCCGTCAATATCGGTTTCAGACAAAGCATTTTTCACTGTTTTCAGAAAATTATCATATTGATTAATCCCATTTTTGCCATTAAAATCAGCATCCCAACATCCGAAATTTGCTGCTGCAATGCTGTCAATAGAAGTTCCTTCTCTCGCATATTTGATTAAAGCAATTTTATCATTCGGGAAAAGTTCTTTCATTCTTTTAGCAAAAGAAAGCTCCAGACCAAATCTGTCTGAAAGCGTATTTGTTTTGCCGTCTGATTTGAAACCGGTTCCGTTTCCTGGCTTTAAAACGTCCCATTTTCCAGTACCGCCATTCAGATCACCATCCGGAACTGAGTTTCCCTGAAATATATAAACGTCTTTAAAAGATTTTAAATCATTCGGAAGATCTTTATTATATCCGAAACCATTCATATTTGACTGTCCGGCAAGAATAAAAATCCTTATTTTTTGTGTGTAAAATAAAGCAGGAACTAAGAGTAAAAAAAATATTTTCAGATTTTTCATTGGAGAAATTTTGTTCAAAGGTAATTTGAAAAAATCAGTTAAATAAACGATATCGTCTATCAGAAACATTAGAATAAAAAATAAACCAACTTAAATTTCATTTAAATATCAATCTATTTTCATTTTTATAATTCTGTCTTTTCCTGCAAAAACTAACGTTTTGTCATCAATCCATTCGCAGACAAAAAGTCCTTTTTCGTCAGAGATTTTCTTCCATGTTTTCCCGAAATCTGATGAGTAACTGATGTGCTGATCTCCAACTGCGATAATCTCTTTCCCTTTAGAATTTGATTTTATCTTTACGCAAGTTGTATATCCTGCATTTTTTCCGGAAGCCTGAATCTGCCATGTTTTCCCGCCGTCAATTGTCGTTGCGATATTATTGATGTTGGCTTCTTGTTTGGTATAATCTCCACCGACTGCAATCCCAAATTTATCATCAGAAAAATCAATTGAATAAATCCCTTGTGAAGATATTCCTTGGACGAAAGGAGTACTAAACGCTTCTAATTTGTCATTTTTAAGATTTAACCTTAAAATTCTTGAAGTATTTCCTCCTGTTCCAATCCAAAGATAGTTTTGTCCTGCGGAAATATTGGTATTGCTTGCTGCAAAAGCTGCCTCACCAACATTCAATTTTAAATGTGAATAGTTTTTGATTTCAAACTTTCCATTTTTCATACTGAATTGCAGCAGCTTTAGTTTTAAATCTTTTGCCGGATCTGAAAAAGCATAAAATTTATTTTTATTGAAATACAGGGCGTCATAAAAAGCAGTTTTTGCAGTATCCTGATAAACTACATTAAACTTCAGGCTCTTTTTGTCAACTTTGAAAAACTGCGAAGGACTTTCAATATTAATTGCATAAAATGAATTTTTATCCTGTGCCAAAGTTCTGAACTGAAGTTTCTTCTCGGACAGTATAATCTGCTTCTTATTTTCTGGATTTTTTGAATCGACATATCCGAATTTTGAATCTGTTCCGCTGTACCAAACTTTATTGTCGTAAATTTCAAGGGCGCGAATGCTTATTTTATCATTCAATAAAGTTTCAAAACTAACCTTTTGGGAAAATATTAAAAATCCAAAAAGTGAAAATAAAAGTGGCAGTAGTTTTTTCATAGTTAACAAAAATAAAAAAACCACAGAAAATTCTGTGGTTTTTATAAGTTTATATTTTTACAAATCTAAGTCCGGTTTTTGTAAAGGCTCCTGCTCAGCTTTGAACGTTTCACCATAACCAACTTTATGTAATTTACTGTTTCTAAGACTGTATGTAAAATAGATCAGTACCCCCAAAGCCAACCACGCAATAGATAGATATTTTGCTTCGTGGCTAAGATTCCAGATCAGATAAAGATTAATACAGATTCCTAGAGTTGCAATAACCGGCAAAGCAGGAACTTTGAAATTTCTCTGTAACTGAGGTTCTTTTTTTCTCAGGATCCAGACGGCAACACAAACCATTGTAAAGGCAAACAAAGTCCCGAAGCTCGTCATATCCGCTAATTTACTAATCGGCGTGAATGCCGCAACGGTTGCAATTAAAATCCCTAAAAGCATCAAACTTTTTGCAGGTGTTTTTTTCAAAGGATGCAAATCGCTGAACATTTTAGGAATAAGACCGTCTTTAGACATTCCCAAAAAGATTCTAGACTGCCCCATGATCATTACCATCAATACGGACACCAAACCTACTGTTGCAGCAATTGTAATAATATAACCTGCCCAACCTTGACCGGCAATTTCAAAAGCATACGCTACAGGAGCTTTGATCGCATCAGGATATTTTCCCTGAGGATTAAAATCTGAATAATGCATCATCCCTGTAAGAACTAATGAAACCAAAATGTATAAAACTGTACAAACCAAAAGTGATACGATGATCGCAAACGGTACGTCTTTTTTAGGATTGATCGCTTCTCCTGCCTGAGTAGAAACTGCATCAAAACCTACATAAGCAAAGAAAATTGCTGCTGCTCCGGAAACAATTCCCTGAATACCGTAAGCTTCTTTCATATTTTCGCCTTCTTTAACCATTTCAGGTACCGGAATAAATGGATCCCAGTTTTCTGTATTGATAAAAAATACTCCGGCAATAATTACAAATAATACTGCTGAAACTTTCATAATTACAATCAGGTTGTTCGCTTTAGCTGCTTCTTTCGTTCCTTTAATAAGGATAGAAATCACAAATAAAACAATTAGAAAAGCAGGCAAATTCATTGAAAATCCTTCTCCTGTGTAACTTGCAGGATCAGAAGTAAGATAATCCGGAAGTTCGATATGGAACATCTTGAGAAGTTTATTAAAATATCCTGACCATGATACGGCGACCGTCATAGATCCCATCGCATATTCGAGGATAAGCCCCCAACCGATAATCCACGCAAAAATTTCTCCTACAGTTCCGTATGCATAAGCATAAGCAGAACCTTCTACAGGTAAAATAGATGCAAATTCTGAATAACACAAGGCCGCAAAAACACAAGCGATCCCGGCAATTACAAAAGAAAGTGCCAATGCAGGCCCTGCATGATAATATGCACCAGTTCCTGTTAACACAAAAATTCCACCTCCGATGATCGCTCCGATCCCGATGGCTGTAAGACTCCATTTACCGAGTACCCTTTTCAATTGGCTACTTTTCATATCGTCCTCAAAAGCACTCATGGGCTTTTTGGTCCAAATTTTAGACATATTTTTTATTTATTAAAGATTTACGAAAATATAAAAAATTTATAGATCTTAACATTTATTAATAAACTTTCGATATTAAATTTAAATTTTAAAATATAAAAAACTGATTTACACCTGTTTTAAAACATTTCAGGGCGACTGATATTTTCATTATTTTTGATGACATGAATTTATATGATCTTTTTATAAAACCGTACGAATCTTACACTTATTTACAGATTCTGCTGGAAGCTACGGGAACTATTTTCGGAATCCTAAGCGTTTACCTTTCCATTAAAAAAAATATCTGGCTTTATCCTACAGGAATAATTTCTACATTAATTTACGTTTATATTCTTTTCAATTTCGGATTGCTTGGTGACTGTATGATCAATGTTTATTATACTGCAATGAGTATTTATGGCTGGATTTTGTGGTCAAAAAACACTGAAGATCACATTCATGTAGATGTAACCTGGGCAACGAGAAAAGAATGGATCTTTGCTATCACACTTTTTATGCTCAGTGTAATAATGGTAACTGTCATCTATTATTACAAACCATACATTGACAATCATTTTTCATTCGATGGCGCAGATCTGGGATTACATCATCTGGATTGGGCAAACTGGCTTGATGTAATTGTCACCTCAACTTTTCTCGTAGGAATGTGGCTCATGGCGAAACGCCGCATCGAGAGCTGGATTTTCTGGATCTTAGGAGATTTAGTTTGTATTCCTATGTTAATTTATAAAGAGCTCGGAATCACTTCGGTTCAATATTTGGTATTTACCATAATGGCGATCATGGGATACGTCAACTGGAAAAAAAGTTTTAAAGAGAAAAATACAGTAAAGTCATGAGAAATTTAATAAAAATAGCATTCACACTAGTCGTAGCAGCAAGTTTAACTTCTTGTATGTCGTATAATAACGGATATGCAGACACCTATGGAGATCCGTATTATGATAATGGATATTATTACGCACCTCAAGGTTACTATAACACAGGAGGATATTATGGTAATGACGGATATTACTATAGAAATGACATGAGATACTACTATGACAATGGTGTACCTTATTATTATGGAAATAATAGAACAAAAGTGTATGTAGAAAAAAGAAGCCCTTCAAACAGACCTGCTCCTAGTTTCAGAGATACACCCAATAACAATAACGGAAATTACACAAACCCAAGAAACAATAACAACAGCAACCGGAATAATAGCGGTAACAGGGGTTTTAGAAATTCAGGAAGTAACAGCAGCCAAAGACAGCAACAACAAACCGCTCCGAGGTCAAACAGCAACAGCGGTTTCCGAAATGGTACCAACAGTACAAGAAACACTGCACCTTCCACTCCTGCGACTCCTCAAACTCCCCAACAGAATAATCCAACAAGGTCTAACGGAGGATTCAGATAGTAATCATTCTAAATAAGTCAACGGACAGCCACCACTGTTCGTTTTTTCGTTTTTATTATAGTAATTTTGCACGTTAATTTTTTAGACAGATAAAGTATGGAATTTTATAAATACCAGGGAACAGGAAACGACTTTGTAATGATCGACAACCGTGATCTGCAGTTTCCAAAAGATAAAAAAATCATTGAAAGATTGTGCGACAGACGATTTGGAATCGGTGCAGACGGTCTGATTTTGCTCGAAAACGATGATAAGTACGATTTTAAAATGGTATACTACAATTCTGACGGCGGAGAAAGCACAATGTGCGGAAACGGCGGAAGATGTCTCGTGGCCTTTGCTTTTTTTCTTGATATCTTTGAAAACAAATGCACCTTCATAGCCATCGATGGTGAACACGAAGCGGAAATTCACAACGAAATCGTAAAATTAAAAATGATCGATGTTGACAGCATTAATAATGACGGAAATGATTCAGTTTTAAATACCGGTTCACCACATTACGTAAAATATGTAGAAGATATTGCTAATTTCAATGTCTTTGCAGAAGGAAACAGCATCAGAAATTCTGAAAATTACAGTAAAAATGGCATCAATGTAAATTTTGTTGAAAATATTTCTGATGATGAAATTTTCGTAAGAACCTATGAACGAGGCGTTGAGGACGAAACTTTCAGTTGCGGAACAGGAGTTACTGCTTCTGCTTTAACTTTTCTTCAAAAAAGCAATCTAACTTCCATAAAAGTTAAAACGTTGGGTGGCGATCTCAAAGTATATGCCGAAAAAAACGGAGATTCTTTCCGTGAAATTTGGCTTGAAGGTCCGGCAAAACAGGTGTTCAGAGGTAAGATAGATCTTATTTAAATCAAACAAAAAACTTTTAATCAACTGATCAATAATGAAAAAAGCTATTCTCATTATCGTACTCCTTATTCTTGCTGTGGCAGGATTTTTTGGTTTTAAATTTTATAAAAAATATTACGGAAACAACGTGCAGAAAGATGGTTACGTTCTTATTCCTCATGGTGCAGAGTTTAAGCAGATTTTAGATTCTATTGCACCTTATGTTGACAACAAAGAGTCTTTTACAGATGTTGCCAAAGATAAAGAGATGGATCAATTTTTCAAGCCAGGACGTTACCATTTTAAAAAAGGTGCGAGCAATACAAGCTTGGTGAATATGATCAAAGCAGGAAATCAGACTGAAAACTCTTTCAGAATTGGCGATTTCGGAGATATTTATCAGATGGTCGGTAAAGTTTCAAAGAAAACTGAATTGGATTCATTGAGATTTGTAGATGATTTAAACAAAATTGCTTCTGAAAAAGGCTACACCAATGCGGAAGATTTGAAAAAGTATTTTTTCATTGACACTTATAATTTCTTCTGGACGGTAACTCCGAAAGAATTTTTCAAGAAATTTGAAGATCAGTACAACGAATTCTGGACTGCCGACAGAAAAGCAAAAGAACAGAAATCCGGCTTGACAAGAGATCAGATTTATGCTTTGGCATCCATCGTTTATAAAGAATCGGGAGGAAAACCCGACGAAATGAAAACCATAGCAGGTTTATATTTAAACCGTTACAGAAAAGGAATGAAATTACAGTCTGATCCTACTGTAATCTATGCGATGAATAAGCAAAACAACTTTAAAGAATCTATTAAAAGAGTTATGTTTAAGCATTTGAAAACTCCGTCTCCATACAATACGTATGCAAATACAGGAATTCCCCCGGGACCAATCTGCGTGGTTGATAAGAACTCTGTAGAAGCAGTTTTGGATGCAGAAAACAATGAGTATATTTTTATGTGTGCCGATCCTGCGAGAATGGGTTATCACAAATTTACAGCCAGTGCAGAAGAGCATGTAATCAATGCAAAAGCATACCAAGACTGGCTCAATTCTAAAAATATCAAATGATAAATATATTTAACTTTTATTTAACAATTAAATAATTAACATTTCGCTCTCAAAAGCGACCAATCTATTAAAAATAATAAACGAATCTTGAAAACCTGAAAATTCAGCGTTTAATAATTTCATAATTATAAATGTATTTTTCATGATTTCATTTAAAGAATACCTTATGAATCAGACGGAAATAATCAGCATTTTTACAAAGAAAACTTTAGGGCTTACTTTTGTATTATCTGCAGCAGCCTTTGCTTTCGGGCAGGAAAAAATAGGCGTTACGGGGACTATTGTAGATAAAAGCAATCAGCCTGTACCTTATGCTTCTGTTACCTTTAGCAATAAAGCAAATAAGCTTTTCAGCGATGCAACTTTAACAGATGAAAAAGGTCAGTACCAACTTGAGCTGACTCCCGGAAACTATGACATCTCAATTGAAGCAATCGATTACAAGAAAAGTATAATCAACAGACAGATTTCTGCAGCCGGTAGTCTGGGAGCTTTGTCTATCGAAGCCGAAGCTTCTGCAACAAATTTAAAAACTCAGGATATTCAGGGCGTTACAATTACTGTTGCTACAAAACCTTATAAAGTTGAGCTTGACAAAAGAACTTATGACCCGTCTCAGGATATTGTAAGTAAAGGTGGAAATCTTCAGGATGTTCTTTCAAATGTACCTTCAGTTTCTGTAGATACAGACGGAACGGTATCGATGAGAGGAAGCTCAAACGTTCGTTTTTTAATTAATGGAAAACCTTCTGCCCTTCTGGGAATTGATGACGGAGCCAATGCATTACAGAGTATTCCTGCAGATCAAATTGAAAGAATTGAGGTTATTACCAACCCTTCCTCAAAATTTGAGGCAAGCGGAACAGCAGGTATTTTAAATATTATCTTAAAGAAATCTAAAAAAACCGGCTTTAACGGAAGTATAATAGGAACTTTAGGATATTTGCCTCAAACCAATTTAAATACAAATCTTAGCTGGAGAAAAGGAAATCTTACATGGTTTTTAAACGGCGGCGGCGGTTATCGTGAGTCTAAAAATACAAACAGAAACAATGCAACGTTTTTCAATGCTGTTTTAGACGACGACAGAACTTTCACAGGTCAGGAATCAATTACAAACAGCAACAACAGCAACTATAATGCATCTTCAGGTATCGTTTATGATATTTCAGATAAAACATCGGTGAATGCTTCAGCAACTGTTAGAACTTTTGAAAGTGAAAACATTGGTAATGTCACTTATGATTACCGTTTTCTAAAAAATTCAAACTCGTTTGTTAACAGAATGAATACCGGTTCTAATGACAACCTTGCGTTTCAGGCAGATTTAGGTTTAGATCACAAATTTGATGACAAAGGACAAAATCTCTCATTGTCTGCAAGCTTACAAAGTAACAGATCTTATAATGATACTGATGTGAACCAGACTCAAGACAATATTTTTCAATTGCAAAATGTAATCAACCAGACTACTAAAAATAAAACATTAGTTGGTAAAGCTGATTATGAGCTTCCTCTTGGTGAAAACTCAAAAATTGAAGCCGGTTACAGATTAGATATTAATCAAAACATCTATGATAATGATGTTTTGGAAAGAACTGTCAACAATCAGCAGTTTCATTTCCTGAACAACTTTACCTACAATGCCTACTACAGAGAAATATTCAATGCAGGATATTTACAGTTTAAGAGCAAAATTGGTAAACTAGGGTATCAGTTAGGGCTTAGAAATGAATATTCTCAGGTTGATATAAAATATTCAAATTTAGATTATTACACAGATAATATTAACAGTAAGAAGACCTACAATAATCTTTTCCCATCCGTATTCTTAAGCTACGAAATTGCGAAAGACAATCAGTTTTTGGTTAACTATTCAAGAAGAATTGACAGACCGAGATCATTCTTTTTGATTCCAAATCCGAGTTACACCGATAATCAAAATATCTTTGACGGAAATATTGATTTAAATCCATCTTATGTAGATTCTTACGAATTTGGATATAGTATTTCAAAAGGAAAATTTACCATTAACCCGACACTTTACTTCAGACATACTACAGATGATGTAAAAATGTTGGTATATTCTGATCTTGCAGGAGCTTTTCATACAAAACCCATTAATCTGGGAACTGATGACCGCTACGGTTTAGATCTAAATTTCAACTGGGATGCTACGAAATGGCTGAAATTCTTAGGAAATGTTGATTTATTTGGTTACAAAACGACAGGAATTTCTAATGCTCCGGAATTATTGGGTAAACCTTTATCTTTCGAAGGTACAGGTTTCTCCACAAGAGCAAGACTTACTTCAACTTTTAAAGTTGATAAGACATTCAGTTTCCAGCTGCAAGGATTCTACAGAGGTGCCCAGAAAACAGAAAACCAGACCAGAAATGATATGTATGCTTTAAATTTTGGTGCTTCAAAAACAATTTGGGATGGTAACGGAACAGTGAGTTTCAACATTCAGGATATTTTCAATACGCGTGCAATGAGAAGTACTACGAATACATCAGAATTTAGCAGAGATTCTTACATGCAATGGCAGCCAAGACAGTTTGCAGTTTCACTGACTTATAGATTCAAGCAAGGTGAAAAAATCGAGCAGCCGAAGAGAAAGAAAGACGTCAATTCAAATGCTACAGGAGACGACCAACAAGGTCCGATGTAATTGAATTTAATCATCATAAAAAAGTCCCGAAAATTTAATTTTCGGGACTTTTTTTATTTTAGTTTTGCCATCTCGGCTTCGTAGATTCTTTTCCTTAAATCGCTGGATGAAAAACGGTGATCTCTTTTGTTGTAAAAAATTTCAATGCCTTTTTCTTCGCAGTATTTTTTTCCGGTGAAATCTCTGTCCATGTAGTCATCACCGATAATTCTGACATCGATTACAAAAGATTTTAAAATATCTTCAAGATCTTCTTCTGTATAATATGGGATGATTTCATCCACCGCATTTACAGCTTTCAGCTGAATATATCTTTCAACAATGGTTTGTGTAGGTCTGTTTTTGGTAGGTCTGTCGTGAGAAGGATCAATCTGCAACCCTACAATCAGGTAATCACATACCGTTTTAGCCTCTTCTAACATCTTGATATGACCTGCATGTAGCAAATCAAATGACGAAAATGTGATACCTATTCTTTCGGTTTTCATCTTTAATATATTTATGTTTAAATTAATTTTTTCTTGAATTTAAATATTTCTGCCATTCCCAGACAGTTTTTAACGCTTCTTCCAGAGAGGTTTCTGATTTCCAGTTAAGTTCTTTTTCTGCTTTGTCAGCATTGGCATAAGCAACGGTAATATCCCCTTCTCTTCTGTCACAAATTTTGTAAGGAACCGAAACATCATTAGCCGATTCAAAAGCTTTCACCACTTCCAGAACTGACGAACCTTTCCCTGTTCCAAGATTGTAAATATCGATTACAGTTTCTTCTGTATTTTTACTGATTAAGCTTTTTAAAGCAGCAACGTGAGCTTTCGCCAAATCCACTACATAAATATAATCACGGATTGCTGTTCCGTCTTCTGTAGGATAATCATTTCCCCAAACGCTTAACTTTTCACGAATTCCTGCGGCTGTCTGCATCACATAAGGAACCAGATTATTCGGAACTCCGATTGGCAACTCCCCTAACAACGATGATGGATGCGCTCCTATTGGATTAAAATATCTCAAAAGACAGATTTTACTTTGATAAGCCTGAGCAAAGTCTTTCAGAATCTCCTCTCCCATCTGTTTTGTTTTTCCGTAAACGCTTTCCGGCATTTTTAGCGGAGTATTTTCATCGATTGGCATTTCTTCAGCTTGTCCATACACTGTACAAGACGAACTGAAAATAAAGTTTGAAATTTTTCTTGCTTTAAATTCCTGAAGAATATTGATTAAAGAAAATAAATTATTCTCATAATAATCAATTGGTTTTTCCTGACTTTCACCAACCGCTTTGAATGCTGCAAAATTTATACAGCCTTCGATATTGTGTGCATCAAAAACCTGATTGAGAAGTTCTTTTCTTTTTAAATCGAAAGGATAAAAAATAGGTCGCTTACCTGTGATTTCCTCGATATTATTTAAAATAAATTTTTCCGAATTGGATAAGTCATCTACAATAACAACCTCGAAGTTATTATTAATCAGTTCTACCACCGTGTGAGAACCGATGTATCCAAGTCCGCCTGTTACAAGTATTGCCATTTAATTTTGTTTTTTATTACTTGGTACGAAAGTTTTGGTTTCTAAAAATCATTATTACATTATGCCTTCAATTTTTAGGTCTAAAAAATAATTAGCAACATCTTCACCATGCAATTTTAGAATATTTTTGGCTTCTTTTAAAATTTCCAGAAGTTCATTATATTTACTTTTATAAAAAAAATATCTATCCATTGCTTCGGAAAAATAGGTCTGAACATCTTTATTAGGAATGGGTACATGAAAATCTAAAATAGCATCTCGATTATTCTCTTGATGATAATAGAAATGAGATAAGTATTGATAACATTCTAAATTTAGTAATAACAATAGATAGTTTGGCATTACTTTTAAGTTTTCAAATATTAATGCATCTTCAAAAATAAGAATATCATTTTCCTGTTGATCAACTATATTAGTATCACAATATCCGTCTTTGTTAATATAAAATATTAAATTATCTTTTTTTGCCTTTTTCCATATTTTACCATTTATTTCTTCTCCATTATCTTTTTTGACATTCCAAAGATGCAAAAAATCACTTATGCCATTTTCATTAATATAAGAGTATTTTTTTGTAGAAATTAATATTTCCCTGTGGGTACTAATTTTTATTAGTTCTTTTAATGGTTTTGTATCTTTATAATTTGATAATACATTTTGATAAATAGGTACAACTTTCTCCAAAGCATTTAAGAATTGTTTTCTGAACTCTTCTTTTGGTAAACTATCAATACTATTATAAAAATCTGAATTCAAAGTTTTCTTAATTTCACTTACCCTTTCTTTATTTTTAGGCATTTTAATTTTAAAAATAAAATTATGAATTTTAGTTTTTTCTTCAATTTGCTTAATATTGAATTTAGCTTTTTTATATTTTCTATTCAGTCTTTCTGACTCTTCTTCTATAAAAGAGTCAGATATAGTAACATCATTTTCCCATTTCAACATCTTTTCTATAAATTCACTTTGTTCTAAAGACAGCTCTATCAATTCATTATTCAAATGCTCTCCTTCTTCAATAATTGGTTCATACAAAGGATGTTGATGCAAATCATGTGGTAGAATACTTTGAGAGTAACTTAATGGTTGATCTTCTAAGCCTATGTAAATTTGTAGTTGATTTTTATAATTTTGTAGTAAATTATATTGATAACTCGAATAATAATTAATCAATATATCAAGACTTTTTATTTTTTCAATAGCATTCATATTGATATCTGTTTCATTGCGTTTTTTAGGACATTTTTCATCCCATAAACTCCAACACAACATCAGCAATATACTTCAACTGCTCCTCATCCAATTCTGTATGCATGGGTAGAGAAATCACCTGATCCAAAAGCTTATCTGTATTCACAAAATCGGCATCATCACTTTCCTGATAATAGGCTTTTTGTTTTCTTAAAGCTACCGGATAATAGATCATTGCAGGAATTTCTTTTTCAGTCAAGAATTTTTGCAATTCATTGCGCTTTCCATTTAGAATCCTTAGAGTATATTGATGAAACACATGAGTAGAATATTCTGCTCTTTTCGGAGTTAAAATATTTTCATTTCCGGCAAAAGCTTCATCATAATAATCTGCAGCTTTTCTTCTTGCATCGTTGTAAGAATCAAGATTAGGTAGCTTTTTTCTTAAAATTGCTGCCTGAATACTATCCAATCTGGAATTTACCCCAACCTCATCATGATAATATCTTTCGTACATTCCATGATTGACAATTCCTCTTATTTTATATGCTAAGTCATCATTATTGGTAAAAATTGCTCCACCATCGCCATAACAACCTAGATTTTTAGATGGAAAGAAAGAAGTCGTTCCCACTGTAGACATTGTTCCTGCATGTCTTATACTTCCGTCTGAAAATGTAAATTGAGAACCAATTGCCTGTGCATCATCTTCGATCACAAATAAATTGTGTTCTTCAGCAATCTTTAAAATCTCTTCCATATTCGCACACTGTCCGAAAATATGTACCGGAATAATTGCTTTAGTTTTGGGAGTAATTGCTTTTCTGACTTGCTCAGTCGAGATTGTAAACGTATCGTAATCTACATCTACCAAAACAGATTTCAATTTAAGCAAATGAATCACCTCAACAGTTGCTGCAAAAGTAAAATCAGCCGTGATTATCTCATCCCCTTCCTGTAAATCTAAAGCCATTAAGGCAATCTGTAATGCATCTGTTCCGTTGGCACAGGGAATTACGTGCTTTACAGCCAAATAATTTTCCAGCTCATTCTGAAAAGATTTCACTTCAGGACCATTGATAAAAGCTGCGGAATCCATCACATTTAAAACCGCATTATCAACATCATTTTTTATTTTATAATACTGACTCTGCAAGTCAACCATCTGTATTTTTTTCATACGTCAATTTTATTTTTCTAAGTTAAATGTAACCGCTTTACTTTGATGTTATTTTACACAAAGTGCTGAACAGCGATTTCACAAACAAATATTTTCGTAAAAATAAGGATTTTAAAATCCTTTCAAAAATTTTATTGAAATTGTTTTATCTTTATACAAAATAAATAGATGAAAAGACTTTTATTATTTTGTTTTATAGCAGGTTGTGGTTTTATTAAGGCTCAAAGCGAATTGGTTTTTGTATACTTTAATGACAAGCCCAACAAAGCCGCATTTTATGCAAATCCTTTATCTGAACTGACCCAAAAAGCACTCAACAGAAGAACTGCTTTGGGTATTCCTCTGAATGATCAGGATGCACCGATCGAACAGTCATTTATTCAAAATCTTCAAAATTTAGGGTTTACGATTACTGATTCTTCTAAATGGCTGAACGGAGTTGCGGTAACTGCTAATCAGGCTCAGGTAAATATCATTAAAGCCCAGCCTTTCGTGCAGTCAGTAGAAAGCTTTGCAAAAAATTCTTCTCTTGTTTTAAAAACCCAGACTGTCAATAAGTGGGAAAGTTTTGAACTAGCTCAAAAGAATTTAACAGTTTTCAATTATGGTTCAGGTTCTGAGCAAATTGATCAAATCAATTTAAGACCGCTTCATCTTGCAGGATTCACCGGAACGGGTGTTACAATTGCTGTTATTGACACTGGTTTTCCTACCGTCAATACAGGTTCAGCATTCTCAAGATTATGGACAAATAACAGAATTAAAGGCGGTTATGATTTTGTCACAAAATCAACCAATATCTATGATACTACTTTGAATGCGCACGGAACCGTGGTTTTAGGAGCTATCGGAGGATACATTCAAAACACATTTGTAGGTTCTGCTCCTGATGCAGATTTTTATTTATATAGAAGTGAAAATGCCGCCGTGGAAGTTCCCGAAGAAGAACTATATTGGATCGAAGCCGCCGAAGAAGCTGACAGAAAGGGGGTTGACATCATTACAACATCTTTAGGGTATAATATTTTTGACGATCCGAAATACAGCTACACGTACGCCAATATGAACGGAACAACTTCTTTCATTGGAAGAGCAAGCCAGATTGCAGTAAGCAAAGGAATTTTTGTTCTAATTGCAGCTGGAAATTCAGGAGAACAAGCATGGCATTATATTACAACTCCGGGAGATAATGCGCAGGTTTTCACGATAGGATCTGTAGATTCTGCAGGATCAGCATCCGGATTTTCGTCTTTCGGGCCTAATTCCGTAGGAGTTATCAAACCGGACGCAAGTGCAAGAGGAACTGCATCTACAACTGTAAACGATAATTCTACAACAGTAGTTTCCGGAACTTCAATTGCAACGCCGATTGCTGCAGGAGGTGTTGCTTGTTTGATACAGGCTTTTCCTACAATGAGCCGAGATTTAATGAAAACCAAATTGAGACAGACCGCATCTTTATATCCAAATACAAATAACCAAATGGGCTACGGAATATTAAATTTCGGAAACTTATATAATTCTGTTTTGAATACTTCGGAATTAGTAAAAAGAGAGAAAATTTCAATATTTCCAAATCCTGTAAAAACGATTTTGAATGTTGCGACTGAGGGTGAAGTTGTATCTCTTGAAGTGTATGACAATTTGGGCAGATCAGTTTTAAAAACAAAAAATCAGAAATCCATCAACGTACAGGATTTTTCTAATGGAACTTATTATCTGAAAATTCAGGTAAAAGATAAAGTTTATTATGAGAAATTTTTGAAAGAATAAATAAAGAAGCCTTCCAAATTAGAAGGCTTTGTTTTATCATGTTTGTCATTCCGCAGGAATCTCGACAGTATTTTTTTAATTCTTTAGTTAGATTCCTATGGAATGACAAAGATTTCGATTAAGTTTAATATATTAACTTTTAAGCTGAATTTCTACTCGCATTAATATTCCCAAAAAGCGATCTGGTCACCAATTTTTCATACGCAGCTTTATTGCCCTCTCCCTTTTGAATTTTCATTAAAGCATATTGCTGAATGCTTAATAGAGGAAGTACAATTTTCTCACGAATTTTTACCGATTTTCTTGATAATGGATCTTCTTCCTGCAGCATTTTAAAACCTGTCAGCTCAAGCATAATGTCTTTTGAAAGATTGTATTCGCTGAAAAGTACATTCCAGAATTCGCCGAATTTAGGATTGTCTTTTATATAATAGGTCAATGGGAAATAAGATTTGTTCATACTCATCATTGAGTTCAACACCAAAGTTTTAAAGAAATCCGATCCTTTGTACAATTCTCTCACTTCATCAAACCTTCCCTCTTCTTTCATCTGCTGCATCGCAAAACCAAAACCAAAGAATCCGGGAACATTCTGTTTCAATTGTGACCAGGATCCTACAAAAGGAATCGCTCTCAAATCTTCAAATTTAAGTTCATTTCCTCCACCACGTTTTGAAGGACGACTTCCGATATTGGTTTTTCCGTAATATTCGAGCGTACTCATCTCCTGAAGATACGGTACGAACATCGGATGCGCTTTTAGATCTGAATATTTTCTGTAACTGATATTCGCCAATTCAATAATTAGAGCTCTTTCTTTTTCCGTTAAATCTTTTTTGGAATTTTTAAATACATCATTTTCAACACCGGCAGTCAGAAGCTGTTCAAAATTGAATTTTGCCTGTTCTTTATTCCCGAAAATACTTGTGATGGTTTGTCCCTGAATCGTCAATTCAATTTTATTATTGGCAATCGTTTTTCCCTGAGAAGCATAGAAATCATGGGTTTTTCCGCCTCCTCTTGCAGGCGGACCTCCTCGCCCGTCAAAAAAGACCACTTTAATTCCATTTTCTTCTGACAATTTGGTAAGAACTTCTTTCGCTTTATAAATTTCCCAATTGGCTTTCAGATAACCTCCGTCTTTCGTTCCGTCTGAGAAACCAAGCATAATGGTCTGCTGATTTCCTCTTCGTTCTAAATGTTTTTGATAGATTTGATTTTGATATAATTCGGTCATCACGCTTTCTGCATTATCAAGACCTTCCATCGTTTCAAAAAGCGGAACGATATCCATGTTGATTTCCTCGTCTTTGTAACCTGAAATTTTAAAAAATGCATATACATTCATCACGTCTTTCACTGCATCAGAATTGGAAATAATATATCGGTTCATCCCACGGTTTCCGTTGGCTAATTGGATATCTTTCACCTGAGCGACATTGATTAATGTATCTTTTACAATATCTTCAAACTGATCAGCATCTATTTTTTCTGACAGCTGTATCAATTGATTAAATTTCTCATCATTAGTGACTTCACCATTTTTACCAAATTTTGCCTGGTAAACATCATCAATTACCTGCTGATGAATTCTGCTGTCTTGTCTGATATCCAGAGTCGCAAAGTGAGTTCCGAAGATTTTCACGCGATCCTTGAAATTTTGAAGCAGATCAAGAAACAGCGAATTGTGCTGCTCAACCAATATTTTTTCAGCTTCATCCAGTCTTTTGAGAATATCTTCAGCAGTAATTCTTTCATTTCTGAAAATGGCGGAATACAATTCAGTGCTCAGCTGTGCAAAAACTTCAGAAACTCCTCTGAAGCTTAGCCTTCTTCTTACATCTTTTAAATTTCCGTAATAGGATTTTAAAATTGCGGAACGAAGCTCTTCAGAAACTCTTTTCGTAACATCTGCCGTAACGAAAGGATTGCCGTCTCTGTCACCTCCCGGCCAGAAACCAAGCTGAATCAAATCTTCATGCAAATGAAAATGTCCGTTGCCGAAAGTTTTTTTGATCTTGGTGAAAAGTTCGCCGATTGTATCATAATAAACATATCTCAGGTAATGAATAATGCTCAGAGCTTCATCAATCGGAGTCGGTTTTTCTTTATTTACAAAAGGAGTTTTCCCCAATTGCTGCAAAAGCATATCGATATTGGTAATAGAATCATCGGTAATCGATTTTCTCAGATCATGCAAGATTCTCTGCACCGAACTTGGATAAAACTGTGTAGGATGCGCTGTAAAAACAACTTTCACGGTGAAATCTCTTAATTTTTCGCGGACTTTTTCTAATTTATGATCCTGCAAAGAACGTTCAAAGAGATTGGTTACCGTTCCGCTATCGCTTTCAGAATGCAAATTCGGAAAAGCTGCATCTTCTATACTGTCAAACAAAACCACCTGTCTTTCAATATATTGAATAATTTTAAAAAGCAGTTCGAGTTTTTGTTCTTCTGTCTGCAAATCGGTATGATTTGTAAAAAATTCTTCAACAATCTGTTCCGGAGTTTTCCCTGCCTGATAACCTTCTTTGCTTTCTTCATATAAAAAAGGAAGAAGCATCCCAATATTGGTCATTTTATCATAAGGCAGGCTCATAAATAATGAATTGTAGATCTGAAATTTATTTTCTACAATCTGCCTGAATTTTTCTGCGCGCTCGTCGTGTCTCATACAACAAATGTAATAGATTTTAAATTTAATAGCGAGTGATTGAGTTTAAAAAACTGTGAAATTTGATTTATTTAACAAAACATTTTGATGCTAAATACGTTGTTTAAAATAATTAAGCTTATTTTTATATAATTAATGGCATACAATCACCTATTATGAACGAGAAACCACTAAAAAAGCAAAGCATTGATGAATTGTATCACAACGAAAAAAAGACACAGAGAGATTTTATAAGAAATTCAATTGTGATGATTTTTATCATCTGTATTTCTATCTTTATCACTTCTGAAAAGGGAATAGGATTTTTTACTTTTTCTCCTGTATTTTTCAGCTATTCTGTTTTGTCTGCATTTTTTAAATTAAAGAATATCCGCGAAGAAATCAGATCCAGACTGATACATTTAAAGGAATAAACCTTCTTTTTTTCTGCAATACGGGAATTTCATTCTTTTTTTATCAGGATTTTTTATATTTTTGTTTTACCAAATTCAAAACAGATATTAATATGTTTAAGAAAATCTTATGCTTTTTTCCCATCAGTCAGTTTCTTATTTCTTCTAAAAAACTTTTATAACCCCAGAAAATTACTCTTGAACCTGTTGATTCCCAAGGTGAAAACCTTCCGGGAAAAAGGAGTTTGTAAACTTTTCAAGTTTAGCAGACGCAGTATATAATTAATTTCTAAGGATCAAAAAATCTTAAAATGCTGAATTTTATTTCTTTTTTAATTTTTTTAAAGAACAATAAAAATCCACAATACTTGAATTATTAAAAGATCCTTCAAATACAAATTATTATAAAACGTTTATTTTCAACTATATAAGATTACATCAAATAATTATTATTCATTAATAAGAGATTTTTATTGACTGATACTCAAACTTTTTTTTAACTTCGATTTTTAATTATCACATAAATGCAAAAGAAAATACTTTCGGACCAAACCCTGCAAGAACTAAAAAATACTGAAAAAAAACACCTTTCAATCATAAAATTCCATATCATTTCATTTTGCATCTTCGTTGGAATTGCTGCTTATATAACAATTGAAAATGACTTTAGTCTCTATACTTTTTTTCCTTTGCTTTTTTTTCCCATCTACATTTACTCATTTATTAATCTGAAAAAAGTAAAAGCCGAAATTAAAGCAAGAACAGCTTACATTGTCATGCAGAAAAAAATAGAGGATAATAAATAAGCATCAGAGTCAATATTTACAGAGGCTTTAACTATGGACAAAACAAAATTAAAACTTTTACAGAAGTCAATAGTTTAAATAAAATTCGATCATCTAAATTTTAAACTTTCATTAACTGGAATTTTGATAATCAATGCGTAAATTTGGTCTAAAATAAATTTAGAACAATGCTTAATTTCGAGTTAAAAAATCCAACAAAAATACTTTTCGGAAAAGGTGAAATTGCCAAAATTTCAAAAGAAATTCCAAAGGGTGCAAAAATTTTAATGATTTATGGAGGTGGCAGCATCAAAAGCAATGGCGTTTACGACCAGGTAAAGACTGCACTGAAAGATCGTGATCTTGAAGAATTTGGAGGAGTTCCCGCCAATCCTGAATATGAGGTTTTACTGAAAGCTTTAAGTTTCATTAAAGAAAATAACATTAATTATCTTCTCGCAGTTGGCGGAGGTTCTGTAATTGATGGTGTAAAATTCCTTTCTGCTGCAGCCAATTACAATGGTGAGCCATGGGAAATCCTGACAAAACCGGTAAGAACTCTGGAAGGTGAAGGGATGCCTTTCGGAACCATTCTTACTTTACCGGCAACAGGTTCTGAAATGAATTCCGGATATGTCATTTCGAGAAGAGAAACCAATGAAAAATTATCTTCGGGTGGTCCCGGATTATTTCCTCAGTTTTCTGTTTTAGATCCTGAAGTAATCAGGTCTATTCCAAAAAAACAAATTGCCAACGGAATTGCTGATGCATATACTCATGTTTTAGAACAATATATGACTGCTCCATCATCGGCAGATCTTCAGGAAAGAATTGCAGAAAGCATCTTGATTAGCTTACAGGAAACAGCACCAAAGGTAATGTCTGAAGATTTTAACTATGACGCTGCAGGAAACTTTATGTGGTGCTGCACCATGGCTCTTAACGGACTGATTCAAAAAGGGGTCATCACAGACTGGGCAGTTCACGCAATGGGTCATGAGTTAACCGCTTACTACGGAATTGATCATGCAAGAACACTCGCCGTCATTGCACCTTCACACTACCGTTATAATTTTGAAACCAAGAAAGAAAAACTGGCTCAATATGCTGAAAGAGTCTGGAAAATTACTGAGGGAAGCACGGAAGAGAAAGCTGAAGCTGCCATTAAAAAGCTTGAAGAGTTTTTTCACAGCCTTGAAATTCAGACCAGGCTTTCAGATTATACTAATGACTTTCAAAACACTGCTGAACGTGTCGAAAAAGCCTTTACAGAAAGAAACTGGGTCGGTTTAGGAGAATATAAAAAACTGACTCCGCAGGATGCTTATAAAATTGTTGAAATGAGCTATTAAATCCTGAATATTTAAATAGAAGTTAGAAGTCTTGGGATCTTTGAAATGTATAAACCTTAAGTTTTCAGACTTCCGTAGTCACTGCTTTAACCTGAAAAATTATATTTTTTATAAACATTAGTTTAAAAAAGCTGGATTTCATTATAAATATTTGAAATTTATTTATATTTTAGCATCTTAAATATGTGAAAATGAAAAAATACCTACTTTTATTTGCCTTTTCAGCCTTAGCGCTTAGTTCATGTGAAGATGATGATGTCGAAGGTTTTGAAATGGACATGCTAAAAGGTGAATGGAAAGAAACAAAAGAAGAAGTAATTTCCGGAGCAGACAATAAAACGGTACTTAATACTGTAGTACCTACGGGATGCAGCGCAAAAAGCACAACGGAATTCAGGATAGATTATTATGCTGCATACACTGCAGTTACCGGAATAGGAGCTACCTGTACAAGTGCAAAAACAGAAGGAACTTATACGTATGATGCCGAAAAAAAGATTTTAGTGATCAAATATGACAATGATAATGAAAGACCTTACAGGGTCGATATACTCAGCAACAGCGAACTGAGGTTGATGGAAATGTTTGACAGTATAGACTACAACGGAGATCAGAAGATTGACTTTGTTTACAGAAGTTATAAAAGATAAAACCACTTAACTCCCGAAAATTTCGGGAGTTTTTTTCTTATATTTATTTCCACAAAATTTAGAGAACAATGAAGAAGATTTTTGCAGTGTTTCTATTGCTTGCCTTTACCTTTATTTTTTCACAGGAAAAAAAGCCGATGTTTTGGCAGGACATTCAGAATTTCAAAACATTAGATCAGGAATCTGCCCCACCCAAAAATACTATTTTATTAGTAGGAAGTTCATCTTTTACAAAATGGCAGGACGTTTCAGAATATTTTCCGGGCAAAATGATTATCAACAGGGGATTCGGGGGTTCAAGACTGACAGATCTAAATTATTATTCCGAAGACTTGCTTAATCCTTATCAACCAAAGCAAATTATTGTTTATTGCGGTGAAAATGATTTTGCCGACGATGCCAAATTAAAAGCTGATGCTGTCGTTGACAGATTCAAAACATTTTACAGAAAAATACGTGAAAAGTTTCCGAATATTGAGGTTGATTACATCTCGATAAAATATTCTCCGAGCCGGGAAAAACTTTGGCCTCAAATGAAAGTAGCCAATAAGAAAATTGCAAAATTCATGAAGAAGGAAAAAAATGCTGAGTTTATTGATATCACCAAAACAATGAATGATGCAAACGGAAACGTAAGAAAAGACCTTTTTGTAGAAGATATGCTCCACATGACTCCGGAAGGTTACAGACTTTGGACAAATGTTATGAATCCTTATATGAAATAATGCATAACAATTCCACTAAAAATTTGCCTATTTACAAGAAAGCTCAGAAGATTTAAAACTCTCAAATTTTAACGATTCAAACAAAAAACGATTCCAAATTTGGAATCGTTTTTGTTATTTCTTTCTCTTCGACTTAGATATCGATTTCTGTTGCGCTCTGTTGGCTCCGAATTTTTTGGGAGCTTTTCTTTTTGAAGGTCCTCCCCAGTTTTCTTTTTTGTTTTTATCTTTCTTTTCGTGAAAAGCACCTCCACCATCAAAAAGTTTAACCTGAGCCGGATTTTTCATAATAATCAAATCTTCTTCAGAAGCAATCTTTTTAGGATTAATTTTCACTTCGGTCGGGAAGTCAATATATCTTAATTCTTTATCCATCAGTAATTCGATGTCAAGAACCAAAGTTTCTTCTTTTTTCGCCACAAAAGTAATGGCTTTACCATCTTTATCTGCTCTACCTGTTCTACCGATTCTGTGAATATACTGTTCCGGAACTTCAGGAGTTTCAAAGTTGATAACGTGGGTAATATCTGAAATATCAAGACCTCTTGCCATAACGTCAGTCGTTATCAGACCTCTGATTTCTTCATTCTCAAAACGCTTCATTGCTTTCAGTCTGTAGTTTTGAGATTTGTTGGAGTGAATCACGTCAAACTGATCCGGGAAAAGTTCATTGATCTTTGTAAACAATAAATCTGAGTGCTTTTTATTATTAGCAAAAATCAAAACTTTGGACATATCTTCATTGCTCTTCAGTAAATGTTCAAGCAAATTGATTTTGGTGTTGAAATTTTCAACTTTGTAAGCAGTCTGCTCGATTTTCTCAAGCGGAGTCCCCGATTTTGCTAATGAAATTTCAATAGGACCTGCAAAATACTGATCCAGCATTTCGTCAACAGCTTCTGTCATGGTTGCAGAAAAAAGAATATTTTGTCTTTTCTCTCTCATCATTTCGAAAATATGTGTCAACTGAGGTCTGAAACCTAAATTCAGCATTTCGTCAAACTCATCAATGATCAGTTTCTGAACTTCTCTCAGGGAAATTGCATTATCAATTGCCAAATCCATGATTCTACCGGGAGTTCCGACTAGAATATCACAACCATCATTAAATAAAAGCTTTTGCGTATTGATGTTTTTCCCACCGTAAATTCCGATGACTCTTGCAGTGATATTTTCTGTCAGTTTTTCTACGATTTCTGTTACCTGAACCACCAATTCTCTTGTAGGAACCAAGACAACAACGGTAGGATTTCCGTTTTTATTATATTTCCAGGTCTTTAAAACCGGTAAAAGATAAGCTAACGTTTTTCCTGTTCCCGTCTGTGCAATTCCCATCACATCTCGTCCCGAAAGGATCGGACCGATACTCTTCTCCTGAATTGGAGTAGGCTCAAATAAATTTAAATCAGCTAAAACATCAAGAACTTTAACCGGAAGGTCAAAATCTGCAAAAGTGAGTTTTTCCATTTTGCAAAGATAGGCAATTAATTTGGTTGTGGATTATTGCACAAATTTGAAGGATATAGGATAAATTATAGTAATTTTTATGTTTATTTTTTACGTCAAGAATTAACAGAATGTTTATCATTCAGTAGGAATATAAGCAACTAAAAAAAATTCTGTGTTGGGATTCCTCCGGAATGAAAAACTAGCTGGCAAATTAACTATAAAATTGTATATAAGTCCTATTTCCTTGTAATTCTCAATAAAAGAATAATCACCAACAATACTGAAAACACAAATCCTAAGACAGCAACCAAAGACATCTCCCCTATTCTCGGTCCGGATTCTGAAACAAAAACAATCGCCGTTGCAATAATATTAGCTCCCAAGATCATTGCTAAAATTAAATTGATAATACTTGATTTGATCAGATTGTTGGTCTTCTCAATGTTTTTAATTTCACTCGAAATGGTAAATTTATTGTCATCCAGTTTCTGCAAAACAGAGCGGAGTTCTTTCGGAATTTCATCTACGTTATCGGTGAAGCTCATCATTTTTTCCATCCCGGTTTTGAGAAGCTTTTTCGGACTGATCTTTCTGGAAAGAATTTTCTTTGTGTAAGGATGTAAACTTTTTACAACATCCAAATCGGGATTGATTGTTCTTCCGACTCCTTCAATCAGACCGATTCCTTTAAATAAAAGATAAAAATAATCAGGCATGTAGAGCTGATTATCCTTTAAAACATCTTTCATCTTATTAATGATGATATGCGGATCGATGTCTTTCAGCGAAGTACTGTGAACAAAATTCAGAACTTCATCAACATCATTTTCAAATCTTCTTTCATCAGGAATTTCGTAACTGACTGCCATTTTCTTAAGATATCTTACGATCTTGTGGGAGTTTTTAGCGACAAAAGCCACAATCAGACTTTCAAGAATATCTTTATCATTCGGTTGAATTTTCCCAACTGCACCGAAATCGATGAAAACCACTTTTCCATCTTTTTTCACCAAAATATTTCCCGCGTGCGGATCTGCATGAAAGAAACCGTAATCTAATATCTGAGACACAAAAAGCCTTAAACCAACTTCGGAAACCAAAACAGGATCAATATTATTATTTAAAAGTTCAACTTTGTCAGTTACTTTAATTCCGTCAATAAACTCCATGCAAAGGACATTATTGTTAGAAAATTCGTCATAAACAATCGGAACGTAAGTTTCTTTATTGTTTTTAAAATTTAAAGCAAACTGTTTGATATTATTCCTTTCATTAACCAGTGAAACTTCTTCCAGTAAAGACTTTTCGAAAGTTGCGATTGCCTGTTTTAAATTTAATTTTGAACCAATTTCAGAATAAGTTGAAATCAGCTTTACCAAATCTTTTATGAGAAGTAGATCATCTTCAATGACACTTAGAACATCCGGTTTTTTAATCTTTAAAATAACTTCTTCGCCTGTTATTAAGGTCGCTTTGTAAACCTGAGCAATGGAAGCTGTTGCTAAAGGTTTTGTGACAATTTCTGAGAAATGCTCATTGACAACGATGTTAAATTCGTTTTCCAGGATTTCCTCAACATTCATGTCGATCACTTCTACTCTGTCCTGAAGTTTCTGCAATTCCTGAATCAATTCCGGTGGAAGCAGATCTTCACGATTGCTGAAAGTTTGTCCAAGTTTCACAAACGTAGGTCCCAGTTCTTCCAAAACAAGCCGGATTCTTTCGTATACCGTTCCTTTGGAAATGATTTCGTCAGATTGGTCAGAATTATCTTCCGGTTTCTTGCCCATTCTGGCAATCATGTCTTTAAAACCGTATTTGCTTAATACGGAGATTAATCGGGCAGATCTTTTCAGCTTTCGCTGCTGTTTGTCAAACATAATTTTGAGGATGAGTTGAATTGCAAAGTAAGTTCAAAAATTATTCCTATTGAAAATAGATTTTGGAAAATAAATTATTTAAATTTAAAAATTCTTTTTTAAGATCTAATGACAAACAAAATTAAAAATTTCGAAAACGATCAAGTATATTTCGTTTACTGTAATGAAGAAAATAATCAAATTTATGTTTATTACAAAAAACAAGGATTTCATTCACAAAATATGATAGATGTTTTTGGCGGCAAAACTAAATCTTTACTTTTCAAAATTGAAATACCTCAAATTAATTTTAATATTGTCACCGATCTAAAATTCAATATTGATACACAAGAGCTAGTTATCTGTTACTTTGAAAAAATTGCAATTCATAATCTAAATGGAAATCTAATCTGCTTATCAAATATTGACGGAGTAATAAGTTCAAAATATTATAATAAAAATGAAATTCTTCTTGAGATTTATGAGCCTTCTTCCAATCGGTCTTTAGGACTTTTTAATACTAAAGATAGGACTTTGAAAAAATATGAATTGGAAAGTATTGGTCATTATAATCGAAACTTTACTATCGAAAAAACTAATAATTTATTATTTGGTTTATGTAATGCATATGAAAATAGAATGTATTTACATTTATTAGATTTAAAAAAAGATTCTTTGAAAATTGTCTGCGAAAGTGGTCTGTATTGTCATAGAGATGAAATTGAAAACGCTTATATCGAAATAAACAGCTTAGGCGATGAATACATTTTCGTTGCTAATGACGACTACGAGAAAATGACTGTTTGTATTTATAATATTTATGATCAAAAAAAGCCATTGCGAGAAATCAATATTGGAAAGGAGAAATCGCCGATGCTACATCTTTTGTTGGATAAATATTTAGTGATTGAATATGAAGATAAATTTGGAATATTAGATCTTCAAATTAAAGATTCGTTATATAATACCACCAGTAATACTTTCAAGTTTTTTGATAAAGACATTAAGATAAAATTAGCAACTTTAAAAAAAGAAGGTATTATTGTATATATTTTCAATAATGAACTTCAAGTTTATAAAATTAGTGATCAGCCTTTAGAAATTACAGAGGAAAGAATATTAAAAATGAAAGAATTCATTAATAAAGTATGGAATTATGAATTTTTGATGGCGGATATTGATGAGTTTTATTAATATTAGTATAAGTCTATTGTCTAATAAGATAATGATCATCGTTTAAGAATTTTTGTATCCATCAAAATTACTCCACAAAAACATACTCATCATAATGTCCTAAAAATTTCACATTAGAACCTAAAGAAATAATCTCATCGATGGCGTTTTGAGACAAAACATTGTGCCATTCACTGGCAACATTGATGAAGAAAAAATAATTTCCCAAACCTGTTTTTAACGTTCGGCTTTCTATTTTTGAGAGATTCATTCTTCGCCATGCAAATACGGAAAGCACCTGATGAAGACCTCCTGCGTGATCTTCAGGAAGTGTAATGATGAGAGAAGTTTTTTCTGAAGTTTGTGGTAATTCAAGTTTCAAACTTTCTTTCTTTTTTGAAATCACAATAAACTTGGTGTGGTTCTGTTCAAAATCCTGAATATTTTCATGAATAATTTTTAAACCATACAATTTCGCGGAATATCGATTGGCAATTGCAGCCCATTTTTCGTTCGGATTTTCAGAAACTAATTTTGCAGAAGCTGCTGTAGAACTAAAATCCTGTGACGGAATATCTTTAAAATGATCATATCTGAAATGAAAAGTCTGCGCTAAAGCCTGCGGATGGGAAATGACTTTCTCAAAAACTTCATTATCCGGATGAATCATCAAGTGATGAGCGATCGGCATTACCAATTCAGTTTCAATAAATACCTCAAAATCATAGAGATAATCGAGCGTCATAGAAACTGTTCCTTCAATTGAATTTTCCAAAGGAACTACGGCTTTATCGACTGTATTATTTTTCACCGCATTGAAGCAATCTAAAATACTCGATTGTGGAACCAATTCTTCATTCGGGAAAATCTGTGATGCTGCCAACTGCGTGAAACTCGCCTGTGGACCGAGGTATGCTATCTTCATTGAACAAATGTAGAAAATATTGACTGAATTGATGACATTGGACTACGTAAAAACTAATATTAATGTACTTTCAAACAAAAAGTTTCTATTGCCACAAATGCACGAATCTATAATGAAGAATGGTTTTGCTTTTTAATGAAGAAATTTTTGCATTGCTTCGCAAGTTCAAGTAAAGCTTTCGGGTTGAAACCAAAAAAACCAGCCTTGAAAAGCTGGTTTATATTTAATTTAAATCAAGATTACTCCCACTCAATTGTTGCAGGTGGTTTGCTTGAAATATCGTAAGCTACTCTGTTGATTCCTCTTACCTCGTTGATAATTCTGCTTGACACAGTATCTAAAAACTCGTAAGGAAGTCTGCTCCACGTTGCTGTCATAAAGTCGATGGTGTTTGCCGAACGAACTACAGCGGTGTATTCATACGTTCTTTCATCACCCATAACTCCGACAGATTTTACCGGAAGTAAAACCACAAATGCCTGAGAAACTTTCTCATACAAATCGTTTTTGTACAATTCTTCGATGAAAATATCATCAGCTTCCTGAAGGATTTTTACTTTTTCAGCATCTACAGCACCCAAAATTCTGATTCCCAAACCTGGACCAGGGAAAGGGTGTCTGTGTACCAAATGATGAGGAATACCCAATTCTTCACCTACTTTTCTTACTTCGTCTTTAAACAGTTCTCTTAACGGCTCAAGAAGCTCAAACTCCATTTCTTCAGGAAGTCCGCCAACGTTATGGTGAGACTTAATTACTGCTGAAGGTCCGTTTACAGACTGGCTTTCGATCACGTCCGGATAAATTGTACCCTGAGCTAAGAATTTCGCTCCTTCAATTTTATGAGATTCCTCATCGAAAACGTGAATAAATTCGTTTCCGATGATCTTTCTTTTTTGTTCAGGATCATCAACGCCTGCCAATTTTGATAAGAATCTTTCTGAAGCGTCAACCAATTTAATATTCATATTAAAATGCTCACCGTAATTTTTCATTACTTTTACGTCTTCATCTTTTCTTAAAAGCCCAGTGTCTACAAAGATACATTGCAACTGATCTCCAATTGCTTTGTGAATCAAAACCGCAGCAACAGAAGAATCTACACCTCCTGAAAGACCAAGAATTACCTTGTTGTCTCCTACTCTTTCTTTGATTTCTTCTACTGTTTTTTCAATATAATTGGTCAGTTTCCAGTTTTTCTCTGAGTTACAGATTGCGAAAACAAAATTCTCCAACATTTTCCCGCCTTCTTCTGTATGAGAAACTTCCGGGTGGAACTGTACGCAGTATATTTTCTTTTCTTCATTAGAAATTGAAGCGATTACACCCGATTTTGCGTTTAAATCAAAACCCGGAGGCAGCATTCCAACCTCGTCAAAGTGGCTCATCCAAACTACTGAATTCTGAGTAACCCCTTTTAATAAAGAACTTTCTTTTACAATATCTAAATGTGCTTTTCCGTATTCTCCTTTTACACCTTTATGTACCGTTCCACCTAAAAGATGAGCGGTAAGCTGCATTCCATAGCAGATTCCCAAGACAGGAATTCCCTGCTCGTATAATTCTTTTTCAACCAAATGAGCATTTTCTGCATTCACAGAACTTGGACCACCTGAAAGGATAATTCCTTTTGGCTGTTTCTCTAAGATTGTTTCTAATGGTGTATTGAAAGGTAAAATTTCAGAGTACACCCCCATCTCACGGATTCTTCTTCCGATAAGCTGATTGTATTGAGATCCGAAATCTAATATGATAATACCGTTGTTCATTTTTGAATAAATTTTTAAAAGATCTCAGATTTTAGACATCAGACGTCAGACATTTTAGTCTAACAAATGAAATCTAGTATCTGACATCTAGCTTTTCTAATATTGAATGTTTTACAAAAAAAGACTTGGAAATTAATCCAAATCTTTTCTCGTGATTTATTTAAAATTTCCCGATGTCTTCTCTGTAGAAACTGTAATCGAAATGTACGTGAGCTGCGTCTTCGTAAACTTTTTTTCTGGCTTCATCATAAGTAGCTCCTGTAGCCACTACATTCATCACTCTACCCCCGTTAGAAACTATTTTATCCCCTTTTTTGACAGCTCCTGCACACAACACCTGGCTGTGTTTTGCTTTTTCTATTCCCGTGATTTCAAAACCGGTTTCAATGTTTCCGGGATAACCTCCCGAACACATTACCAGACAAACCGCTTTTTCGTCTTTGAATTTAAGATTTAAATCTTTTCCGCTCATGCAATCATTGATCACATCCAACAGATTGTTTTCCATTAAAGCCATCAAAACCTGAGTTTCAGGATCTCCGAATCTCATGTTGTATTCTAATAAGTAAGTTCCGTTTTTAGTCACCATCAATCCGAAGAAAATGATTCCTTTAAAACTGAAACCTTCCGCCTTAAGACCTTTCAACGTTGGTTCCAGAATATTTTTTTCAAAATCTGCGGTATGCTCTGCTGTAAATTCCGGACTTGGTGCTACAGAACCCATCCCACCAGTATTTGGACCTTTATCACCGTTTCCTACTTTCTTATAATCTTTAGCAGCAATACAAGGAAATATTTTTTCACCGTTTGAGAATGCAATAATTGATGCTTCAAAACCTTGTAAAAATTCTTCAATAACCAAACGAATTCCAGCATCCCCGTAAATTCTGCGGATCATAAAATCATGAATGGTAGCTTCAGCTTCTTCAATTGTGTCACAAATAACAACACCTTTTCCACCTGCTAAACCACTTGCCTTAATTACCAACGGATAATCCTGAGTCTGTACGTATGCTTTTGCTTCGTTATATGAATCAAATACCACAGCTTTTGCTGTTTTGATATCATAGGTCTGCATAAATTTCTTAGAGAAAGCCTTACTTCCTTCAAGACTTGCTACTTTCTGGTTCGGACCAAAAACTTTAAGATCATGTTTCTTAAATTCATCCTTCAAACCAGCAACCAAAGGAGCTTCAGGACCAACAATTGTAAGATCTACCTTTTCTTTTATCGCAAAATCTCTCAATTCTTTGATCTCCGACATATGAACATTTTGCCCGATTGCATCAGTAGATGCATTACCGTTAGCAAAAAACATTTTAGTAACTCTGTTGTCCTTTTGAAGTTTCGCTGCCAGTGCAGATTCTCTTCCACCTTCACCTATGATTAATATTCTCATACTTTATTTATTTCTAGTCTAGTTTACAAATATATAATTTTGAATGCTATAAATACAATCTCAAATTACTATTTTAATTCAATTTTAATGAAAGAAATGTCTTACACCCGTGAACATCATTGGGATTTTGTGTTCATTGGCAGCATCGATACTTTCCTGATCTTTCACACTTCCTCCAGGTTGAATAATCGCTGTAATACCTTCCTGAGCGCAGAAATCTACCACGTCACGGAAAGGGAAAAATGCATCAGAAGCCAAAACTAATTCTCCTGTGAATTTTTCTTTTGCTCTTTCAATTGCCTGTTGAGTTGCCCAGATTCTGTTCACTTGTCCACCGCCGATTCCGAAAGCCTGAATACCATTTGAAACAACAATTGCGTTTGATTTTACATATTTTACAACTCTTTGAGAGAACAATAATGCTTTTTTCTGCTCTTCTGTCGGTTGAGTTTCAGTTACCACTTTAATATCATCTGAGAAAATACTGTCGTTGTCCTGAACCAAAATTCCACCATCAACTTTTACCCAGGTTTGCTTATCTGAAACCGGATTAACGATTTTTATAATTCTTAAATTTTTCTTTTTTCTTAAAACTTCCAGAGCATCCTCATCAAATTCAGGAGCCATCACGATTTCAAGGAATGTTTTGTTTAATTCTTCAGCCGTTGCAGCGTCGATTTTAAAGTTTGCAGCTACAATTCCACCGAAGATTGAAACAGGGTCACATTCAAAAGTTTTCTTATATGTTTCTAAAGCTGAAGTTCCGATTGCCACTCCACAAGGTGTAGAATGTTTTACGGCGCAACAAGCCATTTCGTCTTTAAATTCAGTAACCACTTTCCAACAAAGATCCATATCACGAAGGTTGTTGAATGATAATTCTTTACCTCCCAACTGTTCAAAATCTTTCATCGCACCGTTTTCAAATGTTGAAACGTAATATGCAGCAGTTTGATGTGGGTTTTCACCGTATCTTAGGTCTGAAACTTTCTTGTACGAAGCACTTAAATAAGTCGGATAATCTTCTTCTAAAAGCATTCTTGAGATGGCAGCATCGTAAGCTGAAGTCAGATTAAATACTTTTCCGGCTAATTTTTTACGGGTTTCGATGAACGTGTCACCGTTTTGTTCCATTTCGATTTTTACTTTTTCGTAATCTTCAACGTCAGTAATTACCGTTACAGAATCGAAATTTTTAGCAGCCGAACGAAGCATGGAAGGACCTCCGATGTCTATGAATTCTACTTTTTCGTGTAATGAAATGTCTTTGTTTACATTTTCAAAAAACGGATACAAATTCACAATTACCATGTCGATCAAACCGATACTGTGCTCCTGAACGGTTTTCATGTGCTCTTCGTTTGAACGAACTGCCAATAAACCACCGTGAACTTTCGGGTGTAAAGTTTTCACTCTTCCGTCAAGCATTTCAGGAAAATCGGTAACCTCATCGATCTGGATTGGATTTAAACCAGCGTCTTTCAAATGTTTGAACGTCCCTCCTGTAGAAATCAATTCATAATTCTGGGATTCTAAAAACTGTGCGAATTCTGTTAATCCGCTTTTGTCAGAAACACTGATCAAAACTCTCTTGCTCATAGATTTTTTAATTTTTTTAAGTTCAAACCGCAAAAAAATTGCGGTTTTCCCTCATTTTACTTGCCCTTTCGGGGCTTTTCACTTTTTACTTTTTACAGTTATTTCAAACTGTAGACCGGTTCTTTCACCTCCGATCTTACTTTTACTTAGATTTTTTACTTTTTCGAAATATTCTTTAATCAATCTAAGCGTGTCTTTTATTTTTAAGGTAACATTAGTTTTATCTAAATGCATTTGCTTTGTTTAGATTCCTACGGAATGACAAACTGAATGTTTTTTATTTTTTACTGAATACTTTCATTTATAAAAGCGTTTTACTCAGATAAGGTTGATGTTTTAAACCACCCCGGCAAATATTCTTTGAATTTTTACCACCCTCCAAAGGAAGGGAATTTTTATATCTCTATATTAGCTTCTAATTGTTCCCTAATACTTTGTTTATTGCTATAGGGAAAATTTCATATTCAATTTTATGAACTTTTTCTGCCAACGTTTCGGGAGTGTCGTTTTCTGTAACTTCGAATGATTTTTGGAGGATTGCTTCTCCTTCGTCGATTCCTACGGTTACAAAATGTACGGTTGCTCCGCTTTCTTTTTCTTTAGCTTCAATGACAGCGTTGTGAACATGATGTCCCCACATTCCTTTTCCGCCGTATTTTGGAAGTAAAGCCGGGTGAATATTGATGATTTTTCCTTCCCAACTTTCTACAAATTCCGGTTTGAGGATCGATAAAAACCCTGCCAATACAATTAAATCTGTATTTTCAGGAATGATTTTACCCAATTCGCTGCTGAAATTTTTTCCTCTCGGAATCAACACTGTTTCAATGTTGTGTTTTTTTGCTCTTTCGAGTCCGTAACATTCTCTATCGGCAACAACTAAAGATACTTTCGCATTTTGGATTTCTCCGCTTTCGATGGTATCAATAATTCTCTGAAGATTGGTTCCTGAACCTGAAACGAGTATAACTAAGTTTTTCATTAATTTAGATAATAGATTTCAGATACTAGATTCAGATTAAAAGTCTGTCGTCTGATATCTAAAATCTGATGTCTTTTTAGAATTTCAAATCGATTTTTTCAGCTCCTTCCGTGATTTCTCCGATTTCGTAAGCATCGTCTAAAAGGTGAAGCACTTTTTCAGCATGTTCCGGATCTACAACTACGATCATTCCGACCCCCATATTGAAGGTTCCGAACATTTCTTCACGAGCGATGTTTCCTCTTTTTTCCAACTCCAGCATTACGCTTGGAATCTGAATTTTTGATGCATCAATTGAAGCACACAAACCGTCACCGATAATTCTTGGAATATTTTCGTACAGACCGCCTCCTGTAATGTGAGCAATTCCTGAAACTTCTACTTCTTCGATTACGCTGTGAATATCTTTAAAATATAATCTTGTAGGAACCAAAAGTGTTTCATACAAAGGTTTTCCCTCAAATTCTTCTTCGAAATTAGGGAAAATTTTCCTTACTAGAGAAAATCCGTTTGAATGGAATCCTGAACTTGGTAAAGCGATGATTTTATCTCCGGTTTTGATTTTTGAACCATCAATGATCTGGTCTTTTTCAACAATTCCTACACAAAATCCTGCTACATCGTAATCTCCCGGCTGATACATTCCCGGCATTTCGGCAGTTTCACCACCAATCAATGCGCAGTTGTTGTCTTTACAAGCTTTTACCATTCCTAAAACGATTTCAGCAGCGATTTCAGAATCCAATTTTCCGCAAGCCAAATAATCAAGGAAAAACAAAGGTTTTGCACCGTGGCAAAGGATATCGTTGGCACACATTGCGAAACAGTCTACACCGATAGAATCATATCTTTTTGAGTCTAAAGCAACTTTCAGTTTCGTTCCTACTCCATCAGTTCCTGAAACCAAAACCGGGTTTTTGTACCCTCCGATTTCGTAAAAAGCTCCGAAGCTTCCCAAATGATTCAATACATTGGAATTGTGAGTTTCACCCACCGCTTTTTTGATTTTATCAACGGTTTTGTAACCTTCTTCTTTGTCTACACCTGCAGATTTGTACGTATTGCTCATTATTATTTAGATTTTTAGATGCTAGATTTCAGATTCCAGACTGACATCTTTATCTTTTTATATTAACTTTCAGTTTGATTTAAAGAAAATAAAAAGCCGACAATCTTGGTAGATTATCGGCTGATGTTTTATCTGAGAGTTTCAGAGTCCACAGTTTTTCCATTAATTGAAAAACATTCTTTGAAAGTGGACTGAATCTTCATTCTTTTTTCTTTTTGCAAAGATATTAATTTTAAGTTAATATTCAAATGCTATTTTTCCAAGATTGTTTCCAACGCAGAAATCTTACTTACTTTTTCACGTAACTCACTGTCTTTTTCTTCATTAGAAATTTTCTGAGTTTCTTTATCAAAGTTATCATTAAAGAAAGGAAGCGTAAAAGTATCTACAATATTTCCTCCATGTAAAGGAAAACGCTTTTCGGCAGCTTCCAAAACGCCTAAACCACCTCTTCCACCAGGGGCTGTCGCCATCAGTAACATTGGCTTTTCGTTCCAGACTGCTCTTTGCTTGATTCTTGAAGTCCAGTCGAAAACATTTTTAAAAGCTGTTGAATAGGTTCCGTTATGCTCAGAAAGCGATACCAGAAGTACATCTGCATTGTCGATTTTTGTAGCAAAATCCATTGCTTCCCGGGGAACTCCGCTTTCTACTTCTCTTTGGTGCTTATAAATTGGCATTTCAAAATCGTTCATATCTACGACTTCCACTTCTGCATTCTCAAATAATGTTGCTGCGTAAGTGACTAATTGCTTGTTGATTGATGTGTCGGAATTGCTTCCTGCTATGGCTAGGATTTTCATTGTATAATTATCTGTTTATTTCATAGGGCTTTGCCCTATGCTTTTTTATGTCGCCCCTTTGGGGCTTGTTGTTGAGGTGTTTTATTTTATTGTAGTGTTTTAAACCACACCGTCAAAAATTCATTTTGAATTTTCGCCACCCTCCAATGGAGGGGAATTTTGTGTTGCGAAAATATTACTTTTTATTTTAGATATTCAGGTAAATCCATTGGAACTTCCATTAAAAGGATTTCGGTGTCTTCTACAGCTTCGATGTTAAAGCTTTGAGTATCCCAGATTCCTAATCCGTCTTTTTCGTTTAAAATTCTGTCACCAACTTTTGCGCTTCCTTTTAATACAAAAGCATAAACGCCGTTTCCATTTTTGTTGATGGTGTAATTTTTGCCATTTCCTTTGGTGAAGTTGGCCAAATTGAACCACGCATCCTGATGAATCCAAACGCCGTCATCGTTTTTATCAGGTGATAAAATTTGTTGAAACCCATTTATTTTTTCACCTTCTTTAATACTTTTCTGATCATATCTTGGCTCTACATTTTCTTCTCTCGGAAAAACCCAGATTTGTAAGAATTTTACTGCTTCTTCTTTATTCTGATTGTATTCGCTGTGCATTACACCAGTTCCGGCACTCATTACCTGAATTTCTCCTTTTCTGATAACGGCAGTCGTTCCCATAGAATCTTTATGTTCTAAATTTCCTTCCAACGGAATTGAGATGATTTCCATGTTTTTGTGAGGATGCGTTCCGAAACCCATTCCTTGTGAAACGGTGTCGTCATTCAAAACTCTTAACACTCCGAAGTTTGATCTTTCTCTGTTCTGATAGCCTGCAAAACTGAATGTATGATAAGAATTTAACCAACCATGATCTGCGTGACCTCTAGAATCTGCTTTGTGATATACTGTTTTCATATTGTAGATATTTTTTTGATTATTTATAGTACAAATGTACGTCGAGTGTCACAGCAAAATGTTGATGTAAGGTAAGAAAGGACTTATATGGTGAAATGTCAATTGTGGATGGTCAAGTTTCCACTAAGTTATTTTAAATCTTAGGATTTAATTTTGAATAGTGAGTTTTGGCTAAACCTTTTGTATTTTAAATAAGAAAGCGGACTAAAGTCCGCTCCTAATTGTTATTTAAGTTTGATTTAATTAAAAATGAACTTGTTGTATTTCTTCTTCAATTTCTTTGGATTTGAATCGTCGGTTTTAATGAAAATCAAGGTAAGAATTGACGCTAAAAGCATACAGATTCCACCGACGACAATATAGCCCATCGCGTAATTTCCGAAAGCGCCTTTTACAATCGGGCCTCCAAAAAGTCCGTTGATGATTTGAGGAATCACAATGAAAAAATTGAAAATCCCCATAAAAACCCCCATTTTTCTTTGTGGAATTGCATCAATCAGCATTGCATAAGGCATTGCTAAAATACTTGCCCAAGCAAAACCAAGTCCTATCATTGAAACCCAAAGCAGTGATGTATCTTTAATAAAATACATTGAAATTAAGCCCAATCCTCCACAAAAAAGTGCCAAAGCATGAGTCTGTTTTTTACCTATCCATTTTGCAATAGGGGTTAATAAAAAGGCAAAAGGAATTGCCCAAAGATTGTACATTCCGAATAGTTTACCGGTAAGATCACCGGCTTTGTTGAAATCAACGGAGTGTGTATCTTCCGGAGAAAGTCCGAAATGATGGGTTGCTAATGCGCTTGTTGTAAAAACCCACATGGTAAATAATGCAAACCAAGAGAAAAACTGAACGATTCCAAGCTTCTTCATCAACATAGGAATCTTAGCAAAGTCGCTAAAAATATCTGTAAATTTTGACGGCTTTTCTACAATTTCTTTTCCGCCTTCGAACTCGGCAAATTCTTTCGGAGAGTATTCTTTTGTAGTAACGATTGTATAAATAATTGTCAATAAAAGAATTCCCGCTCCGCAATAAAACGCATAAATCACATTATCGGCAACAAAACCTTCTTTAGCTACATTTGAAATACCCAATTTGGTCAGCCAGTCCGGCAAATAAGATCCGATTACCGCACCAATTCCAATCAGAATTGTCTGTACCGAAAATCCTAAAGTTCCCTGATGTTTTGGAAGCATATCGCCGACTAAAGCACGAAAGGGCTCCATTGCAACGTTGATTGATGCATCCATCATGGCCAGAAAAATAACTGCCAAAAGCAGAACATTTGCAGCCATCATTTGCGTTGCCGAAGCTGCATTGGGAAGTAAAACCAATCCGATTGCGCAGAGAATCGCACCAATCAGGAAATAAGGTTTTCTCCTTCCAAGCGGACTCCACGTATTGTCGCCCATGTGACCGATGATTGGCTGAACAATCAAACCAGTAATTGGTGCAACAAGCCAAAACCATGACAACTCATGTACATCTGCACCAAAATTCCCAAGAATACGGCTTGCATTACCGTTTTGAAGCCCAAAAGCCATCTGAATTCCCAAAAATCCCATACTCATATTAATAATTTGAGGCATGGAAAGATTTGGTTTTACTTTTTTAGACATTGTGTTTTTATTTATTTTTTTTTGTTTTTAATTGCTCAATCAATGTATCTTCTATTGGAGTTTTCTCCACAACCACTTTATCTACAACCTCATTAGGAACTGTTACAGAAAGCACATATTGTTTTACTTTCCAAGTTCCGTTTATCTTTTCTACAACTCCCGAACCACGGCAGATTTTCATCTGAGTATCCAATAATTCATCAAACCAAGCCAGTTTTCCATCTTTACTGAAATAGATATTTCTTTTTAATGACGTGAAATTCCAGGTTTTCTTTTTATCGAAATGAGGTTTTGCCCAAATCATAAATTCTTTTTTGTTCCAGACTTCGGTTGCATCTGTTCCGATGAAAGTAGATTCTTCAGCGAAAAAATCGAAATAAGTTTTGTAATCTGCTTTTGCAGCAGCGACATTGAAAGCATCGAGCATTGTGCCGATTTCTTTTTTTTCCTTTTCAAATTTCGACTGAGCTGAAACTTCCGTAAAGCCGAGCAAAAAAAGAATCAGTGTAAAAACAATTGATATTTTTTTCATATTTATAGTTAGTTATTTCTGTAGCTCAATAATCATCGAAGTTTTTGCAGGTACCACTAAGCTGTTTTGCAACGAAATTTCTTTATCAGAAATTACCTCTTTTCCTTTTGAAACATCGTTTAAAGATTCTGCGAAATGTTTTAAATCTAAAGTTTCCTCCTTTTCATTATTATTTAAAACCACCATTACACTTTCTTTTTCGTTATATCTAAAGTATACAAAAACATTATTTTGAGGAACGAAATTTTTAGTTTTTCCGGTATGAATAACATCTTTTCCTTTTCTCCAGTTTAATAATTTCTGGGTAAATTGATAAAATTCTTTTTGCTCAGGCGCTTGAGTTGAAGGATTTAGAGCATTTTGCTGATCAGATTTCCAGCCACCCGGAAAATCTCTGCGAATATCTGCGTCGCCTCCTTTATTTTTATCACCTCTCATTCCCACTTCTGACCCGTAATAAATTTGCGGAATTCCTCGAACCGTTGAGATTAAGGTTAAACCTAATTTATAAGCTTTAGGATCATTATTAAAAATCTCATTCCATCTTTCTGTGTCGTGATTTTCAAAGAAAACCATCACGTTATTAATGTCCGGATAAAGAAAATCATTGGTAAAACTATTATAGATCCTGTTCATTCCATTATTCCAGCCCTCTTTTTCTTTAATAGCTTTCGGAAGTTCATCGTACAGCATAAAATCCATCACAGAAGGAAGATTAGAGTTATAATTTGCCGCTTCACCAGTCTTTGAATCTTTCTGCCAAGCTGAAATATGACCTGCAGTATTCAGCCACGTTTCTCCTACGATATTAAATTTTGGATATTCATCGGTGATTGCCTTTGCCCATTTCGCCATCGCTTCTTTATCGTTGTAGGGATAAGTGTCTACACGAAAACCGCCCAACTCTGCATATTCGATCCACCAAATTGCATTTTGGGTTAAATATTTTAAAACTAAGGGATTTTTCTGATTGATATCGGGCATTGTGGTATCAAACCATCCATCCAAAGCAACTTGTTTATCAATTTCAGATGCATTCGTATCAAACTGAGTGGTCGTTTTATAGTTGGAACGTTTAAACCCGTTTTTTTCATCATTAAATAAATGGATCCAGTCTTTTGTTGGCAAATCTTTGATAAGCCAGTGAGAAATTCCCCAGTGATTGGTGACATAGTCCATCACCAGTTTCATATTTCTTTTATTCAGTTTTTGGGAAAGTTCTTTATACTCTTCGTTGGTTCCGTAGCGACCGTCGATTTTATATAAATCTGTCTGTGCGTACCCATGATAGGAATACACTTTTTCGTTATCTTCATTCACAGGAGTCAACCAAACTGAAGTTGCACCTAAATTTTGAATATAATCAAGATTGTTGATAATTCCCCTCAAGTCTCCACCGTGACGTCCGTTTGGAAGCGTTCTGTTTGCTTTTTCAGTTAAATCCGGTTTTGAATCGTTTTTCTCGTCGCCATTTGCAAAACGATCAGGCATGATCAGATACATCACGTCTTTTGAGGTAAAAGATTCTCTGTTTGCAGAATTCGGATCTCTCTGTTTCAGTTCGTAAGTGTAAGAACCAATATTTTTTTTACCGTTTTTGATATTGATTTTAAATTTCGGAACATTGATTTCGTTTGTATTGACCGTTACAAAAACGTAATTGGGATTTTCAACTTTCTGAATATCTTTTATCTGAACTCCGTCTGAAAGTTCCACTTCACCTTTCGCTATGTCTTTTCCGTAAACCAGGATCTGAAGTTCAGGATTTTTCATTCCTTTCCACCAAAAGGCGGGTTCTACTTTCTGAATTTGAGCAAAGGCTATCGACGCTGCTGACAAAGCAAAAATCGTGTATATTTTTTTCATTTTTCTTTAAATTAGTGTGCAATTATCAATACACATCAAAACGTTTTATAATAATTATTTCTGAAAATAAAATTCTTAAATTTAAAGATAATCAAATATATTTTTCAGGCTTCAATATCAATCATTTTTTTTGCAATTTTATTGGCAAGCCAACTCACATAAAATAACTGAAAACTGTGATAAATCATTACCGGAAGGAGAAAAAGTACTTTCTGATCGTCTGGAATTCCTAAAACCAACAGAAAAAGACTTCCGTGAACGAGAGATTTTTTTGAACCGCAAAATGTTGTGGTAATGATATCTTTTGGTTTAAATTTTAATTTTGTTGAAATGAATTTCAAAATATGATAGACGGTAAAAAATAGAAACACAACACTGAAAGCCAAAACAAGAAAAACGATTGACGGAACAGAAACAAAAACATTTTCTATAAATGCCGTTGAAAAGCTTTCGTAAACGATTAAAAGAATAATCAACCTGTCGAATTCTGCGATAATATTCGAATATTTGGTCACCCATTTTTTCAGAAACGGATTTAATAAAACTCCCAAAACAATCGGAAGTAAAACTTTGATTAAAAGCTGCTGAATAATTTGACTTTGATTTCCGGTTTCTGAGTTTGAATTCAGGAAAAAACTCATCAAAAGCGGTGTCATGATAATTCCGATTAATCCTGAGATGGACGCATTGAAAATTGCCGAAGTCACATTTCCTTTTGCAATGGAAACCATGACCACAGAAGATGAAACCGTTGAAGGAAGACTTGCCAGAAAAAATATCGAAAGCCAAATATTATAATATTCCGAATTTTTCACAAAAGGATAAAATATCAAAACTAATAACGGAAAAATAATAAACGTTCCTGACTGTATCAAAAGATGCAATTTCCAATTGGAAACGTCTTTTACAACCTCTTTTAAGTTTAATTTCAGTCCGTAAAGGAGAAAAATCCCGGCTATTCCCCAATCGATAAAACCTGAGAGATTAAAGTACTGATTATAAGATTCGTGAAAGGGAGCTAATTTTGCCATCAAGACCATTACGATCAACAGGAGTAGAAAAACATTCTGCTTGCTGAATATCGTCGTCATCAACTTCATCGGTAAGAATTTTAAAAATTCAATTTACAAAAAAAAACTTTGTCAGAGTTTTTAACCCCTGACAAAGTTTGTATAATATAGACTCTCCTAGCCCCGATCGCAGCGGCATCCTTTTGTGTAGCGGAGCGGAACAAAAGATATAGCGGAGAGCGGGAAATAGCTCCTAAAAAAAGTTTAAAACTACCCGTCTTTTCTGCTATGCTCAAAATCTACCCCTTCAAAAAAGGGGAATTTTTATTTCACAGGCTTGATAGAGATGGCAAAACCACCACTTCTCACCATTTTGAAAGGAATTTTTGATTTGCTAGTAATCTGCTTTTTATAGATATTATAGCTTTGAGGATTGTCAATGTAATCTGCATCTTTTCCGTCTTCGTAGATTGTCGCTTCGTACTTTTTGCCTTTGTCTAAAAACGAGAAATCTACAGTGTACTCACGTTTGTTTTCGTCGGTAATTCCACCAACGAACCAGTTTTCTGTTCCTTTTGCTTTTCTGGCTGTCACAACATAATCTCCCGGCTCAGCCGATAAAATTTTGGTATCGTCCCAATCTGCTGCTACATCTTTGATAAACTGGAAAGCATCCATGTGCTTTTTGTAGTTTTCAGGTAAATCTGCAGCCATCTGAAGTGGCATATACATCGTCACATACAATCCTAACTGCTTTGCTAAAGTAGTTTTGACAAAACGTTTGTCACCAGGAAAATAGTAATCTAATTTGGTCTGGAAGATTCCCGGAGTGTAATCCATAGAACCTCCCATCCATCTTGTAAACGGAAGAATTGTCTGGTGATCAGGATTGTTTCCTCCAAATGCTTCGTATTCTGTTCCACGAGCGGCCTCAGCAGAAATATAATTTGGATAAGTACGGCTTTCACCTGTCGGACGAACTGATTCGTGAGAATTTACCATCACTTTGTACTCATTCGCCTTTTCTGCGATTCTGTAATAATGATTGATCATCCATTGTGAATAATGATGTTCCCCTCTTGGAATAACATCACCAACATATCCTGTTTTCACAGCATCATAACCATATTTGTTCATCAACTGGAAAGCTTTATCAGCCCATCTTTCATAGTTTGTTGCAGAACCTGAAGTTTCGTGGTGCATGATTAGCTTAATTCCTTTAGAATGAGCATATTCGTTCAACATTTTAATATCAAAATCCGGGTAAGGCGTAATGAAATCAAAGACATATTCTTTTGAACGACCGAACCAATCTTCCCAGCCAACATTCCAGCCCTCAATCAGAAGTCCCTGAAAACCGTTTTCAGAAGCAAAATCGATATAATCTTTTACTTTGGTGTTATTGGCACCATGATTTCCGTTTGGTGTCAGTTTTGAAAAATCTGTCTGACCTAAACGTACATTTGATTCTGGCTGTCCGTAAGCCCACTGAGATTTACCAATGATCATTTCCCACCAAACACCCATATATTTTGTAGGGTGAATGTAAGAAGTGTCGGTATATTTTGTAGGTTCGTTAAGATTGAAAATCATTTTTGAAGCCATCACCTCTTCTGCTTTCGGAGCAACAATAATGGTTCTCCAGGGTGTTACCATCGGAGTCTGCATATATCCTTTTGCGCCTTGTCTGTCAGCAGTAAGATGGGTTTTGAATTTGAAATTCTGAGCATCCACTTCAAGGTGAGAAGCCGGATAATCTAAAACTGCTGCTTCTGCAACGTTGATGTATAAAGGTTCTTTTCCTTCCACTTTCAACATCAACGGAGACTGAACTGCATTTTTGATGAGAGTCTGTGAAGCATTGGCATCCGCTGCTTTTGACCACCTTCCCGGAATTTCTGAAATTTTGGTTTCCTGGTACTGGTATTCCTGAGAATCGTAATCGGCAACCATCCACCAAGCTTTCATGTCTGAAGGAAAATCGATTTCAGAATCTTCTTCGCGGATCACAAAATAGTTCAGATTTTTCTGTTGAGGAAACTCATATCTGAATCCTAATCCGTCATTAAACAATCTGAATTTCACAAGGATGCTTCTGTCAGTACTCGCCTGATTAAGCGTAACTGCCAATTCGTTGTAATGGTTGATATAATTTTTCTTTTCACCTAAAACCGGTTGCCAGGTTTCATTCTTTGAATCAGTTTTTTCAGCAGTTTTTGTAAATCCGCTGTTTAAATCGAATTTCGCATCTTCCGGTTTTGCAATTTCTGAAGCAAATTTTATTGAAGAATCTTTAAAAATTCTCAATCCCAGTTTTGAATCTTCAACTACGGTTTTACCGTTATATTTAAGATTGTAATAAGGAACGCCCTGCTTCAACTGGAAATCCATTTCGAATTTTCCGTCCGGCGATTTTAAAGATTGTGCGTTAGCAACTCCAAACATCATTGAGAGCAAAAATGCCCCGATAGTCATTTTCTTCATGTTAGATTATTATAAACTTTAAAAATAAAAAAACTGTTGCTGTAAAGCAACAGTTTGCTGTATAAATTCAGACTAAATTTCTTATAATGGCTGAATTTTATAAATTCCTAATTTGACATCAACAGAAATTTTATAATTTCCTCCTGTACCATCAAATTTAATATTTCCATTGCTTCCTTTTGGACCTAAATATCCCGTATTTCCGTCTGCTGAAATATTACCCCAATCTAAATCTCCCCAACTTTGCTGTCCCAAGAATTTAAATTCAGAAGCTGCCGGTAAAGCTACTGTATATTCAAACTTTCCATTTCCTAAGTTAGTCATTGGAATTGCTGTTGCAGAATTCCATCCATTAACAGTACCCACTAAATATAAATTTGCAGGGTTCCAAGTACTAATGGAAGAAGGAGAAACAACAATTGTTTTTTGTGTTGCATCTGCATCAATTACCATTTTGTACATTCCTGTCGTACCCGTAAACTGAATATTTTCAGGTGTAGCAGGCACCAAATTTGTAGACCAAGTTTTGAAATATTTATTACCTGCATTCATTCCTGCAACATCTAAGCTGTAATTTACCGGGTTCCAATCTTGTTGACCCAAGAATCTAAAATTTTTCCCATTTTCAAGATAAGTATATATTGTTGATAAATTATCTTTCTTGTAAAGCATTTGCGCAGTTCCTGCGTTCCAGCCCACTGCTGATGCATCACCCACAATATAGAATGACGGAAATTCTGTTAAATAAGGAGTTACAGTCATTTTAACAACGTTAGAATAAAGCTTAGTAGTACCTATTGATGATTTCATTCTCACTTCAATCTGAGTAGCTACTCCCGGTATAAAACCTGCATCTAACATTATTTTGTTAAAATCTGCAACATTGTATGTAACCGTCATTTTTTTAGCTGTTATATCCTGAGATTTTGCACCTTGAAAGTTTGCACCTACTTTAGCAAATTCTAAAGCATTACTAAGAGCCACTTCAGATTTGAAAACAGGATTTATCCAATCAAACTTTACAGCCTTATTCGCTTCATTATCTTTTAATAGAACTAAAGTTGTTGCATCAGCTGATAAAGATGGAGTTGTACCATCACCTAAAATTGCCTGATCCTCATCTTTTTCACATGAAATTATGAAAAAACTGATGATAGTGATTGTTAATACTTTAAATATATGTTTCATTATAAATAAAATTAAATAATTAGTAGCCTGGGTTTTGAATTAAGTTTGGATTTGCATTTAAATCACTAGCCGGAATTGGATAAAGTTTTCTAAAATCCTCAACAGCTTTCCCATCTTTCACACCCCCTTTGAATGGCCATAAGTAGCTTCCTGATGTAAATTTGTTGAACCTGATAAGATCAGTTCTTCTGACAGCTTCCCAAGATAGCTCTCTTGCTCTTTCGTCTAAAATAAAATCAAGGTTAATTGATGTTACATTTCCCGATATATTACCATACGCCCTTTGTCTCAATAGATTAATGTATTGCACCGCAGTAGCATTACTTCCGCCACCGCCGCGTAAAACCGCCTCAGCATAGATCAAATATGCTTCGGCAAGCCTGAACAAAGGAAAATCTGTATCTACAAAATCTCCGGCTGTATCTGAACCTGGCTGCCCATTTCTCTTGACATTTTTAAATTTTACAATTGGATAGCCATCAGTAAACGTAGCTACATTATTAATTTCTAAATTTTGTCCAGCTGTATGGAAATTACCTCTTTTATCTACTGATCCATCCGTAGCAGGAAATAATGCTGCAATATTTTTAGTACTTCTCAAGCCACCCCAACCACTGTTTATACCTAAACTAGCAGGATTCATAGATCCCCCCGTACTAGCATGAATAATGTAGGTTGTTCCACCAAATGTTCTTGTGTGTGTTCCATCATAGTTTACAGAAAAAATTGTTTCATTATTATCTAAATTGTTATCTGCCAAGAATAAATCTCCATAATTTGTCTTTAATGAATATCCGGCATTGATTACCTTTTCTGCATAAATTCTAGCATCAGAATATCTGGCTTGCCCTGTGTAAACTTCTGCATTTAAATAAAGTTTTGATAATAACATCCATACAGCAGCTTTATCGGCACGTCCGTATTCATTAGTTTTTGGATTTTTTAGTAATCCTTCCAAGCTTTTCAATTCTGATTCTACATAATTGAAAAGATCTTTACGCTCAATTCTAGGTGGCGGTGTAGTTCCTACTTCACTAGTTTCTGTTGCAAAAGGACCACTTCCAAAAAGATCAATAGCATGAGAATAGCTAAGAGCTCTCATAAAACGAGCCTCATTTCTAAACATTCTTGCATCCTCAGCATTTGAGCCTGTTATGTTTCTTGAAGCTAATTTTTCATCTGTAGTTTCTCTGATAAATTCATTTGCAAGACCAACCTGATAGTATATTCTATAATAAAGCGCAGCAATAAATTCGTTACTTGCCGACCAAGTCATACTGTGAAGATCTGGCAAAGAACCATCACCCCAAGCAATTACAGCTTCATCTGTTGTTAATTCCTGCAACTGAAAATATTGTCTTATGTAATTGGATGTACCCCCGTCAATTCCACTGATGTCGGGATCACCATCTCCTCCATTCTGACCGCTCATTGCCAAACCAGAATATATCTTAGCTAAAACACCTTTATAATTATTAAAATCTGCGTACACTGATGCAGATGTAACTTCTGTTTCCGGCATTCTATCAAGATCGTCTTCACATGATGTAAGAAATACTACGGATATAAGACTTGCTGCAAATATAGTTTTGTTGAAATATTTAAATGTCATGATTTTTTAATTAAAATTGAAAATTAAATCCTAATGAATAAACTCGTGGTCTCTGATATAAATTATTATCTATACCATTAAAAACTTCCGGATCTAAACCGCTATACTTTGTTATAATAAATGCATTCTGAACAGATCCAAAAATTCTCAACTTAGAATCTTTTATGAATCTAGGAAAGTTGTATCCAACATTGATATTATCCATTCTCATGAATGATGCATTCTCAACATAGTAATCTGATAAAAGTTGTGTACGTTTAAACCCTGTATCAAAATAGCTTGTATGAATGTTCTGCAAATAATTGTTAAGTCCAATCGCTTGCTCTGTGCCATATTGAGAGGCTACATTATTATATACATAATTTCCAAAACTTGCTCTCATTGTAAATCCTAAATCCCAATTCTTGTAATTCAATTTAGAAGAGAACCCTAATAAAACGTCTGGTGCCGGAGATTTATACCTGTATAAATCATCAGTATTTATTATACCATCAGCGTTTCTGTCAACATAAACACCTTCAATTGGTTTTCCGTAATTATCATAAACTTGCTGATAAACATAGAAAGAATTTGGCTGATAGCCCTCAGTATGAACTTGAATAGTTGTTCCAGTAGCTCCTCCAATTGAATTTATAAGAAGCTGGTTAGAATTTAAATTAGTTACTTCAGATCTAAAATGTGTTGCATTAGCATTAAATTCCCACTTAAAATTCTCTGTGTTTACCGCTTTAACGTTTATGTTTGCTTCTATACCTCTATTTCTCATATTTCCTACATTCGTGAGCAGATAGTTGGTAAGATTTGACAAAGCTGGAACTGGGACGAAACTAATCAAATCTCGTGATTCTTTTTCATAAACATCAAGAGTTCCGCTTATAATATCATTCAAAAAACCAAAGTCTAAACCTAAATTTTTCGTAGTTGTAGTTTCCCATTTAATATTTTTATCATACCCCTGTGCTCTCAAAGTATTATAAAAACTATCACCCAATTGATACTGTGCTCCACTATTTGATAATATATATCTTGCGAGGTAAGGATAATCGTTATTGCTTATTTCTTGTTGTCCTGTTTCTCCCCATCCTGCCCTCAATTTTAAAGTAGAAATAGTTTTAGAGTCTTTTAAAAAATTTTCTTGATCAATCCTCCAAGCCAAAGCCACAGATGGGAAATATCCAACTCTGTTATCCTCACTGAATCTTGAAGAAGCATCTCGTCTTAGTGACGCAGTAAGTAAATATTTGTTATTAAATGTATAATTTAATCTTCCAAAATAGGAGATTATTGTATTCTGAGTGAAAAAATCATTTCCTGTAGCAGGATCTAAAGTTCCATCTCCTCTGTACGTTGGAGCAAATGGCTCAGATCTTTGCCAATCTTGATAAGAATATCCTGCAGTAAGATCTATTGTTGATTTAATAGATTCTATAGTTTTCAGATAATTAAAGTAAAAATCTAATAATTTATTCTTCTTCTCCTGAGAATAACTTCTATAAGTACCTTTATTGTAATATGCAATAGCGGCACTAGGTAATACGGTAGTATTTCCATTAGAGTCACTGTAATCGTAGCCTAAGTTTAAATTTGCCCTAAGATCCGGTAAAAAATGAAATTTATAATCAAATTGCACATTTCCTAGCAACCTTTTCACATAAGATAAATCACGCTTCTGATTCAGCATAGATACCGGATTTTTTGTACCATTGGTATTTGGTTTAGCCGTTTGTGAATCAAGCCATTCCCAATAGCCGCCAAACTCTCCAAAAGAAGAGTCATAAACAGATTGTGTGGGATCAAAAACAACAGCAGAACCAATTGCGCCATCATCTTTGAATCTGTTTTCAACATAAGTTCCTTTTAAATTAAAGCTGATATCCAAGTGTTTATTAAAAAATTTAGGATTTAAATTTAATGAACCCGTTGTTCTCTCAATAGTATTTGTTTTAATAATACCCTCCTGATTTAAATATCCTAAAGATAAACGATAAGGCAAACCTTTAATACCTCCAGATAAGGCAACTGTATTATCCACACCGATTGCTGTTTGATAAATCTGATTTTGCCAATTCGTATTAGAATCTCCCAACAAAGATTGATAAGGTGCTGTAGCCTTTTCCTTTACAACTTTACGAAAATCATCCGCTGACAACATATCAATATTACCCATTTTTTTGTAAATTGATGTAGTGGTAGTGTATGTGGCTTTAAATTTTCCGGATGTTCCTCTTTTCGTTGTAATGATTATTACCCCATTTGATGCGCGGCTTCCGTAAATTGCTGCTGCTGACGCATCTTTTAGGACACTAAAACTCTCAATATCATTAGGATTCACCAAGGCCAAAGGATTTGCTGCCCCACTAATACCATTCGTGTCTACTGGAACACCATCGATTACAATTAAAGGATCATTTAGAGCATTTAATGATGCACCACCACGAATTCTAATAGTTGAGCCCGAACCCGGCGCACCACCATTTGTTGTAATTTGGATTCCCGATGTTTTACCTTGTATAAGTTGCTCTGGAGAATTTATACTTCCTTCATTAAAATCTTTAGCCGAAATAGCCGTAACAGATCCCGTCAAATCAGTCTTTTTCTGCTTTCCATACCCGATCAATACAACTTCCTCAATTGCTTTCTCCTTAGTTGTAGAATCTTTGATCTGCGCGTGCATCATGGAACTTGCCAATAAGAATGCAGGTGCAATTTTTAATACCGTTGTAAAATTTTTCACAAATATTATTTTTATATAGTTTCTTTTTGCTTGATAATAAACCGCCAAAGCAGTCTTGCAATTTAAAAAAAAATTACAATTATCATAAAATTATATAATATTAAGTTAATATTTTGTAAATTAAACGAATATTTTTATTTAGTAAACTGAATTACAATTATTTACACTAAATTATTCATTACATAACATATAGTTAACATAATATAAATAATTAAACACATGTTTAACTATTTATTCGATTATTTGCTTACCTATGATGTTTTAGAGACTGAAAGTGAGATGAAAGTATTTTTGGCAAATTATCTTTATCTTTGCAATCTTAAAACTATACTATAAATGTCAAACAGAAAAATGATTACGGCGGCATTGCCATATGCAAACGGACCGGTTCATATTGGGCATTTGGCGGGAGTTTACATTCCTGCAGATGTTTATGCGAGATTTCAGAGAAGATCGGGAAAAGAGGTTGCTTTTATCTGTGGATCAGATGAACACGGAATTCCTATTACCATACGAGCAAAAAAAGAAGGTGTTACTCCGCAACATATTGTAGACCAGTACCATGAGGTCATTAAAAAGTCTTTTTCGGATTTGGGAATTTCTTTTGATGAATATTCCAGAACGACTTCTAAAAAGCATTATCAGACAAGTCAGGATTTCTTCAGAACCCTTCATGATAAAGGAAAATTTACGGAAGAAGTTTCTGAACAATATTTTGATGAGCAGGCAAATGAATTTTTGGCTGACAGATATATTGTAGGTACCTGTCCGAATTGCGGTAACGAAAACGCTTACGGAGATCAGTGTGAGAGATGTGGTTCTACCCTTTCTCCGTCAGAATTGATCAATCCGAAATCGATGCTGAGCGGAAATGTTCCTATTTTAAAAGAAACAAAAAACTGGTATTTACCTTTAAATGAATACGAAGATTTCTTAAACGAATGGATTATTGAAGGTCATAAAGACGACTGGAAACCCAACGTTTACGGACAGGTAAAATCGTGGTTAAATGATGGCTTAAAACCTCGCGCCATGACCAGAGACCTGAACTGGGGCGTTCCCGTTCCGCTTCCTAATGCAGAAGGAAAAGTGCTTTACGTTTGGTTTGATGCACCAATCGGATATATTTCTTTCACCAAAGAATGGGCGGAGAAAAACGGAAAAGACTGGAAAGATTACTGGCAAAGTGAGGAAAGCGATCTAGTTCATTTTATCGGAAAAGATAATATCGTATTTCACTGTATTATTTTCCCTGCCATGATGAAGGCTCACGGAGATTACATCATGCCAAAAAATGTTCCTGCTTTTGAATTTCTGAACCTTGAAAACGATAAAATTTCAACTTCAAGAAACTGGGCAGTTTGGGCGCATGAATATGTTGAAGATTTCCCGGGACAGCAAGATGTTTTAAGATATGCTTTATTGTCTTCCGCTCCGGAAACGAAGGATAATAATTTCACCTGGAAAGATTTCCAGACGAAAAATAATTCTGAATTAGTTGGAATTTTCGGAAACTTCATCAATAGAGTTGCGGTGTTAGTTCACAAATATTATGATGGAGTAATTCCTCAAGGAGATGTAAATTCGCCTGAATTAAAAGAAATTAATAAATCTGCAAAAGAAATCTCAGGATTCTTAGAAAATTATGAATTCAGAAATTCTCTTACAGCTTTAATGAATCTTGCACGTTTCGGAAACCAATATCTTCAGGCAGAAGAACCTTGGAAAACAATTAAAGATAATCCCGAGAAAGCTGCACAGTCTTTATTTGTCGGAGCTCAGATCGCTGTTGCTTTAGCTCAATTGTGTGAGCCGTTTATGCCTTTCAGTTCTGAGAAACTATTGACTATGTTCAATGTTCAAAAATCAAATTGGAGTGATGTTGAAACAAAATCTGTTTTAATTGAAACGGGTCATAAAATCAATGAATCATCTCTTCTCTTCTCAAAAATAGAAGACGATGTCATTGAAGCTCAGATTCAAAAACTAGAAAATACAAAACAAAATAATAAAAAGACAAACCCTAACGCAAATCCTATGAAAGAAGAAATCACTTTTGATGATTTTACGAAAATCGATCTAAGAACGGCTACCATATTAGAAGCTGAAAAAGTAGAAAAAGCTGATAAACTTTTGAAACTTAAGGTAGACACAGGTGTAGATGTAAGAACAGTGGTTTCAGGGATTGCAGAAAGCTTCACTCCGGAAGAAGTAATTGGAAAACAGGTAATGATTTTATTAAATCTTGCTCCAAGAAAAATCAGAGGTATTGAATCTCAGGGAATGTTGTTATTGACGACAAAAGCTGACGGAAAATTATCTTTTGTAACCCCTGATGAAACTGTTGAAAACGGAATCGAAATTGGATAATATTTCATTCATATTTAAATAAAAAAAGACGCATGATTTATGCGTCTTTTTTATTTAGCTTTTATTTCCACAAACTTTGTCATTCCGTAGGAATCTAAACAAGAATTTACACCTCAATCTCTACAAAATGAGTCTCGATTTCTATGGAATGACAAACTGAGCGGTCAGATATTGATGAGATTACTTTGCTACTATACTTTACAATGATAGCTATTTCTTAATCAATCTCGCCAAATAAGAATCTCCATCCTGCATTACCATTTCAATTTTAAAACCATTATTCTCCGAAGCGTTTTTCAATGTATTAAAATCAAGATACAGCCATTTGATCGGATCTTCAGATTCGCCTTTGTAATGAACGATATAATCAAGTTCACCATAATAACCTTCTGCCGGAATATAAACTCCACCGTCTTCATCTGCATCAAACATATACAGAATATCTGTACTGTCGATTAGAATTTGTCCGTTTTTATTTAATAATGAATAAAGTTTTTTGAGATAAATATCAATTACTTTCAGGCTTTGAAAAATCCCGGTCCCGTTCATTAACAGAAGAATGGTATCGAAAGTTTCTCCCGAAAATTCAAGCATATTTTGAGCAACTGCTTTCTGAATTCCTCTCAACAGGCAAACCTCAATGGATTTAGGAGAAATATCTAAAGCCGTAACATCTAAATTTCTTTCATTTTGAAGATACAATGAATGCGAACCGGCTCCAGCTCCGATATCGAGAATTTTTCCATGAGATAATTTCGAAGCCTTCTTTTCGATTTTATTCATCTCTTCAAAATCTCTGAAAAGATAGTCTACCGGAAGCTCATCGAGTTCGGAAATTGAAGTTTCAGTCTGCAGATCTTCAGGATTTTCGTTATGAAAATAATCCCAGATTGCACGTCCCATTAAATCTTTCATGCTGCCTTGTATTGATGCAAAGATAGAGGTTTTGAAAGTATAATTTATTATTTGAAATGTCTAATTACTATATTAAAAAAGGAGCTTATGAAACATCATCACAATATAATTTTATATGCAAATATTAAAAAGTTATTTAGCTTTGAAAAAATATAACATATGAAAGTTTATTTAGACAATAACGTAATAATCGATATTGAACAGGAAAAAATTGACATTAATGAATTAAGTCAAAATTTAGGAGAAGAAATTACTGATATTTATTATTCTGCTGCTCATATCCATGAACTTAATGAAATTACTGCCGATAATAAAGAAGAATTAACAAATCGTCTAACAAAAAGGTTTCAAACAATTGAGGAAATAACGAAAAATAAATATTTATTTCATGAACTTACAAGCAACATAGTTTATGAACAGTTAGAATCTCCTAAAGTTGTATATGAAACAATTAATCAAATTCCTTTTGCGAGAGATTCAATGAAATTAATGATAAATACCGTAAGTGAAAGTCAAAAAGAAATCTTTAGAGAGTACATTGGAATTAATTTAATGGAAATTAATAATTATCAACCAAGTGATGTCATACAACATATAAACAAAAAATTAGACGTATTACAAGGTTTTTCATTTTTAGAAATTATTGAAAAAAGTGTAGAATTACACCCTGATGGAAAATCATTTGGTATGCATAATAGGTTTGGTGGTGTTTTTGAATTATTAGATATGATTGGTTATTGGAAAGACAAATTTAATGAGAAATCTAATTACGCTCGTTTATGGGATTCAAATCACGCGTATTTCGCAAGTTTTTGTGAAGCATTTATATCAAATGATAAAAGAACAAGAAACAAAGCTTTAGTTGCTTATAATATCTATAATATTAAAACAAAAGTATTTTCTCCTTTTAAAGAATCGTAAATCAATAATTATAAATAACCATCATCCACATTTTCTATTTTTAACCCATTCCATTCCTACAAAATTTCCCTAACTTGTCTTTTATAAAAACGAGATTCATCTCATGACAGATAAACAATTTAATTTTCAACAGGGTTTTACATTCAGCAAACACGTTCCGGAAGAAATATCGCATTTTGACCGAGTTTTTGATGTGTTCAAAGACTTGCTGACCCACACTTCCGGAGATATTGAGGAAGCTTTTGAGTGGCTCGATATGCTCGATAAAGAATACGATATTTTCACCGACGAATATACGCTTGCAGATTTTGAAGAAGATCTCATAAAGCGAGGCTATATCAAAAAAGAAGACGATTCCGAAGACGGGAATACCGGAAAAGGAAAAGGCAAAAATATTCTCACCGCCAAACTGGAAGCAGCTTTGCGTGAATATGCCTTAGACCAAATTTTCGGCAAGCTTAAAAAAAGTGGCATCGGAAATCACCGAACCAACAAATCCGGAGTTGGTGACGAGCGTGATGGCGAAAACCGAAACTTCCAATATGGTGATGATTTATCGACGGTCAACATGACCGAGAGTCTGAAAAACGCTCAAATTAACAACGGAATTACCGACCTTCGAATGACCGAAGACGACCTCATCGTTGAAGAAACCAAGCATAAAGCTCAGATGAGTACGGTTTTGATGATCGACATCAGCCACTCGATGATTTTGTACGGTGAAGACCGGATCACACCCGCTAAAAAAGTCGCCATGGCTTTGGTTGAACTGATCAAAAGAAAATATCCAAAAGATTCTATTGATATTATTGTGTTCGGAAACGAAGCGTGGCCAATCAAAATTAAAGACCTTCCCTATTTGCAGGTGGGTCCGTATCACACCAACACCGTTGCGGGATTGGAGTTGGCAATGGATATTCTTCGCAGAAAAAGAAATACCAACAAGCAGATTTTTATGATCACCGACGGAAAACCCAGCTGTCTGGAACTTCCTAACGGAGAATATTACATGAACAGTGTCGGGCTTGATCAGAGAATCGTAACCGAATGTCTTAATAAAGCAGCACAGGCAAGAAAACTGAAAATCCCGATTACCACATTTATGATTGCACAGGATCCTTATCTGCGACAGTTTGTGAATGCTTTCACTGCACAAAATAAAGGAAAGGCTTTTCTGACGGGACTTTCAGGTTTGGGACAAATGATTTTTGAAGATTACGAAAAAAATAGAATAAAGAGAATTTAAAATAATGAAAAACGATATTACATTTAAAGAATTAAAGAAATCAGGATATACCGATAAAACGATCAGTCAGGAAATTCAGGCAAATTTAATTGCGAAAATTAAAGCTAAAGAACCGGTTTTCGAGGGACTTTGGGGTTATGAAGATTCTGTAGTTCCGCAATTGAAGAAGGCAATTTTGGCAGGTCATCATATCAATTTATTAGGGCTGCGCGGACAGGCAAAAACCCGTATCGCAAGAAGCATGGTGAATCTTTTAGACGAATATATGCCAATTGTAAAAGGCTCTGAGATCAACGACAGTCCTTTTCAGCCGATCTCAAAATTTTCGCGAGATCTTGTTGCAGAATTGGGTGATGAAACTCCGATTTCGTGGGTTCACCGTTCGAACCGTTTCTTTGAAAAGCTGGCGACTCCTGATGTGAATGTTGCCGATCTCATTGGTGACATTGATCCTATCAAAGCTGCAACTTTAAAACTTCCTTACTCAGACGAGCGTGTTTTGCATTATGGAATGATTCCAAGAGCCAACCGTTCGATTTTTGTTTTGAATGAACTTCCTGATTTACAGGCAAGAATTCAGGTTTCTCTGTTTAATATTTTACAGGAGGGCGATATTCAGATTCGTGGATTTCAGTTAAGAATGCCGTTGGATATTCAGTTTGTGTTTACTGCAAATCCTGAAGATTATACCAACCGTGGCAGTATCGTTACACCTTTGAAAGATAGAATCGGGTCACAGATTTTCACGCATTACCCGAAAACAATTGCATTAGCCAAACAAATTACCGAACAGGAAGCTCAGGTTTCAGCAGAAGATAAAGCACAGATACAAATTCCTGATCTGGCAAAAAATCTTTTGGAAGAAGTCGCTTTTGCAGCCCGTGACAGTGAATATGTGGATGCAAAAAGTGGGGTAAGTGCACGATTAACCATCAGTGCGATGGAAAATTTGGTAGCTGCAGCAAAACTTCGTTTAATTGAAAACGGTGCAGAAAAAACAACTGTTCGTCTGCTTGATTTTATTTCGATTATTCCGTCGATTACCGGAAAAATTGAGTTGGTATATGAAGGCGAACAGGAAGGTGCAGATTACGTTGCGAAAATATTGATCGATAAAGCAGTGATGGTACAATTTGAAAGTATTTTCCCACGTATTTCTAAACTTGAAAAAGAAGGCATCAAAACACCTTACACAGATTTAATCAAATGGTTTAATAAAAACCAGCTTGAGCTGAATTATACGGATACCGACGAAGAATTTTACAAGAAACTTGAAAGTATTACTCCTTTAACAACTGTAATTGAAGAAAATGCTTCAGAATTGAGTAATGAGGACAAAAATTTCTGCAAAGAGTTAGTTTTATGGGCGTTGACGATCAGCAAAAAATTGGACAAATCTGAAAATTCTGCGACATATACATTCGATTCTGCGGATGTTAGGCAGTTGTTCAGAAACTAAAAATTTAAAATTTTAATTATAGATTGGAAGCATAAATTCTCAAATAGTTGAGTAATTTATGTTTCCTTTTTTATTTATTATATCTTTAAAATATTCTGATTGCAAAAATTTGTTATTTTAGCAGACCAAATTCAAAGTTATGAGAAAGATCGATTTACTTTTTGCAGAATATGCCGAAAGCCATAGAAATTCAACCAACAAAATGATTCACTGGATTTGTGTTCCGTTGATTTTCTGGACGATTTTAGGGTTCATTTCACTCATTCCATCACCACATTTTTGTGCTTCATATTTTGGATGCATCAGTTTGGTCAGTTTAATTGCAATTGCACTTGTTACTCTGTTTTATCTCAGGCTGTCTCTTTTGATTGGATTCATCATGATTTTCGCAATGCTTTTAATGGAACATTTTGCGTATGCAGTCAATATTCATTTTGGAAGAAAATCGTGGATGGTTTATCTTGGAGTTTTTGTAATTACATGGATTTTGCAATTTCTGGGACATAAAATTGAAGGTAAAAAGCCTTCATTTCTAAAAGACTTACAATTTCTACTGATCGGTCCGATCTGGCTTTTAAGTTTTATTTTGAAAAAAATTGGAATCAGATATTGATTAATCTTCTAAAGCATATACGGCAAAACTTGCCAACCAATGATCGCCGCCATAATTTCCCTGAAACAACAATGGTAAACCGTTTGCCAAAAATACATCAGCGGTTTTCAAGAATTCTTTTTTCACAGGATGATTATTGGGAAGAGATTTGGCAATTCCTTTCATGCACCATGCTTTTGAGAAAGATAAACCGACTAAATGTACGGTCTGGTAATCACTTAAATCACTAACTACCGGAATTTTTTTGATATTTTCTAAGCTTCTTTTTTCGTAAAAATTATTAAACCATTGTACAAATTCTTTTTGTGGCAGAACTCTTCGCATCAAATCGGCAATTTCTAAACTTGGTGAGAAAAAATCTGAACCATCGGGTTCCAAATATGCAGGCGTTTTTGTATTATTTAAATAAAAATATTTAGCCTTTTCCATCAATTGGTTTTCAAAATCCTTATCCTTTGAAGCTCTCGCCCAATCTAATGCAAAAACCATTGCGAAAGCCGTATTTGGATGTACTCCAGTTCGGTTGGGATAAGTTTGTTTGGGTAAATATGTTTTCCACGAACTAAGAATTTTATCCGTTAACGGTTTTAAATTCTCATGCCAGATTTTAGCTTTTGGATGATTCCAGGTCATTAACTCTTCGTCTAATTTCATCAACCAAGCCCAACCATACGTTCTTTCGAAAGTTGTCGTCAATTGATATTTTGTAAAATAGTCGGCTTCAACCTGCAAATTTTCTTTTTTAAATGAGTTATCCAAGATATTCTCAATGTCTTTAGCAACCAATAAATCGGGTTTTGTCTTTAGCAGACGCACCAACATCCAATGTCCGTGAACAGAGCTGTGCCAATCGAAACATCCGTAAAAACTTGGGTGCAGATCTTTTGGACTCAAAGGAACTTCGTTTGCAGTATTGATGATATGTGCTGTTTTGTTCGGATATTCCTGATTGATGCAATGAAGCGGTTTTTCTGATAATTTCACTGCCATTTCATCCGTCAGTTTGGGAGATTGCTGAGCAAAGATTATAAACGGAGAAAAGACAAATGCTAAGAGGCTTTTTTTCATTCCATAAAAATATTAATTATTAATTTAATCAGAATAATTGACAGTTGATTATTCTATTATTTAATTTATTAAAAATTATTTGAGAAATTTACAATAAATAAGACTTTGAGCACGTTTTTTGATACCACAATGAAAAATTCATTTATGAAAAACATAATTTTACCATTATTCTGTTTGATCCTTTTTAATTGTAATAAATCTGAAGCTGTTGCAGATAAATCTGTAAGTGCGATGGCTGTAATGGAAGATGTTGCAGTTGACTCAGCAGTTGCTTCTTATGCGCCTGTTGCGGATAAGTCAGAATCTAATTCCGAAACTCCAAAAAATAAAATTATTTTAAAAAAAGTAATTAAAAACGGAGAAATGGAAATTCAGGTCGGTGAAATTAAAAAAGCACAGAATCAGGTAAGCGAAATCCTAAAGAAAAATAAAGCTTACATTCAATCTGAACGTTTTAACAATAATGATACTGCCGAAAATTTAAATTTAACGATAAGAGTTCCACATCAGAATTTTGATGCATTAATCAATTCGTTTTCAAACGGGGTTGGTTCTGTTTTATCTAAAAATATTTCGTCTGATGATGTGACAGAAGAATACACAGATGTTTCTATAAAATTAGAAAACAAGAAAATTTATCTTGAAAAATATCGTGACATGCTGCGTAGTGCAAAAACCACCAAAGATATGTTGGAAATTCAGGAAAATATTCGGGAACTTGAGGATGAAATTGACGTTTCTGAAGGAAGACTTCGTTTCATCGATGACAGAGTAAATTACAGTACTTTGGAATTGATGCTGTACAAAGAAAAAGTCAGAAGTTCAGCAACTTCAAAAATAGGTTTCGGAAGCCGCTTTGGAGATTCTGTAACTGAAGGCTGGAACAGTTTTGTAGCATTCTTTCTTGGTTTAATTTCTCTTTGGCCATTTTTGTTGCTTATTCCTGTAATTATCCTGATTTGGAGGAAATGGAGAAAAAGCAGAAAGAAAATTTAATTTTTAAAAAAACAAAACATCCGAATATTTCTGATATTCGGATGTTTCATTTGCAATAAAAATTTATTTAAGCATTAAAATGAGATTTCACAGTTTCTAAAACCTGCTCGTCAGACATTTGCTGAGATGTTTCTAAAGTGATTTTTAAATCTTTAAATTGTGCGGTATCGTGCAGATAATGTTTTAATTCTTCCTGAATGGTTCCGGGACCGGTAATTAAGACTTCTTCAGAATTTGTCAAAAGATGTTCTACTTCTTTGAAAAATTTAACTTTGTTTGTTTGTTCGGCGTTATTTCCTGCATTTTCACTTGAATTCCCATGCTGAATTGTCGCTTTCACCGGACTGCAAAGGAAAAACTTAAAAGCGTTCTGTGCATCGTGGTTTTTTACTACTACAGCTTTTTGGGTATCAATCCAAAGTCCTGCTAATTTTTTGTCAGACATAATTTAATTTTTTAATGTTATGCCTTTGTATTCGCAATAATGATGCTAAAGAGTTGTTAACGGCTGTTAAATTACTATCTTAGTAATTTAAATAACACAAATGGATGAGAACGAAATATCTTACATTGTAAGAAAATGTATTTTTAATGTATACAATTCTTTAGGACCAGGATTGCTTGAATCTGTTTATCAGAAAATTTTAGTTTACGAATTAGAAGAAAACGGTCTTAAAGTAAGATCAGAATTATTACTACCCGTAAAATATGATAATAAATTATTTGATATAAATTTTAGGATTGATATTCTTGTGGAAGACAAGGTGATTTTAGAATTAAAGTCAGTAAAATCAATTGAAGATATTCATTATAAACAACTTTATACCTATTTGAAATTATCTAATAAAAAATTGGGATTGCTAGTTAATTTTAATACAACCAATATTTTGGATGGAATTAAAAGAGTTGTGAATAATCTTTAATAATTATCTCTCGCGGATCAAGCAAATTGAGCAGATTTTATTTGATAGTAAATTAAAATCTGCATGATCAGCAAAATCTGCGAGAGAAAAAAATTATTTTCCTATAACAAACACCGCAGGAATTTTATGTAATTCAGGTTTTTGCTTTTGCCAGTCTTTGATGCTTAACGTTTTAATAAATTCATGTTCTGAATCGTTGATGTTTGCAGCAATGCAAAGTTTAGTATTTGATGAAAGAAATTTGGACAAATCTTCGAAAAGCGCATTGTTTCTATACGGTGTTTCCATGAAAATCTGAGTATAACCTGTTTTCTGAAGTTCGCTTTCCAAATATTGGATTCTTTTTTTCTTTTCGCCTTTATCAATCGGAAGATAGCCATTGAAAGTAAATTCCTGACCATTAAATCCGCTTGAAATTAAAGCTAAAATTATCGATGATGGTCCGGAAATAGGAATCACTCTGATATTTTTTTCGTGACACCATTTTACGATCAGATTTCCCGGATCGGCAATACACGGAAGTCCGGCTTCTGAAAGTAATCCGAAATCATGACCATTGAGCATTCTGTCCTGCGCTTCTTTGATATCTGCGTTTTCGGTGTATTTATCTAAAAGAAACAGCTTCAAATCTGATTGTTTCTTTTCCGGAGCAAAAAATTTGATGACCTTTCTTGCTGTTTTTTCATTTTCAACAAAAAAATAATCAGTCTGCATGATGTATTCTTTAATCACGGGAGAGAAATGAGTGATCGGAGTATTTTCTGAAAGGTAAGCCGGAAGTAAGAAAAGCATTATATTTAATTCTGTTTGATATTTAATAATAATTAAAGATAAATAAATTATCCTATTTTATTGGTAATTGCCTGTTGCTGCAATTGATGAGAAATCTTGTTGCAAGCATCATCCAGTAATTGAAATACATTTTCAAAGTCATTCATATTTCCCCAATAAGGATCGGGAACTTCAGAGTTCTGATGATTTCCAGCTTCCTCTAAAAATAAATGAACTTTCTGACGTTGATCTTCATTTTTAGTCATCGAAATGACATCTTCAAGATTTTTCAGATCCATACAGTAGATCTTATCAAATTTATCTAAATCTGAATGATGAAGAGGTCTTGATTTTTGCTTTGAAATATCAATGCCATGATTAGCGGCAGTCTTTACCGCTCTTTTATCTGGCGTTTCTCCTTCGTGCATGGAAATCGTCCCTACAGAATCTACGAAAAAACTGTCAGGAAGTTTAGATCGTAAAATCCCCTCAGCAAGCGGACTTCTACAGATATTTCCCAGACAAACCATGAGTATTTTCATTGAATCAAATTTGAAGATTGAAAATTGAGTATTACTATATTTTCAGTTGGTAAAATTAAATAAAAAAATGGAGAACAAAATTATTCTCCATTTTCTATGAATGTAGGGTTACAGATTAATGCTTGATTTTCTCTGTCAATTCTTTTACGTATTTTTTGACTTCCTTATCGATTTTAGAAACATCTTTTATCGTATCGCAAGCGTACATTACCGTTGAGTGATCTTTACCGCCCATTTCTTCACCAATTTTTGTGAAAGTTGCATTGGTAAATTCTTTGGCAAAATACATCGCCAACTGTCTTGGTAAAGCGATTTCTCTTTTTCTCGTCTTAGACAAAAGCTGCTCTCTTTTGATGCCGAAATATTCGCATACAACTTCCTGAATGTAAGGAATATTGATGATCTTTTTCTGATTGGCAGCAATCTTATTGATGGTTTCTTTTAACAGTTCAAGACTAAGATCAGACTTGTAAATTGTAGAATAAGCAATCACAGAATTGATGACACCGATTAGTTCTCTAACATTGGTTTTTGCTTCTGCAGCAAGGAAGTCTAACATATCTTCTGTTAAAACAATTCCGTCTCTGCTTAGTTTGTCAACGATAATTCTTTTACGGGTATCCAGATCCGGAGATTTGATCTCTGCAGAAAGTCCCCATTTGAAACGGGAAACAATTCTGTCCTGAATATCCATAATGTCTACAGGTGCTTTATCTGAGGTAAGGATAATCTGTTTTCCGTTCTGATGTAAATAATCAAAAATATGGAAGAAACTGTCCTGAGTTGCAGATTTACCTGATAGGAACTGAATATCATCGATAATCAGAACATCCACCATTTGGTAAAAATTGGCAAATTCTGTCTGTTTATGCGCTTTCGCAGCCGAAATAAACTGTTGGATAAATTTTTCTGAAGAAAGATAAAGTACCACTTTATCCGGAAACTGGCTTTTCACTTCCAATCCAACCGCCTGTCCGAGGTGAGTTTTACCAACCCCATAACCTCCGTATAAAAACAATGGGTTGAAAGCCGTTGCTCCAGGTCTTTTTGCAATTGATCTTGCAACCGTAGAAGCAAATTTATTGCTCTCCCCTTCCACATAATTATCAAAAGAAAAATCAGCTTTCAGATTAGAATCTATATTTACTTTCTTGATTCCCGGAACCACAAACGGATTAACAATATTGGATGAAAAACCCTGTGGCATTGTTTCCTGCATTTTTGGTGTAGGAACCGTTTTTCCTTTCATATTCATGGTAACAGGTTTTTCTAAGCCGCTCGGCTTATTTTCCATTACCGAATACCAGAGTTTAACACCTTTACCGATGTTTTTCTTCAGGGCAGCAGAAAGCAACGATAAATAATTATCTTCAATATATTCTTTATAAAAATCACTCGGAACCATCAACGTGAGATTATTGTCAACCAATGAAATTGGCTGCACTTTATCAAACAGTAGGTCAAAAGATTTTTCTAGTTTTTTAAGATCAGAATTGTCTTCAGCCGCGTTTAAATTATCTCGCATAAACTGAAGGCACTTCTGCCATATCATCATTAAATTTTCATCCATTTTTTATGCCCTGATTATTTTGTGGTTACTTGTTTTTACTGGGAAGACAAAGGTCTCATATTTTAATTTTAAAAAAAAATATTGCAGGTATTGATTATTAAAAAATATATTTGTATGTATAATTTAAACCGCCACATGATACACACAACTCACTCAATACGAGTACGTTACGCAGAAACAGACCCTATGAAATATGTATATTACGGCAACTACGCCGCATATTTTGAATTAGGAAGAGTCGAACTTTTCAGAAGCATAGGAATATCATATGACGAGATCGAAAAGCTTGGAATCTGGTTACCGGTTTCCGATTACAATATTAAGTATTTAAAACCAGCTTTATACGATCAAAAATTAGAAATTCACACTTTTGTAAAAAAAATTCCGGGAGTGAGAATAGAATTCGAATATGAAATTTACAATGAGGAAAAAATAAAAATTACTGAAGCAAGAACCACTCTTTTCTTTTTGGATGCCAAGACCAATAAAGTCATCAAATGCCCCGACTTTTTAATGAAACTCATCGAAGAAAACTGGAAAGAAGATTAAATTGAATCCTTTAAGGTAAATTACACAATCCGTTTTTATACCCTATTTTTCAAATTCATATATTTGATAACAAATTTGATTTATGAATTCTGTTTCTGCAATAATGGTTATATTGATCGTGCTCCTAATTTTGGTTTACTACAAACTCAATAAGCGCATCGATATTTTAGAGAAACAGATTTCTGATTTATCCAAAAAAGCAACAGTTTCTTCAATGGAAGAAACGACACAACAAAAGATTAGTTCCGAGCCAACTCAAAATCTTCATCAGGAAATACAATTTGAAAATTTAAAAACATCTTCAGAAAATCCTGAAGAAACTGAACCTCAGAAAGACCGGCTTGCTCCTGTTTTTGATTTTTTAAAGCAAAATGCACTCACCATTATCGGTATTTTCACTTTAGTTTTAGGAATCGGATATTTCGTAAAATACGCCATTGATAAAAACTGGATTGGCGAGACATCAAGAGCAGGAATCGGATTTATCGTTGGGATTGCCATTATAGGAACCGGACATTTTCTGAGGAAAAACTATACGGTTTTCTCAGCAATCATTACAGGCGGAGGAATTGCCGCACTGTATTTTACCACAACCATTGCCTTTCGCGAATATCATATTTTCTCGCAAAATTCAGGTTTTTTGATCACTTGTTTAATTACGATGGTTTCAATTGCACTTTCTTACTACTACAAAAGTGAAATTTTAATTATCTTCTCTTTGTTTGGAGGATTTTTTGCACCACTGATGATCAGTACCGGACAAAGCAATTATCTTTTCTTGTTTACATATTTATCCGTTTTGAATGTAGGAATGCTCATCATTGCTTATCTTAAACAATGGAAAAGTATTGGCTGGATTTCTTTTATATTTACTTCAATCTATCTGTTTTTCTGGACAATGGAAAATCCTGAATTGAAAGCCATTCCGTTCTACATGATTACTTATCTAATTTTTTACGCATTTGCCCTTCAAAATTATTTCAAAAAAAATCTTTTGGAGCAACTCGATATTTTGATGCTGATCTTGATTAATTTTTCAAGCGTTGCAGGTTTAGTTTTTATCTTTAACGAATTGCACTTTCTGCCAGGATCGGTATTTCCTGTTGCGTTTGGTATTATCAATGCCATTGGTTGGTACAGAGAATTTCAAAAGAAAAATTTCGGCATTAATTATTCAGTTTTTACAAGTATTACAATCAGTTTGGTCACGCTGGCTTTTGCGCTTGAATTGAAAACCCATCTTATTACAAGTATTTGGGCAATCGAAGCAAGTCTTCTTCTGTACATTTGGAAGAAAACCAATCACAAAATATTCAAAACTTTTTTTTATATTTTGTTTCCGATGGTCATCATTTCGCAAATGATGACCTGGACCAGATATCTTGATGCAGAATCATTGAATGTGATTTTTAATCCGGTTTTCATTACAAGTCTTGTAGTGATTGGAAGCTGCTTTATGAATTTATATTTATTGAAAAAAGATTCTGACGAAGAAAAATCTGAACTGGAATTTTATGAAAATGCCTTTAAAATCTTATGTATTTCGGTTATTTATTTTTCTGTTTTGTTTGAAATCATTTATCATATTTCAGATGAAATTTTTGTAATTATCCTCACCATCAGTTTCCTTTTTACCCTCTATTATTTATTTACATTAATTCTTTTCGGCAAGAAACTCAGCATCAGCAAAGACTTCCAGACAGGAATGATTTATATATTTCTTTTGTTGCTTTTCATTCACATTTCCACTTCGAAGATTGCAACAGAAATCATCATCGGAAAAATTGATTATGGTTTTTTCTCAGTTCATCTGCTTTATATTCTTCCGCTCATTTATTTAACTTTAAAAATATTTCCAAAGTCAGACTGCACTAAAAATCACCTGTCATATTGGCTCATTTCTTTAGTCATTGTTTCAGCGTTCAGTTTTGAATTATATCGCTCATATTTGCTATTAAATGCTGTTAATTTGGAAGAAATTTATATGCTTCAAGATTATTTCAACATTTTATATTTACCTATAATCTGGGCAGTTTTAGCCTGTCTGTTTATTTATTTCGGATTAAAAAGGGAACTTCCTGAATTCAATAAAATTGGTTTTAGCTTACTGGGACTCATGATTTTTAAGCTGTATGCTTACGATGTCTGGCAAATGGATAATGTGTCAAGAATTATTGCCTTTATTATTTTAGGAATTATATTGCTGCTGAGCTCATTTATGTTCCAGCGACTGAAAAATTTAATCAAAAACTTAGTAGACAAAAAGGAAGAATCTCAAAAAGAAAATCTTTAGGATCCTGTTTCAAATCTATTATTTGTGATTATTTTTTAAATTAAATCAATTTTTGATTGACAATTTGTAAAAAATAAGTATATTTATCACGTTTTTAACACTTATATTTTTGATTATGAAATCGTCACGCTTTGGAAACACAAGTTTCAGCGATTACATATGACCTTTAAAATAATAATTATCTACATATGAAAAAATTTCTCTACTCTTTATTAATCTTTGCATCGGCAACATTATTTGCTCAGAAAAATCCAAACGTAAAATTCGCAATCTGTAACGACGCTGTGGGTACTGTAGCAATGTTTGATGCGAAAAAAGAATTTGTTCAGAGCGTAAATGTTTTTAAGGCAAAAGCAAATCTGCCCCAAAACCTGAAAAAATTTGATTATTTAGCTGATAATGGTTTGGCTGAAGTGAAATTCAAAAAAGATTTCGGAACATTAGATTTTATGACATTAGGAAGCTACAATACTCAAAACGGTCTTCCACAAGACGCTTCCGTTTTTATTGAAGGTTATGAGTTTAAAAATCCTGATACAAAAATCTTTGCAGATATGATTGCAGATACAAAAGTGGAAACCGTAGACGGTAAAAAAGCTTTGGTCATCACTACAATTAAGAAATAATTTTATACTTCTAAATACTGAAACGGATACTCAAATTGAATATCCGTTTTTTTAATATTTATCATTCCATTTTTTCCTGAGCTCTTCGTGAATTTTCTTTTCGGTGGCATTATTTCCGGGCTCATAAAATTTCACATCTCTTATTTCTTCCGGTAAAAAGTCCTGATCGACAAAATTGCCTTCGTAAGAATGGGCATATTTATATTCTTTTCCGTAATCAAGATCTTTCATCAATTTAGTCGGGGCATTTCTCAAATGTAGCGGTACAGGAAGATTTCCTGTCTTTTTCACAAAAGCTAAGGCATCATTAATTGCCATATATCCCGAATTACTTTTCGGAGAAACAGCCAAATAAATCGCAGTTTCGCTCAGTAAAATTCTTGCTTCAGGATTCCCGATTACATTGATCGCCTGAAAGCAACTGTTTGCGATTACCAAAGCGTTCGGATTTGCTAAGCCAATATCTTCAGAAGCCAAAATCAACATTCTTCTGGCGATAAATTTAATATCTTCTCCTCCCGCAATCATTCTTGCCAACCAATAAACCGCTCCGTTGGGATCGCCTCCTCGCATTGATTTGATGAATGCCGAAATGATATCATAATGCTGTTCCCCGTTTTTATCATACAACGCCATGGTCTCCTGAAGAACTTCCATCACATCATCATTCGAAATTTCCTTCGTATCTGAATTGATGAACTGACTGAGAACCAGCTCCACAGAATTGATCAGTTTTCTTCCGTCACCACCAGAATATTGAATGAAAGCCTGCTTTTCTTTTATTTTGAAATCGGTTTTTTCATCTTTATTAAATCGTTCAAGTGCGATATCAATTAACTCTTCCAGTTTTTCGTGAGTCAAAGCTTTTAAAATATAGACCTGACTTCTGGAAAGCAACGCCGAAACCACTTCAAAACTCGGATTTTCTGTGGTGGCTCCAATTAAAACGATCCAACCTTTTTCAACGGCATGAAGCAGAGAATCCTGTTGCGATTTGTTGAATCGGTGAATTTCATCAATAAAAAGAATCGGCGATTTCCCTGAAAAAAGATTTTGCTTTTTAGCTTCTTCAATCACATCACGCACATCTTTCACACCAGAAGAAACTGCTGAAAGTTTAAAAAACTTACGTCCCGACTTTTCCGAAATAATTTCTGCCAGAGTCGTTTTTCCTGTTCCGGGAGGTCCCCAAAGAATAAGAGAATTCAAAGTATCATTCTCCAGCATTTTCCGTATGGTTCCTTTTTCACCGGTAAGGTGCTCCTGCCCCAAAACTTCATCCAGGTTTTTAGGTCTCATTCTTTCGGCTAATGGAGTATTTTGACTCACTGTTTTATGATTATTAAGAATTATTTTTTTAAACTCACCATTTCTTTTAATAATGCAATTTGTTCGTCTTTAGATTTTAAAAGCTCTTGATAAATATCTTTATTATCGTTATAAAAATTCACTTTTTGCTGAAAAACATTTTCATTGTCATGGTTATGTTGGCTTAGAACATCTTTTTCTAGATCTAAAAAATCTACAACTGGCAAATCTAATATGTCAGAAATTCTAAAAAGTCTCTCGACAGTTAACTTAGTTTCACCTGTTTCTATTTTTCTGTAAGCCGCAGGAGTAAGGTTCAGCTCATGTGCCATATTTTCATAGGTGTATCCTTTTTTTGTTCTGTGCTGAGAGATTCTTTCAATAATTTTTTCAATTTCCATAGTTCAATATTTCTACCAAAAGTAAAAAATAAATCACTAAAAGTAAAATAAAAATACTGAAAGTGATTGCGGAGAAAAATAATCTTCTTTTTCTTTGCTTTATAAAACATAAGTGCACAAATTGTTTTTAAAAAAAATTTTAACTTTAAATTTTAAAACAAATGAAAAAATTAGTATTAATAGCCGGTATTTTAGTAACTGGCTTTGTAAGTGCCGAAAATGGGACTTTAAAAAATGACAATAAAAATAACTCACAAAATGAAAGCAAAATTATTTTGAACACCACCATTAAAAACAAAACCGCTAAAGGTGCATGTGTTACATACACTTCCGGATGTGGAGTTATAGCACAGACTTGTGCAACGGAAGGTAAATCATTATTGGATTTAATACAGTGGGCAAACAACATTGAAGCAAATTATTGTGCTCCAAATGCTCCTTTTTCTAATAGTTCTGGGAATTATTAACTAATAAAATTCTAAAAACTGTCCGAAAAATCTTTGAATTTTCGGACAGTTTAATAAAAAATACGTTATGACTTTTATAATAAAACATAATTTAAAATTTTTATTTTTATTTTTTTTTGCTGTAGCTTATTCGCAACCATCAAAAAAAGATTCCTTACGTGGGTGTTTTACATATTTACTTAAATCCAAACCTAATAATTTATATCCTGATTACACTTATGAGGAGCTTTTTTCACTTCAAATCAGTGATGTCCGTTCATTTTACATCAGTGAAAAAAAGTTGAAATCCGACTCTATATATAAAAATGAGTTCCAGAAGGCTATTAATAGTAACTCTAGTAATATCATTATTGATATGAGAGGTAAGTCATTACCTAAAACAAATTCTCAATTTATAATTATTCAAGCAAATGATACCGTTCAATTTTATGATAAAATAGGAACATCATTACTATCATATACCAATCCAAAAATAAATAATTGGAAATTAATCAATGAAACAAAAACAATCAATTCTTTGGTTTGTAAGAAAGCAGAATTAAATTTTAAAGGAAGAAATTGGACGGCTTGGTACTCAACTGAAATTCCATTTCCTTACGGACCAAATAAATTTGGCGGACTACCCGGATTAATTGTAAAAATAACAGATAAAAAAGGAGATTATGATTTTGAATTGGTGAAATCTACGCCAAGTTCTGCGATGAAAGGAAAAGTTATTACAATAGATAAAAGTCATTATGAAAATCCAAAGTTAGTTACAAAACGGCAATTACGGGAAGCCAAAGAAAAAGATGAAGCTAATATAATCAGCTCATTAGAAAGTATGGGTACAATAATCACTCCGGAGCAAAGAGAAATTTTGCGACAAAGACAAAAGAAAAATCAAGCAGACAAGAAAGGATATAATCCTATTGAATTAGAAGAATAAACTCTAAATCTACGCGATATTAGAATAGTCAATTATTCATTAGAAAAGTTGTACAAATTAAATATTTGTACAACTTTTTGGCTTAGGCATCGGTATAGAAATTTAAAATCGACAAAGACGTCAAATAATCCGATAAACACCTATTTATCACTCTGAAACTTCTAACAAATTTAAACTAATTTTCAAATTTTTAGCCTATTTTTGCATTGTTTTGAAACTTACATTCAATAAAATCATTACAGCGCCTTTGGTAATTTTAATCAGATTTTACCAATGGTTTATCTCGCCATTACTTCCAAAAAACTGCCGATATGAGCCGACCTGTTCGCATTATATGGTAGAATCTCTTCAGGTTCACGGCATTTTCAAAGGATTTTGGCTTGGTGTAAAAAGAATTGCAAAGTGTCATCCATGGGGAGGGAGCGGTTACGATCCTGTACCGCCAAAAAAATAAATAACATTCAAACGAACTATAAAAAATAGAAATGAGCAATATTTTTTTCAGAATTTATCTTTTCATATTTGCAATTACAACGCAGTGTTTTTTTGCACAAAATATTCAGGATAGTTTATCAGACGGAACTTTAAAAATAAATTCAGCAGAAATTCCTGTCAAAATATACACCAACTCTGAAGTGGGAAACCTGAGTAATTTTGCTGATCTTAAGACCAACACTAATACTTTGGTTATTTTAAATAAATCAAATTTAGAAACTTCGCATTTCGAATATAGCTTAAATGTATTAAGTAAATTAAAAAAAGGAAGCTATCAGTTTTTTGATAAAGATTTTAAATTGCTTACCAACCTCAATATTACTAAAGAAAATATTGAAACTGTAAAATATGCTGTGAAATCCTTAACTCCGATTAAATCATCAGATCATGTGGAGCTTGAAACTCCTTTTAAAATCTGGGATCCTTCAACGGGAATTCATTTAGGACCGATCACTTTACATTTTTACAGTTTAATGTTCATTTTCGCATTTGGAATCGGATATTTCCTGATGACAAAAATGTATTCTATTGATGGTGTTGATACAAAATATGTGGAACCATTCTTCACATGGACTTTGATCGGAACTATTCTGGGAGCAAGATTGGGCCACGTTATCTTTTATCAGCCGGAATTATTCAAAGAAGATTTCTGGAGCGTATTTTTGCCGATAAGCACAAAAAACGGATTAAAATTCACAGGTTTTGCCGGTCTTGCCAGTCACGGAGCAACACTTGCGGTTATTATAACAACACTTTACTATTCTTATAAAATTGTGAAAAAAAATCCGCTGTGGGTTTTTGACAGATTAGGAATTGTAGTGGCTATTGGTGGCGCATTTGTGAGAATGGGTAACTTTTTCAACTCTGAAATTATAGGAAAACCAATCGATCCCACTTCACCTTTTGCATTATTATTTCCACAACAAAGCAGTGAATATGGTGTAACTGTTCCACGATATCCTACACAGTTGTTTGAAGCTGCAGGTTATGTTACTTTATTTGTCATCCTTTGGGTTTTGTATAGAAAAACTGACAAGAAATATCAACAAGGATGGTTATTTGGTCTGTTTTTTTTCCTTCTTTGGGCAATCAGATTTTCTGTAGAATTTTTAAAAGAACCTCAGGGAGACGAATTCATTTCGTTTGCAGGATTGAATACCGGACAGATTTTATCTATACCTTTTATGATCGCCGGATTGGTAATTATGATTTATTCTAAAAACAACAAAGCTTATCCTGAAACGGAAAAAACTGCTTAAGAAAGATTGAAAATATCATCAAAGTCACAACTGAGTTGTGACTTTTTTATTCAGGTACAAAAATGCATTTCCCAATTCGTCAATCACATCGGTGGGAAGCATAGATTCTTTTGAGAATTTTTCAGCAGCAAAATCTGCGGCTTTTCCATGAAGCCAGACTCCTAAAATGCAGGCATTTTTTTGAGAATATTTTTGTGCTAAAAGTGAAGTGATAATTCCCGTTAAAATATCGCCGCTTCCTCCTTTTGCGAGACCGGCATTTCCTGTAATATTGTAAAAAACCCTTCCTTCAGGTGTAATAATCTGCGTGTGATGATCTTTTAAAACAATATAAATTTGCAGTTCATTTGCTTTTTTTCTTGCCAGTTCCAGCCTTTCAAAAGAATTTTCAGTAGAACCAAAAAGTCTTTCAAATTCTTTCGGATGCGGTGTGATCACGGAATTTTTTGGAACTGCATTGATATGATCCTGACTTTTAGAAATAATATTTAAAGCATCCGCATCTAACATTAATGGATTTTCAGATTTTTTTAAAAATTGTAAAAGAGCTTGTTCTGTTTGCGATTCTGTACCTAAACCCGGTCCGATTCCGTAAACAGAATCTTTCTGAATTTCAATGTTATCTACATACTTTTCTCCGCCTGAAATAAACATTGCCTCCGGACAAATGGTTTGTAATATATCGTAACCGCAGTTTGGTGAAACCGTAAAGGTAAGCCCGGATCCTGTTTTCAAAGCTGATTTTGTGGAAAGAACTGCTGCACCCATTTTCCCATAGCTTCCTGCTACAATCGTGGCTTTACCATAAGTTCCTTTATGGGCAAAATCATTTCTTGGCTGAAAAATTTCTGTAATCATCTTATCATCAATGACAAAATAGTCAGAATCTGTTTTTTCTATATATTCTTTGTTTAAATCTATATCTAGAATGACAACTTTTCCTGTAAACTTTCCCGTTTCAGGGTGAAGAAAGCTCCGTTTCCAGAATTGAAAACTCAACGTATAATCTGCTTTGAAAATGGCTTGATCTTCTCCTGAAATCTTATCGGAAAAAAGTCCGGACGGAACATCGACCGATATTTTTACCTGATTCAATTTATTCAGCTTTTCAATTAACTCCACGTAAATTCCATCTAATTTTCTTGACAGTCCCGTTCCGAAAAGAGCATCAATAATCACAGTTTCATGGTCAAACTCAATTGAATCAACATCTTTGAAATGAAAAACCGAAATTCCGGAAAATTCTTTTAATCTCTTATGATTGATCTGAGCATCATCTGAAAATATTTCATTTGAAAAATCAATAAAAACATCAACGTTACAACCTTTTTGATAAAGTATTCTTGCAATGGCAAAACCATCTCCTCCATTATTACCGTTACCGCAAAAGACCGCAAATTTCATATGGTTTTTACAGTTTTGTAAAATCCAATCTGTACATTTTGCAGCCGCTCTTTCCATTAATGATATAGAAGATACAGGCTCATTTTTAATAGTAAACTCATCTGTTTCTTTTATCTTTTCTGCTGTGAAAATTTTCATTAAAACCAATTTTCAATAAAATTAATGATTATTGCCTGAAAAAATTTAGATTATCATCTTAAAAATCTGATAAATTTTGCCGAGATTACTATTTTTAAATTATATTTTTGTGTTAAACATTAAAAAATATAAATTATGGGATTTATAAAAGATTTTAAAGATTTTGCTTTTAAGGGCAACGTTGTTGATCTTGCAGTCGGTGTCATTATCGGTGCGGCTTTCAGTGCAATTGTAAAATCATTTGTAGATGATATCATCACGCCTCTATTATTGAACCCTGCCTTGGAAAAAGCAAACGTAAAAAACATCGCAGAACTTTCCTGGAACGGAGTAAAATATGGAAATTTCTTATCATCAGTTATTAGTTTCTTGATTGTCGCACTTGTTTTATTCTTTTTAATAAAAGGAATCGCAAGTTTGAGCAAAAAAGAAGACACCGTTGTAGAAGCTCCGGCAGGACCTACTGAAGATCAAAAACTATTGATGGAAATCAGAGATTTACTGAAAAATAAAAATAACATATAAAAAAACAAACTCGCCGCAAATCAATTTGTGGCGAGTTTGTTTTATAAAGAAATTCTTATTAATGAATCTGTAGAATGCTTGAGATTTGCTCTGCCAAAGAAAGCCCGATTCTGTCCTGAGCTTCTAAAGTTGATGCTCCCGTGTGAGGAGTCATTGAAATTTTAGCATGATTTAAAATCTCTTTTGAAGGAGTTGGTTCGTTGATGAAAACATCAAGACCTGCAAATTTTACTTTTCCTGAATCTAACGCTTCGACTAGAGCAGCCTCATCAATCACACCGCCTCTGGAGCAGTTTACGATGGCTACACCCTCTTTCATGATGTCAAACTCATTTTTACCGATCATAAAACCGTCTTTCTGAGCTGGAACGTGAAGCGTAATAAAATCTGAATGTTTCAGAACTTCCTGCAAAGGCTCAGTTTCTATATCTACATTGATGAATTGATTGTTGTAGAACGTCACTTTAATACTAGCTTTTCCGATCATATTATCAGCCGCAATCACTCGCATACCAAGACCTAAAGCTATTTTTGCCACTTCCTGCCCTATTCTTCCCATCCCGATTATTCCGATGGTTTTTCCTTTCAGTTCGATCCCGGCTGCATAAGCCTTTTTAAGGGAAGCAAATTCTGTATCACCTACCAAAGGCATTTTTCTGTTAGAATCCTGCAAAAATCTTGCTCCGGAAAATAAATGTGCAAAAACCAATTCAGCAACAGATTCAGAAGAAGCTGAAGGTGTATTGATTACGTGAATTCCTTTTCCTCTTGCATAATCCACATCAATATTATCCATTCCTACTCCGCCTCTGCCGATGATCTCGATTGACGGACAGTTGTCTATAATATCTTTTCTCACCTGCGTTGCACTTCTTACCAGAATTGTTCTGATTTTGTGTTCGTTTATATAATCAACCAAAGCTTCCTGAGGAACTTTTTTTGTAATTACTTCAAAACCTTTTTCCGTCAATGCATCAATCCCTGACTGATCTAAGCCGTCATTTGCTAAAACTTTCATATGTATCTGAATATTATTTAAAAATTGAAAGATTTAAAAATTAAAATATACATCACGTAAATTTCAATTTTTAAATCTTTTAATTACATTTTTTAATCTTTAAAAACTTCAATGGTTACTTGTTTCTCAACCAAATCAGTAAATTTTCCTTTGTATCTTGTCGCACGTACCAGATGATTATCGATCCAGTGGTAATTTCCGCCTCTTGGTTTTCCGCACAATACACTGTGGTATTTGAATCCGTGTTTGTCTAGCCATTCGATGGTAATCTGTTTCAGATTTTCAGTTCTTGAAGTAAAAAAACAAATTTGGTGACCTTCGTCATACCATTTATTGACAGTTTCCAGCGCATCCGGATAAGGCAGACAGGTAACCATTCTTTCCGGTTCTTCATTTGGAACATCATCAGTGATTGTTCCGTCGATATCAATCAAATAATTTTTGATTCCGTCCTTCAATATCGGACTTATATGCTCAATATAATCTAGTTCCATCTTCAATTTTTTAAAGCGCAAAGTTACACATTATCGGGTAAAGACTTGTATTAATCTTAGTTTATGCTAAAATTTTAACATAAAAAATATTTCAAAACAGATCAAAAATACTATTCTATTGAATAATTCATAAATATCGAGACGTTTTTTTATTTTAAAAAAAGCCAATGTTTCATAAATATTAAAAATTTTAAACAATTATTTTACGAAATCATGATTTAAACTTAAATTTGTAGGAATGGAAGAATACGTAGTTTTAGTAAATCCTGAAGATGAGGTTTTGGGTTTGATGGAAAAACAGCAGGCTCATATCAATGGTCTGTTACATCGTGCATTTTCTGTATTTTTATTTAACAATAAAGGCGAAATGCTTCTGCAGAAGCGTGCTTCGGCAAAATATCACTCTCCTAACCAATGGACAAATGCAGTTTGTTCTCATCCAAGAAACGGAGAAAATTATCTTGAGGGAGCAAAACGAAGAGTAAAAGAAGAATTGGGAATTGATGTTGATCTCTCAGAAAAATTCAATTTCATCTATAAAGCAGATGTCGGAGGCGGACTTTGGGAGCACGAGCTTGACTATGTTTTTACAGGATCTTATAATGCTGAGTTTAACCTTAATAAAGATGAAGTAAAAGAAGTGCGGTATATTTCTATGAAAGATCTTGATCAAGAAATATCCGAAAACCCTGAAAAATTCACAGAATGGTTTAAAATTATTCTGGAAGAATACAAACACCATTTTTAAATATAATGATGAAAAAAATAATATTTATAGTTTCAGTTTTCATAAGCGTTTTGTCTTATTCACAGAAAATAAGCACAGAACTTTATGACAGTGAAAACTACTCCATTGAAATGCCCGATACCTGGAAAGCCACTAACGATGCCGGAATTGTCAATATTTTCCCAACTAATCAAATTGGTGCCATCACAATTTCAGAATATGATGATTTGAATTTACCAAAAGAAGAAATCAAAAAATTTATTCTGGCTTTATATAAATCTTCCGATGAAGAAAAGAAAATCAAGACAGGAAGTGGTAAAAAGGGATATACAGAATACAATTACGAATTTTTTGATGAGCATGAAAAAATATTCTGGATCACAAAACTGCTTCAGAAAGAGAAAAAAATATATCTTCTCACCATCAATTGTCAACAAAAATACTGGAACGGAAACTATATGAAGCTTTTTAACGAAGCTTTTGAAACTTTTAAAATAAAGAAATAAAAATAAACATGAAGAAAACAGCCTTGTACGACAAACACGTTTCTTTGGGAGCGAAAATTGTACCTTTTGCAGGATTTGATATGCCTGTACAATATTCCGGAGTGACGGAAGAACACTTTGCGGTAAGAGAAAAAGCGGGATTATTTGACGTATCTCACATGGGACAGTTTTTCATTGAAGGTGAAGGCTCAAAAGATCTTTTGCAATTTGTCACCACAAACAATGTAGACGTTCTGGAAAACGAAAAAGCTCAGTATTCTTGCCTTCCAAACGAGAACGGAGGCATCGTTGATGACCTTATCGTTTATAAAATGGAGGACAATAAATATTTTGTTGTCGTAAACGCTTCAAACATCGAAAAAGACTGGAATCACATTTCAAAATACAACAGTTTCGGGGCGAAAATGACCAATGCTTCAGACGAAATGTCTCTTTTGGCAATCCAGGGTCCGAAAGCAACTGAAATTCTTCAGAAATTAACGGAGACCAACCTATCTGAGATCCCTTACTACCACTTTACGGTCGGAAGTGTTGCCGGAGTAAATGACGTAATTATTTCTAACACAGGTTATACCGGAAGCGGTGGTTTTGAAATTTATTTTAAAAACGAAAATGCAGAACAACTTTGGGACGAGATTATCAAAGCAGGAGAAAGCGAAGGAATCATTCCTTGCGGACTGGCTGCGAGAGATACTTTAAGACTTGAAAAAGGTTTCTGTCTTTACGGAATGGACATCGATGATACAACCTCTCCTATCGAAGCCGGATTAGGCTGGATTACAAAATTTGATAAAGATTTTGTGTCTAAAGAAATTTTCGCAAAACAAAAAGAAGAAGGTGTTACCCGAAAATTAGTAGGTTTTGAATTAACTGATAAAGGTGTTCCGAGACATGATTATCCGGTTGTTGATGCTGAAGGAAATGTGATTGGAAGAGTAACTTCAGGAACGCAGTCTCCAATGAAAAAGATCGGGTTGGGAATCGCTTATGTAGATAAACCTCATTTCAAATTGGGAACAGAAATTTTTATTCAGGTAAGAAATAAAAATATTCCTGCGAAAGTGGTGAAAATGCCTTTCGTTTAATAGAAATTTATTAGCAATAAAAAAACCACAGATTTGATCTGTGGTTTTTACTTTTTAAGAAAGAAATAAGAGTTTTAATTATTTCCGTTGAAATGGGCTCTTAAATTTTCAATATTTTTCTTATCGTTACCTATAAAAATCTCTGTATCTGTAAGGAAAACCGGACGCTTCAGGAAGGTGTAATGATCTAGCAGCAATTCTTTGAAATCATCTTCGCCCATTGTTTTCAAATCAAGTTCTCTCAATTTTATCTGGGTAGATTTTTTACTAAACAAATCCTCATAAGAATTGGTAATCTTGTGCATTGCTTCCACTTCCTCTTTTGTAATAGGCTCTTTTTTTATTTCACGCATCTCCCAATCTCTCAGATCAAATTTTGCTAAAATTTTCCTGCAAGTGTCGCAACTATTAAGATAAAATACTTTTTTCATCTATATTATAATTTATAATTTTTATTATTCAAGTTCAAAATTGAACATTTTGACAATATAACACTTTAAAACCTTAAAAGACGAATTTAATCTGACTTTTTGAAAATAATTAAATATCTTTAGTCAAATATTATAAAAAATGGATAACAAGCCGATTACTTTTCAATTTATTTCAGAGCCTTCCGATGTCAATTACGGAGGAAATGTGCATGGTGGAAGCGTTATGAAATGGATTGACCAGGCGGGATATGCCTGTGCAACAACATGGAGCGGAAACTATTCGGTCACGGTCTATGTTGGCGGAATCCGTTTCTATGACCCGATAAAAATCGGAGAAATTGTAAAAGTGGAAGCTCAGGTAATTTATACCGGCTCGTCGAGTATGCATATTTCCATCAATGTATTCTCCAGAAACCTGAAACAGCCCATTTTTGACAAAAAAACGCATTGCATTATTGTGTTTGTAGCAGTTGATGAAAACGGTAAAAAACTTCCTGTTCCCAAATGGATTCCTGAAACCAACGAGGAAAAACAGCAGGAAATGTACGCCAAACGTCTGATGGAACTGAGAACACAGATTGAAGATGAGATGAAACCATTTCTTTAAAATTAAACCATGCAGAGAATTGATTTTTTAAAACTGTCTTCTTTAGGATTTTTCGGATTGTACTCATGCGGAATTTCTAACTCATTAAAAAAAGATCATCGATTGGCAATACAACTTTACACAATACGCGAAGCTATTTCAAAAAACCTTGAAGAAGCATTAGAAAAACTGGCGGCATTAGGCTTTAAAGATCTGGAAATCTACGGATATGATGGAACTTTTTTTGGGAAAACTAAAGCTGAATTTCAATCTATACTAAACAATACAGGTTTAAAAGTCATCAGCTCACATCATCAAACCGGCGTTATTGATAACGGGAATGGAACTTTGATTAATAATTGGGAGAAATCTGTTGAAGATTTAAGTTTTATCGGTTCAAAATACATGGTCTGCTCTTATTTAGTTCCTGAAGAAAGAACACCTGAAAATTACATAAAGCTTCCTGAATTACTGAATAAATCGGCAGAAATCACACAGCATTCCGGTATTCAGTTTGCGTATCATAATCATGATTTCGAATTTGAAAAATTAGGCGACAACCAACTTATTTATGATTTCATTTTAGAAAATACCCCGCCAGATTTAGTCAAAATGGAACTCGATCTATACTGGATCACAAAAGCCGGATTTGACCCTTTAGATTATTTTGAAAAACATTCCGGAAGATTTCCATTATGGCATGTGAAAGATATGCAGAAGGATACCAAAAATTTCGCAGAAATTGGTAATGGTATTATTGATTTTAAAAGAATTTTTGAAGCAAAAGAAAAAGCGGGGCTTGAATATTGGTTTGTTGAGCAGGATTCGAGTGACAAAGATATTTTCGAAAGTATTACAATCAGTAAAAAATATATTGAGGACACATCATTTTTTAGACGGTAAAACATTTCCCTAAGACAATATAAAACGAAAGTCTTCCTTTACCGGAAGACTTTCTATTTTAAAAATTTTTATGATTAGCAGGTTATCACTTGTGGACAACCTATATATTGACTGCAATATTTAGGTCCCGTTACAGCTCCGGTACAGCTGCAACCGCACAGTGATAGATCCGGAGTGCCAATTTTGCCGACACCTCCGACAATATCTTTCAGATCAGCACTTTTTAATTTTTTAGCGTTTTTTAAAATTTCATTTAACATAGTAGTTTGGTTTTGAGGTTAAAAAATATGAAAGTCTTTGCTTATACCGCAAAATCATCGCAAGTATAAACTTGCGGACAGGCAATGTAAGTCGGGCAATATTTTGGTCCTGTAACCGCACCTGAACAGCTGCATCCGCAAAGCGATAAATCAGGAGTTCCAATTTTTCCGGCGCCTCCTGTAATTTCTTTCAGATCTGCACTTTTTAATTTCTTAGCATTTTTTAGAATTTCATTTAACATAATAATTTGGTTTTAAGTTGTAACTCAAATTTAACAATTATAACAACAACTTTTTAATTTATTTTATATTATTTATAACGTCGGATACAAACTCTTAGTATATCATTACAATATTTATGTTATGAATCAATTTAATATTACAAATCCAGAATTAAGTCTGATCCCATAAAAAAATCCTTTCAAATTTTCTTTGAAAGGATTTCTATTTATTTTTTAAACTATTTTATCTTGCGATATTTACAGCTCTTGTCTCTCTGATTACAGTGACTCTTACCTGTCCCGGATAAGTCAGCTCATTCTGAATTTTCTCAGAAATATCGTAAGAAAGTTGAGAAGCAATTTCGTCGTTCACTTTTCCGCTTTCTACCATTACTCTCAGTTCTCTACCCGCCTGAATTGCATAAGCACTTGAAACTCCGTCAAAACTTAATGCTGCAGCTTCAAGATCTTTTAATCTCTGGATATATGATTCTAAAACCTGTCGTCTTGCTCCCGGTCTCGCTCCGGAAATAGCATCGGCAACCTGAATGATCGGAGATAACAATGATGTCATTTCCACTTCGTCATGGTGGGCTCCGATTGCATTGATTACTTCAGGGTTTTCACCGTATTTCTCTGCCCATTGCATTCCTAACAAAGCGTGAGGAAGTTCAGATTCCTGCTCAGGAACTTTACCAATATCGTGTAGCAGACCTGCTCTTTTAGCCATTTTTACATTTAATCCCAATTCAGCAGCCATCGTTGCAGCGATATTTGCCACTTCTCTTGAGTGCTGTAATAGGTTTTGTCCGTAAGACGAGCGGTATTTCATTCTACCGACAATTTTCACCAATTCCGGGTGTAAACCGTGAATTCCCAGATCAATAATAGTTCTTTTTCCAACTTCAATGATCTCTTCTTCAATCATTTTCTTGGTTTTCTCTACCACCTCTTCGATTCTTGCAGGGTGAATTCTACCGTCAGTTACCAATCTGTGTAATGATAACCTTGCGATCTCTCTTCTTACAGGGTCAAAACATGAAAGAAGAATAGCTTCCGGAGTATCATCAACAATGATTTCTACACCTGTCATCGCTTCCAAAGCACGGATATTTCTACCTTCTCTACCGATAATTCTACCTTTTACTTCGTCTGATTCGATATTAAATACAGAAACTGAATTTTCAATTGCCTGCTCTGTACCAATTCTCTGAATAGTCTGAATAACAATTTTTCTAGCCTCGCTTTTTGCGTTCAGCTGAGCTTCTTCCATGATGCTCTGAACGTGTGCCTGAGCTCTGGTTTTAGCTTCAGCCTTCATGGTTTCTACCAGTTCTGCTTTAGCCTCTTCAGCCGTATAGTTTGAAATTTTTTCAAGCATTTCAACTTTCTTTGCCGTTGCAGAATCAAGGTCATGCTGTTTTTTCTCTAAAATCTCAGTTTTCTTAGCATAATCGGCGATCTGCCTGTCAAGATCTTTTTCTAATTTCCCTGCTTTGCTAAGCTCGTCATTGAGCTTATTTTCTTTGTCTTTGGTTCTTTTTTCAGCTTCCTGCATTTTCTTTTCACGAATCTGAATATCTGCATCATGCTGAGATTTTAATTCAAGAAATTTTTCTTTAGCCTGAAGATTTTTTTCTTTTTTTATCGATTCAGCTTGTACGGTAGCTTTTTCTATAAGATTTTCAGCTTTTTTGGTAGCATCGTCTATAATAAATTTACCTTTAGCATTCAGAGAGCTTTTAGAAAATACCATTCCTAAGACAGCGCCTATTACTAAACAAATAACGCCGATTATAATGGCTGTTGTTGTCATATATATATTGAGTTTTAATTGTCTAAATTTAAAATAAAAAAACCTACAATAATTCAGTGATTTAGAGTAAACTCCTGATCTCCACGATTTGATCTGATTCCTTTTCTCTGTAATCTGCGTAGTGCAGCACGCCATTGAAAAGGCTTTCGAACATTAATTGTTTAGTGTTGAGTTTACCTTAATGTGTTAGAATTACTGTAGGCAGTTTTTGTGGAAACTTATTTTCCAACTTCATTCAACGTCTGATTAATCTTGGCTAATCTTTCGTTAGTAGAATTTATATTTTTTTCGTAGTTCATAGACACTACTTCTGCATTGGTTCCCAGCTTAAGGGCACACATTGCCAAAGCATCCTGCTTGTCTCTTACATCGAAATTCTGTTCAAAATCTTTAATCATATTTTCAATCTGCTTCCCCACTTTTCGCAAAGTTTCTTCTTCTGCTGCGGGTACATTCAGCGGATATACTCTTCCTGCAATATTGATGGTTATTCTCCTTACCTCCATTATAATCCACTGTTTTGAAGCTGTGCAATACAAAAGTCTACTTCTTTCACCAATCTGTTGATGTGGCTTTTCATGAGTCTGTTGTGTTCAGGATTCCCTGATATTGCCGAATACAATTTTATATTTTTCTGTTCTTCTGCTAATACCTGATTTTTTTTTCGCTCTTCATCATATTTCATCTTCAGCTCTTCATGCTCTTTATTCAATTCTGATAACTTTTCAGAAAGATTTTGATGACTTTTATGAAGGTTCAAAATCTTTTTTTCCAGTTCTGAAAAATTGTTTTCTAATTCTTGAAGCATTTCAGGTTTCTAAATATTCTAACTAAAAGCAAAAATATGAAAATAAAAAGACTAACAAAAATAAAAGTCTCTATATTTTGACTAAAAACAAAAAGGAGATGCCAAAGCACCTCCTTTCTATATTAATTTTTTATTATATTATTCAAATTTCAATACAAACATTACGGCTCTTGTCTGTAAAGTAGAAACTGCTGAAGACCAATATGGCGGCGTAGTAGCATTATCAGCTACCATTTCGTTGTTCATAAAGAACGTTCCTCTGATTGCAGGAGTCAGTTTAAATTTATTAAAATAAAACTGAATTCCCATCTCTGCAGACCATGCAAAATTGTGCGTTGTAGATCTGAAAACCTGCTGTTGGTTATCATCTTCTGAATCAGAATTTGACTGTAAATTTACAATATAATTTACCCCTGCAGCAATGTACGGTCTTGAATTGTACCATCTTTCCCCATGAAGTTCCAATAATACAGGAACATCTACCAAAGTAGATTTAATTTCTCTCACTCTGTCTTTTTCAGTTAATGCAATCGGAGTAAACGGAGGGTTTTGAGGGTTTCCGTTCTGATAAATATCATTAGACTGAGTATTGAAGATCAATTGTCTTTGTGCAAACTGTAAACCCGGCTCTACTCTTACATCTAAATAATCGTTTAATCTGAATTTTGTGATAAGACCTGCACCGAAACTGTAACTTTCTTTTGAAGTGACAAGATTCTGGTTTCCGTTCATCCCGTATCTTGGATGAAGAACAATGCGGTAGTCTAGTCTATTTCCGTTTAAAAAGAACCCCCAGCTGAATTTTTGCTGGTCAAAATCTTCCAGCTTATCCATCCTGTTACGAGTTCTAAATTGCGCATCTGCAAAAGTTGCAATGCTAACTGATGCTAAAACCAGAGCTTTTAATAGAAATTTATTCATAGGTTATTTTGTTGCTTTATAAATTGTGGCTATACCTAAACTTAATTTTTTATATTCTACTTTCTTGAATCCTGTATCTAAAAGTATTTGTCTCATTTTTTCTCCAAAAGGAAAAGCATTTACAGAATCCGGAAGATAAGTATAAGCTCTGTTGTCTTTAGAAACCAATCTTCCGATTGCTGGTAATATATTTTTGAAATAAAACATATAAAACGGTCCTAAAAAACCTTCCACTTTTGAAAACTCGAGGATATACACACTTTTGTTTTCCTTTACTACTCTTCTCAGCTCTGCCAAACCTTTTGTAAGGTTCTCAAAGTTCCTTACTCCAAATGCAACGGAAACAGCATCAAATCTATTGTCCTCGAAAGGTAAATTTTCTGCATCGCCTTTCTGCATAGAAATTTTGCCGTCTAATTTAAGTTTTTTTATTTTAATAACGCCAACATTTAACATTTGTTGCGATAAATCTAAACCAACTACTTTTGCACCGGTTCCTTTTTCTACAGCAATTGCCAGATCGCCTGTTCCCGTAGCCACATCAAGAACCTCCTGCGGAGCATCTTCTTTCATCATGCGTACGAGCGTATTTCTCCACAAGACATCTATTTTCATAGATAAAGCATGGTTTAGCAAATCGTATTTCGGTGCTATATTGTCGAACATATCCTCTACCTGGCTTTTTTTTGTAGCCTCAGAATTGTAGGGAGTTACTTTATTGATATCGTTTGTCAAAACTTGTAATATTCTTTATAATAGTTAAGGTAATCTTGTTTTCTAAAGATCTTTGAACGGGATTCTACTTTATCAATATTTTTTATCAGTTTGTCATAATCTTCATCTACGTTGTAGTAAAAATCTTCTGTATAAAGCTTATTGAAGTGTTTTGCCCCTCCAAAATACGGTTTCCCGTCTATAATCGTTTTATCCAACGCCAAAAGTAATGAATCTTTTTTAAGATTGTACCCATAATATTGACGATTAATATAATAATCCTTATGAGCTATATTTATAAGACCTCTGATTTTATTCACTTCAAAGGCAGAATCGTATAATAATTTCTTATTCTGATCAAAAACTTTTATTGAATTTTTTCCCTTTTTAAGGTCAACATTTACATATTGACCGGCAGAAATAATCCCTTCAGATCCATTGTTGATTTTATAATAATATGTATCGGGAGTCGGGTTATCTACCAGATAATAATTTTTCTTTGCAAGTAAGAAGAAGTAAACTCCGAAAGCAAATATAAAAACTACAACAGCAATAAGTAACCCTTTTAAAGACGGATTGTTTTTCATAGATTGTAAAGCACAATTTTTGCAAATTTAATAATATTTTTAATTCTTTCTTATTAATATTAATTATTAACTTTGCATCTTTAAAAATTATTTGAACGAATGCCGAATACGATCATTATTGGTTCTGGATCTTACATTCCTAACAGAGTTATTGGTAGAGATTATTTTCTAAATTCTGAATTCTATACCGATGAAGGCGAAAAAATAGACAAGCCAACAGAAGAAATCATATCAAAATTTGTAGAAATTACAGAAATTGAAAACAGAAGATACATTGAAGACGACACTTCAAATTCAAAAATCGGTTACGAAGCTGCAAAAGTAGCTCTTGAAGATGCAAAAGTTGACGGTGAAGATTTAGACTATATCATCTATGCAAGTAATTTCGGAGAAGTAGGAACCAATGGTGCGGCGAGCTTTATGCCGAATATGGCGGGAAGAGTAAAGAATCATTTGGGCATCAAAAACAGAAAATGCATCACGTATGATATGATATTCGGTTGCCCAGGCTGGGTTGAAGCAATGATTTTGGCAGACAATCTTATCAAAGCAGGTGTAGCAAAAACCATTTTGGTAGTTGGCTCAGAAACCTTAAGCCGCGTTACCGATCCTTACGATAGAAATAAAATGATCTTTGCCGACGGAGCCGGTGCAGTTGTTGTAAAAGCAACTGACGAAGAAAATGTAGGAATTATTTCTCACAACACTATTTGCGATAACGGTCCTGAATTGGAATATTTGAGAAACGGCGCTTCTATCAATAAAGATTTTGACGATCAGAAACTGTACATCAGAATGATGGGAAGAAAAATCTACGAATATGCGCTGAAAAACGTTCCTACTGCTATTAAAGAAACCATTGATGATGCAGGACTTTCTATTGAAGACATTGATAAAATTTTGATTCATCAAGCCAATGCAAAGATGGATTATGCAATGATAGAAAGACTTCACAAGCTTTACGATGTGAAAGATTATGACCATGCAATATCACCAATGACGATTCAGGAGTTTGGAAATTCTTCTGTAGCAACCATTCCTACCATGTTTGATTTAATAATTAAAGGAAAAATGGATGGTCAAACGTTTAAAGATAAAGGGAACATTGTAATGACTTCGGTAGGTGCCGGAATGAACATCAATGCGATCGTTTATAAATTTCCTTAAGACTTAAAATTAATCTAAAAAAATATTAAAAGCACAAAGGAATTTTTCTTTTGTGCTTTTTTAAAACTCAGTTATGCAAAGAAATTTTTTATTTATAGCTGCTATCTTCCTGTTTCTTGAAATCTATATTTATCAGGCAATAAGAACGTTAACAGATAATTCGTGGATCAAAGCAGGTTACTGCATTTTATCTCTCGCTGTTTACGGATTCTTTGCTTATGAAGTTTCTCATTTTCAAAGATCAGACAGAAGCACCATGAGAGCGCAGATCATGATCTCACTGTTTTTAGTTTTTATTTTACCTAAAATTTTCATTGTATTATTTTTATTAATTGATGATATTTTCAGGACGGGAGGATATTTAGTGGGCTTAACAAGACCAACTGAAAATTTCTTCCCGGAAAGAAGAAAGTTTTTAAGCATTATGGGACTTGGCTTAGGCGGCGTGCTTTCTGCTTTGTTTATTGACGGCATTACCTTTGGAAAATACCGACACAAAGTAAGAAGAGTCAAAGTAAAAATCAAAAATCTTCCAGATAGTTTTAAAGGATACAAAATTATACAGATTTCAGATGTTCACAGCGGAAGTTTCTCTGATCCGAGTAAATTGGAGCACGCAATTGAGTTGATCAACGAACAGAATCCTGATCTGGTATTATTTACAGGGGATATGGTGAATAACGTTTCTGATGAGTTTAAACCATTTATTCCTCTTTTTTCTAAAATCAAAGCAAAAGACGGTAAATTTGCGGTGCTAGGAAATCATGATTACGGTGATTATGTAATATGGGAATCTCCTAATGCTAAAAGAGTGAATCTTGAGACATTGATTGAATACGAAAGACAGGCGGGCTTTGACATGTTAATGAATGAAAACCGCGCGATCGACAGAAATGGAGAAAAATTATACATTTTAGGTGTAGAAAACTGGGGATTAAAACCTTTTCCACAATTTGGAAAAATTGATAAAGCCCTGGAAAACGTACCGCAAAACGCTGCAAAAATATTAATGAGCCACGACCCTACTCATTTTGATTATGTGGTTAAAAAACATCCTGCAGATATTAGTTTGACGCTTTCCGGTCACACTCACGGAATGCAGTTTGGTCTAGATCTGAAAAACATCAAATGGTCACCGGTTCAATATCGTTATCCGAAATGGGCAGATCTGTATGAAAGCGAAGGAAAAATGCTTTATGTGAACCGTGGTTTCGGAGTTTTAGGTTATCCTGGAAGAGTTGGAGTTTTGCCTGAGATTACACTTTTGGAACTTTCTTAGTTCTACATTGATTAGAAAATTCTATGAAAATAATTGATGTTGAATTTAAATCATGGTTCTTGCTGAGTCATGAAAACAGCTATTACATTGATGTAAATTGCAGTTATTCATTTGTTGGTTTTAATATGCTTATTCAATTAAATCAGTCAGAATTGGATGAATATAAAAATCATGGGAGAGACTATTTAAATTCTCTAGTAAAAAACATTCAGCAGTATGCGCTTTCGCATTACAAAGAACGAAATACAAAAGGTGACATCGAAAGAATAGCGAATGAAGCTATCATAAAATTTTTAGAAGAAAAGTAGCAACAAAAAGTTTTAAAGAATCAAAATATATAATCCTTCATTCTCGAAGTTGCCATTTCCTTTTCGTTAATCCATGTCAAGAAAGCTTCCAGTTTATCTTCCATTTTTTTCCCGCAATTAAAGCTTCTGTAAAACGGAACTTTAAAGTTGTATTTCTTTACGTCTGTGAGCTGCCAAACATCAAGATAAATCAAAACAAAATCATCATTTTTTAAAGTCTCAAAAACCATACTCTGATAGTATTTCATCGGCAAGACCTGAAACACAAAATCATTATAAGGAAGCTGACTGTATGGCGAAATACTTTCCGGAACAATGCTTATCCCATTTTCTTCAGTAATATCACAATCTCTTTTCAAACGTTTAAAAGGAAACAAAATATCTGCGTTATCAATATTTGAAATATAATTGAATCCCATCAATTTCAAATCATTTTCTCCAATTTTAAATTCCTTTTGGCGAATACCTTTGATCTGCTTTTCAAGAAAATCTTCAGCTGATTTTTTAGCTTCCTCAATCTGTGAAGCCGAGGAATTTTTATTGTAAAAAGCAATTTCATGCCCTTGAGCAGAAATTGCTTTTATTAGATTTTTGAGTTTTTCTACGATTGAAATTTCAACAAAAAAGCTCGCTTTAATTTCATGAATATCTAAAATTCTCAGAACCGATTTCGTATTTGATTCGGTAATATCCAACCTTTCATTATCAGAAATCTGAAAACCTTTTTTGGTTTCAGATTCAATATTTACAATATTAAAGGTCAGTAAAATCATTTAAATTAAATTTTAGATAAATATTATAATCAATTAATAATCAGTAGTTAAAATTAATTCTATTTAAATTTATTTTTAGACAATTAATTTTTATTTAATTTCACTTTTAAATTCTTGATCATATCTTTAGACATCTCTGAAATTCCGAAATCATAAGAAAGATTCCAATCTTTTTTTGCGATAGAATCATCAATTGATGACGGCCAGGAATCTGCAATTGCCTGTCTGAAATCAGGTTTATAATTGATCTCAAATTCAGGAATTTCTTTCTGAATTTCAGCAGCCAATTCTTTTGGTGTAAAAGACATTCCCCCTAAATTGTAAGATGAACGAACCGTCAGACTCTCTTTCGGAGCTTCCATTAATTTCAAAGTTGCATTGATTGCATCATCCATATACAACATCGGCATTGCCGTATCTTCAGAAATGAAACTTGTATATTTCCCCTCTTCTACTGCTTCATAAAAAATCTCTACTGCATAATCTGTAGTTCCACCACCTGCAGGAGTTTTCCAAGAGATCAATCCCGGATATCGAATACTTCTTACATCAACTCCATGTTTATCAAAATAATATTCGCACCATTTTTCACCCGCCATTTTTGAAATTCCGTAGACAGTAGTCGGATTTAAAACGACATCCTGAGCTACGTCATTTTTAGGAATTCCTTTCCCAAATACAGCAATCGAACTTGGCCAGAAAATCTTTTTAAGCAAACCTTCCTTCGCCATTTCACAAAAATGAAGAAGAGGCTCAAGATTAAGTTTCCATGCAAAAACCGGTTGCTTTTCAGAAGTTCCTGACAATAATGACGCCAAATGATAAACTGTGGTGATATCATAATCCTTAATGACCTGTCTCACCAATTGCGTATTGGTAACATCCATTCTTTCATAATATCCTGCAGAAGTAAGGTCTTTTTGCCATCTGTCGAGCCCGGAAGCAACTACATTTTCAGCTCCGTGAATTTCTACAAGTCTATTGGTAAGCTCTGTGCCAATCTGCCCCAAAGCTCCTGTGATGAGAATTTTTTCCGTGAAGGATTCCATTTTTATTTTTTATTAGATGAGTAAAAGCAAAAATAGATATTTTGGCTACTATAAGAAAACAAAATTGTAAATTCGGATATAATTTTTGTCATGAAAAACTTTATTTCAGCATCAAAAGCAATTTAAAATAACTTTTATAATTAAAACACAGACTAAAATGAAAAAGTTGTTATTCACGATCTTATTAGCTTCATCATTTCTCAATGCTCAATATACTGACATCAATATTATAAAAGAAGTCAAAGTAAAAAACAAAGGTGTAGTGGTTTCTGCACATCCTCTCGCCAGTGAAGCGGGTGCGAAAATTCTAAAAATGGGCGGAAATGCTTATGATGCAATTGTGGCAACACAATATTCTTTAGCGGTTGTTTATCCTCAAGCCGGAAACATCGGTGGTGGCGGTTTTTTAGTAGGAGTAAAAAATAACGGAGAAAAATTCACCATAGATTATCGCGAAACAGCTCCAAAAAAGGCTTCAAGAGATATGTATCTTGACAAAAAAGGAAATGCAAATACAGATTTATCTCAAAACGGAAGATTAGCCGTCGGAATTCCGGGAAGTGTGGCAGGCTTTTTTGCTACTTTAAAATACTGCAAACTTCCTATGAATCAAATCATTCAACCCGCAATTGATTTGGCCGAAAAAGGATTTGCCATTACCGAACAGGAAGCTGGTTTATTAAATTCAAGCAAAAAATATTTTCAGAAACACAATACAACTTCAAATGCTTTTATAAAAAATGAAAACTGGAAATCCGGAGATATTCTGGTTCAGAAAGAATTGGCAGAAACTTTAAAATTGATTCAAAAATCAGGCTTAAAAGGATTTTATGAAGGTAAAACGGCTGAACTTCTGGTTACTGAAATGAAAAAAGGAAACGGAATCATCACTCTGGAAGATCTTAAAAATTATAAAGTTGCCGAAAGAAAAGCTCTCGAATTTGATTACAAAGGAAACCACATCGTATCAATGCCATTACCTTCAAGCGGTGGAATTCTTTTGGCTCAAATGCTTAAAATGTCAGGTTTTGAAAATTTAGAAAAATATCAGCAGAATTCTACTCAGGCAGTTCAGATTATGGTGGAAGCAGAAAGAAGAGCGTTTGCAGACAGAGCCGAATATATGGGTGATCCGGATTTTATTCAGGATAAAACTACTTATTTAGTATCCGATGAATATTTAAAAAACCGATGGAAAAGTTTCAGCTTTAATAAAGCCACACCAAGTTCGGAAGTTGGAAAAATCATTCAACAACCCAAAGAATCTACAGAAACTACTCATATTTCAGTAATTGATAAAGAAGGAAATGCTGCGGCAGCAACAACCACTTTAAATGGCTTATACGGAAGTAAAGTTGTCGTTTCGGGAGCAGGTTTCTTATTAAACAATGAAATGGATGATTTCTCTGTAAAACCTGGCATTCCGAATATGTTTGGAGCCGTTGGAGGCGAGGCAAACTCAATTCAGCCAAACAAAAGAATGCTGTCATCGATGACTCCTACAATCGTTTTAAAAAACGGAAAACCTTATATGATTGTCGGAACTCCCGGAGGAACTACGATTCCCACTTCTGTTTATCAGTCGATCGTAAATGTAGTGGATTTTAAACTGAATGCCAACATTTCTGTAAATTCTCCAAAATTTCATCATCAGTGGTTACCCGAAATGGTTGCTTTCGAGAAAAATTTTCCTGAAATCACTATAAAAGATTTGGAAAAATTAGGGTATAAAGGTGAAAGATGGGGGCAATTGGGAAGAACGGAAATGATTCTTATTGATGATAACGGAAATATTCACGCCGTTGCAGATGGTCGTGGTGACGATTCAGTTGCGGTGGAATGATTAAGATTCCTTTTCATTCAGAATGAAACGAAAGTGTAATGAAAAATCTATTTCTGTTGCTGAGATTCTTCCTTCGTCAGAATGATATACGAATTAAAAATTTAGTTTCGGCGGGGCTTTCAGCCCCGCCGAAACTTCTCATGCCATCCATCCTATTTTCCAAGTAATTTTCTTACTTTTCCACCTTTAAATACATACTCTTTGAAAGCAAAAAAAATCTACCAGCAACTTTACTTTCAGGTAATTGTTGCCATCATTGCAGGGATTCTTTTAGGGAAATTTTATCCCGAATTGGGTGAAAAAATGAAACCTTTGGGTGACGGTTTCATTAAACTGGTTAAAATGATCATCGCTCCGGTGATTTTCATCACGCTGACTTTGGGAATAGCTCACATGACCGATCTGAAAAAAGTCGGTAGAATTGCCGTAAAAGCAATGATTTACTTTTTCACATTTTCTACGTTAGCTTTAATCATCGGATTAATTGTGGGAAATCTATTACATCCCGGATCCGGTTTAAATATTGATCCCGCAAGTCTTTTAGGCGATGTTTCACAGTATCAGCAAAAAGCGCACGACACAACATTAACAGGTTTTATAATGAATATTATTCCTGAGACTTTATTCAGTCCATTAGTGGGTGATAATATTCTTCAGGTACTTTTGGTGGCTATTTTGATGGGTGTTGCATTGGTTTTAACTAAGGAAAAAAGCCAAAGAATCACAGATTTTTTACAGGACTTAGCGACGCCTGTTTTCAAAATTGTGCATATGCTGATGAAACTGGCTCCGATTGGTGCTTTTGGGGCAATGGCTTTTACCATAGGAAAGTATGGGCTTGCTTCTGTTCTGAATTTAATTTTCCTCGTGGGAACTTTTTACATCACTTCTGCTCTGTTTGTTGTTTTGGTTTTGGGAGCAGTTGCATGGTACAATGGTTTTAATATATTTAAATTGATGTATTACCTGAAAGAAGAACTTCTTCTGGTTTTGGGAACAAGCTCATCAGAATCTGCACTTCCTGGAATTATGGATAAGCTTGAAAAAGCGGGCTGTTCTAAAGCCATTGTAGGATTGGTGGTTCCTACAGGTTATTCTTTTAATCTTGACGGAACGAATATCTATATGACATTGGCATCATTATTTATTGCTCAGGCTTTAAATATTGATCTATCACTTGAGAAACAACTGATGCTCCTTCTTGTAGCAATGTTAAGTTCAAAAGGTGCAGCAGGAGTTACAGGAGCAGGATTTGTAACTTTGGCTGCAACTCTCGCAGTAGTTCCTGAAATTCCGATTGCCGGAATGACTCTGATTTTAGGAATTGATAAATTCATGAGTGAGTGTCGGGCTTTAACGAATGTTATCGGAAATTCTGTGGCAACTGTGGTGGTTGCAAACTGGGAAAAACAGTTGGATAAAAATCAATTGCAATACTGTCTGGATCATCCGAATGAGGTGGAGAAAAAACTGGAAGTTTAATTTTTCATTTTTGATATAATTTGTACTCGAATTGTCATTCCGGAGGAATCTCAACATCGCATAAAAACATAGTTTAGATTCCTACGGAATGACAAACTTAGCGTATTACTTTGACAAGATTTTCTAATGAAGACAAAAATCCTAGCCCCGATTGAAGTGGAAATCCTTTTTTGAAAAAAAAGATTGCAACGGAAAGCGGGAAATAGCTCCTGAAAAATGAGTAATTGGTAATGGGTAATAGATTCTTAATTCATCAGAATGACAGATCAAATGTAATGATCTATATCAAAATATTCAAACTTGCGGGCTGTACTTTAATGTGAATCGGTGATTTTATTTTGTTGAATTCACCATCGAGATGCCAGTTTTTGGTATTTACTTTAAATTCGACTTCTGAAACCGGTAAATAGGTAATGTAATCGTCTTCTCTAAGTTTTTTGGTAAACATTCTGAACGCAAAAAGTGGTGAATACGTTAGTGGGAATTTTTTAACTAAAACCATATCAACCAAACCGTCACTTTTACTCGCCATCGGAGCGATATAAGCGTTGTTTCCGAATTGACGAGTGTTTGCGATGTTAACCATCAGATATTTTCCATTGTGTTGTTGGTATTTTTCGTCTAAAAACTTAAGCTTAATCGGTTTGTAATTAAAAAAAGTCTTGAGCGAAACTTTGATGTAATTTTTGAACCCACGAGTGGTTTTTTCAAATTCTTTTACCACTTTTCCGTCAAATCCGGTTCCTGAAACATTGATAGATAATCTGCCATTTACCGTAAATGTATCTATTTTTCTGGATTTTCTCTGATTTAATTTTTCTAAAAGCTCGTCTAAATTTTTGCTGAACTGTGTCTCGTTTGAAAAACCATTTCCCGAACCTGCCGGAAAAATTGCGAGAATTTTCTCTGTATTGATCAGGTTTTTTGCCACTGTAGAAATCGTACCGTCTCCGCCAATTGCCACAAAAATATCTGTATCTGAAAAATGATTCTGAATAAACTCATCGGTTCCCGGAATAGACTCAGAGATATAATATAACGGATTTTCGATTTTCTCCTTCAATTCGTTGAGGAATGGCTGATAATTCTTTTTTGCCGAAAAAGGATTGATGATAAAAGCTACTTTTTCCATTGCCACAAAAGTAAAAAATGCTTCCTGATTTGGAAGCATTAATATTAGTTAATTTTCATTCTTTCTTTAAATTCCGGAGTCAGTGTTCCTTTCAGGTCGTCCCAAGATACGGGAATCACGATATCTCCAGCCGCAAAAGCTGCAATTTCATAAGGACTGTAATGGAAATACAGGTTTTTATCATCAAAATAAAAATTATCATTGGCAGGGATTGCATCGAGCAAAAGCATATCTGAATTTTTTACAGCACCCTGAGAATCGGTAGTTCCGCTTGGAATGTTGTTGATGTTTTTCGTTAAAAGTGCTTCTAATCTCGCTTTTGGCATTGTTGTAATATCTTTCAGAGTAACTCTTTTATTATTTTTTAAATCAAAAACTCTTTCTGCAAAACCGTAATTCCCGTGTGCACCGCCTTCATAAGAAGAATACATATACTCAATCTGTAAAAAATTGTTTGAATGTGATTTCAGTTTCATGAAAGAGCCTGTCTCCCATGTTTGAGAATGCTGAATATCTGCAATCCAATCTTTATTTTTTTCTTTAACGGAAGCAAAGTATTCATTTTTATCTTTGTCTAAAAATGTCTGTAACCCTTTTTTTGAAAAATCTGAAATTCCTTTTTTGTCATAATAAATACTGTCTAAAAGTACTTTATCCTTAAGAGCCGGAAACACCAACATTTTAGCTTCATACTTTAATGAAAGTAAATTATTAATCTTTGCAGAATCACTTAATTTAATAGAATCGACTACAAATTTTTCCGGAGCTTTGACTTCTGCCGTGTTATTTTGTACATTTTGAGAATCTGTTTTTTTACAGGATGTAACCGCAAATACTGCAGACAATGTGAGAATAGCAAAGGTATTTTTCATAAATTAATATTTTGTTTAACAATGCAAAAACCATTCAAAAGATGAATGGTTTTAAATATTTCGTGTAATTTTTATCAATCTATTTTTTGATAATACTCATTACCTGATTTTCACTGTCAGAAATCACTTTCCAGATTTGTTTGAATGCCGGATAATATTCTTTCGGATAATCTGCACTTGCAATCTCAAATTTAGAAACAGTGATAATTTTATTTTCTTTCTTTTCTACAATGTAAGAATAGCTTATTTCTTTATCTTCTGTCACAATCTTTTTACTTTTCGGTAAATCTGCAACCTCATATCCTTCAGGAATTTCTATTTCTACAATTTTTGTTTTACTAATTGGTGAAATAAAATCGATCATATATTTTCTCTCTTCCTGCTGATCAAAATCGTTGGTTGTCTGGTGTAAAAATAATAGAGGATTGATAATTTTTCTTTTTCCAAGATTATCCATCAAATTGCCCGATTCAAAATTCATGGTAGATCTGAATTCTCCTGTATCCAAAACTCTTGAACTGATATTGGAAAAATCTACTGAAAAATTTTCTTTGTACTGTTTTTTGTATTTATCAGGATTTTCGTCAAAATTTTCTTTTGCATTTAATGCAAACAAACCTTCATCATCATCTTGATACTGCCCTGTTACCGTACCGTCAAGATTTATTTTTGCTTTTGTTGTATGTGTAGAATAACTTGTTTTGATGTTATTCAGGGAAATTACTTCAGCTTTATCATCTCTCAGCAGGAGCCCATTACTATTCCAGACTCTGCCGGGAAGAATACCTTCTTTTGATTGCTTTGATGTAGCATCAAAAAGGTAGACATTTTTTCCTATTTCTACCGCCGCAATGACATAATTGAAGTTTCCGATGTTTGGAAATGTAAGATTGACAAATCCGTTTTTTACCGTAGAAATCAAGATTGGGTATGCTTTTAGATTTTCCGTCCGCAACATATTAATCAACATGAGATTCAGATCGCCAGTATTCCCTATTTTCGTTTTTGCTAATTCTTTAACACCATTTTCTGCATAAAATCCTGCTGTTTCGTTCCATGTGTAAGAGTTTTTAACAAAATCAAAAATTGAATTCGCTTTCTTCAGTTCATCTTTTTCTTCTGAAATGTTCTTTGGGATCAGATCTTTGACCAATCGGTCTCTTTTATATTGCAATCCGAATTCTTCATCTTCCCAAAGATTTTTCCTTATATCCTCCCAAGTGGATGTATACGTTTTCAGACCATTATTGAAAAACGTTGAATGCAACTCTGCACGAATTTTGGTTCTGTAATTATCGCTATTTTTTACAAATTTTTCTTCTTTAAAAGCTTTTACATTTTCGTATGCAAATCTGTACGTTTTAGAATCTGCTCCGTACAAAAACTCCTCACCTACTTTTTGATGCTTCGGTTTCAAACTTCCTGTAAAATCAATATGATAAGACATATTGGTAGGTGCGTCTAGCACATATTCAGAGTACATCGAGGGAGTATCCAATTCCATATAAATCAAAGGGATTTCATACAAAAAAGGTGAAATAACTTCATACTGATACTCAATCACAGAGCCGTTTTTTATATTGGGAAATGCAAATTTATTTACAGTCATATATTTATTTTCTTTTGACTTAAATTTTGAGCTTTTATCAACTTTGGTTTCCTCTATTTTATCATTTTCAAGATTGTAAACATAAGCTTTTACAGAATTGAGAGTTTCTCTGCTTCCGGCCTTATTTTCACGTAAAGAAATTTCCAGATTTAACCAAGCTTCGGATTTATCTTTGTCATAAATTTTTACTCTGTAAGCATATTTTTTTATCAGTTGTCCGTTATAAGGATCTACACGATAATGTATGGAACGGTAAAGAATTTCTGCCGGAGCTTTTTCATCAATATTTGATTTTGCTTTTTTTAAATCTTCAATTGTAAATTTCGGCATTTTCAGGAACTCATGTTTCTGCGCAAAAACGGAAGAACTCATCACGATTAGACAGAAAATTAAAAATTTTTGTTTCATTCTTATGATTTTTTTGATATTAAGATTTTTGAATTATCGGCATTCATTATTTTTTTTCTGAAATTGATATAATCGTTATATTTTTCTTTAGAATAAATTCCTTTTTTCATATTGATGCTTCTTTTCACCACCAGCTGATCCTGTTTTTTCTCAAAAGTCAGCATATAAGTTCCAAAATCTGAGGTCAGAATTCCGTTTTGCGGCATTTCTTCAATAATGTAATTCGCAGGAAGCTGAAAAACAATTTCATAATCGTCTTCGTAAGAAAATCGGTTTTCAAATGGCAACTGACGGTTTTCATCCTGATGATAAAAACCTGTTGAATAAATAGGAACGGCTCTGAAAATAAAGCTGTCGCCCATCATTTTGGAGTAATTTGAGGCTTTAAAATTCAAATCAAAATCTATTGAAGCCAGATCTTTATTGTTGGTGAAATTATTCATTTCAACATTTTCAAAATTCAAACTTGAAAATTTGGATTTTACCGCTTCATTTTTATCTTTTTGTGAAAGTGAAATGTAGTTTAAATTAAAATCATATTGATTTCCTGTGTATGAAAATTTACCTTTTCCGGAAATTGTCTTATCAGGATTGATCTGAATATTCAATATTTGTTTCTCTTTATTTTGCTGTGATGTATAGCTCGGAGTTTCCATAACCTCAATACCGTTCGGCATTACAGCTAAAACATTTCGGTCTGTTGTATGATAACTTAAATGATTGAATGCAATATCCTGCGACGTATTTTCTAACCAAATATTTCCTTTTTCTGTAGGAACCATTAAAATAATGTGATTTCCACCCATTTTCGGAAAGTCTTTATCAAAAGAAATCGGTGACTCGTTGGAATTGATTTTACAATAATAAGATGGTATTCCCGCCTCATCAAGAAGAGTTTTCATATAATTACTGAGCCCCTTACAATCACCGTAACCTTTTTTCTGAACTTCATCCGGCATCATTGGTTGCCAACCGCCAATTCCTAGAGCCACAAAAATATACCGTGTTTTGCTCTGCATGTACTGAAATATTTTTTTCACTTTATCTTCTGTGCTTCCTGAAAGATTGAGTGCGGCAATTTCAGATTTGATCTGGGGGGTCGACACAGAAACCGGAGTCAAAAGATTATTGTAATACCACAGCCCGAAATCTTTCCAGGAAGTAATATTTCCTTTTTTTCCAACCAAATTGAACTGATCTAAAGAGAAACTGACTTTTGGTAAAATTTTCTGTGGGTTGGGAACCAATTCTGCATTATCAATTGCCGGAACATTCTGATAAGTATACAATTTTTCGTTTCCATTGTCCTGAATTTCAACAGCAGAATATTTAAAAGGGGATTCGTAAGTTTTTGTACGGAGATTTATTCCTGATTTATTGATAATTTTAAAGTTGCTTTTCTCTAAAGAAATATTATAATTATAAAAAGGCGTAAAATCAGGGATAAAAATTGTATTCTGATCTTTCTGATCATAGCTAAATTCTAAAGTATAAGGGAATGAAGTCGGGGTATAAGGCAAAACCATCACTCTGTTATCCGAATAAAAAGTTCCCTGAGAATTGGCTGCCATATCTGAGAAATCACTTTTTGAGAAGCTTTTTATTCTGGTTCCTTTTTCATCAAATATCGTCACTTTCACATTTGAGACAACATCACCTTTCTCGTAATAAATCCTGGGAACAGAATAGCTGATTGCATCTTTATTTAAAATCGTGACTACAGAATGATTTCTGTAAACAATTTCATCAATTTTATTGATTTCAACAACTGTGCTTTCATTTCTTATGACTACACTTGCATTTTTCTTCAGATTTTCGCTGATTTCTGAGACCGGATAACTTTGCGAATAATATAATGATGCTAATGAAAAAGCACCTAAGCAAAGAATTTTCATCATGGTTATTTTAATTTCCCCAAAAATATAAAAATTCTTAATAAAATGTTAAATAATTATCATTAATATGAGATTTATTAGTTTTTTCAAACACAAAAAAAAGACTCCATTAAAAATGAAGTCTTCAAATATTATTTCAGAAGATGATTAAACATCAATCTTGGCGTATTTTGCATTCTTTTCGATAAACTCTCTTCTTGGCGGAACCTCATCTCCCATCAACATTGAGAAAACACTGTCAGCTTCTACTGCATTATCAATCGTTACCTGCTTCAGAATTCTGTGTTCAGGATTTAATGTAGTTTCCCAAAGCTGCTCAGGATTCATTTCCCCAAGACCTTTATAACGCTGAACTTCAACACCTTTTCCGTCCGGAGCCATTTCTAAAGTAAATTCTTCACGCTCTTTTTCGTTATAAGCATATGTTTTTTTATTCCCTTTCTTCAATAGATATAAAGGCGGCTGAGCAATATAAATATATCCGTTTTCGATCATTTCTTTCATAAAACGGAAGAAGAATGTAAGAATCAAAGTAGAAATGTGAGAACCGTCAATATCGGCATCGGTCATGATCACAACCTTATGGTATCTTAACTTCGCCATATTCAGTGCTTTGCTGTCTTCTTCTGTACCTACAGAAACACCTAAAGCGGTATAAATATTTTTTATCTCTTCATTGTCATACACTTTATGAAGCATTGATTTCTCAACATTCAAAATTTTACCTCTCAAAGGAAGAATTGCCTGGAAATGTCTGTCTCTACCCTGCTTTGCAGTTCCACCAGCCGAATCTCCCTCGACTAAGAACAATTCAGATTCTGCAGGATCTTTTGATGAACAGTCAGAAAGCTTACCCGGTAAACCGGAACCTCCCATCGGAGATTTTCTCTGAACCATTTCACGGGCTTTTTTCGCAGCCTGTCTCGCTTTTGCAGCTAAAACAACTTTCTGAACAATAATTTTCGCCTCGTTCGGATTTTCTTCTAAGAAGTTGGTCAACATTTCACCAACGATCTTATCAACCGCACCGGAAACTTCAGAGTTTCCTAATTTAGTTTTAGTCTGTCCTTCAAACTGAGGCTCCATTACTTTTACAGAAATTACAGCCGTCAAACCTTCACGGAAATCGTCTCCGGTAATTTCTACTTTTTCTTTAGCAGGAATTCCTAAATCATCTGCATATTTCTTCAAAGTTCTCGTCAAAGCACGTCTGAAACCTGCTAAGTGAGTTCCACCTTCATGAGTATTGATATTATTTACATAAGAATGTAAATTTTCGCTGAACGAAGTGTTGTAACGCATCGCAACTTCTACAGGAATGTCATCTCTTTCACCTTCCATGAAAATAACGTTTTCCATGATTGCTTCACGGTTTCCGTCAATAAATTCAACGAATTCTTTTAAACCTCCTTCAGAATGAAAAACTTCGAAAGCGAAAGATCCGTCCTCGTTAGGTTCTCTTTCGTCAACTAAAGTGATTGTAATTCCTTTATTTAAGAAAGATAATTCTCTTAATCTTGCAGCAAGAGTATCATAGTTATAAACCAATTCCTGGAAAATAGTTCCGTCCGGTTGAAAGAACACTTCAGTTCCTCTTTCATCTGTAGTTCCTATTTCTTCAACTTTTGTTAAAGCTTTTCCTTCAGAATACTTTTGCTGATATAATTTACCGTCACGGCTTACTGTAGCTACCAACAAAGTAGAAAGTGCATTCACACAAGAAACACCTACCCCGTGAAGACCACCGGAAACTTTGTAAGAATCTTTATCAAATTTTCCACCCGCCCCGATCTTGGTCATTACAACCTCCAAAGCTGATTTTTGCTCCTTTTCGTGAAAATCTACAGGAATCCCCCTACCATTATCTTTTACAGAAATGCTCTCCCCTTTATGTATTGTAACTAAAATCGTATCGCAATGACCCGCAAGTGCTTCGTCAATTGAGTTATCCACTACTTCATAAACCAAATGATGAAGACCTCTCACTCCTACATCACCAATGTACATAGATGGTCTTAATCGAACGTGCTCCATGCCCTCTAATGCCTGGATACTACTAGCTGTATATTGTTTTTGACTCATATAAAATTGAAATATTTGCTTAATGCAAAGACCCACAAATATCGTGATTTTTTTCGACTTATGAAAGTAATTTACCTCTTAAAATATCAGAATTTATCCTAAAATTTGAATGATTTGTTCAACAAAAAACAATAAAGTTACAATGCCGATTTGAAATAATTGTAATGTTTTAAATCATATAATGTCAACGTAATTTTATCCGTAACTTTAAGGTGAAAAATTGATATTATGGATGATTTCATTGCAGCACGCGCTCAAATGGCACTCTCTTTAGGCTTTCATATTATATTTGCCTGCGTTGGAATGGTAATGCCTTTTCTGATGGCTTTTGCACACTGGAAATATCTGAAAACAGGAAACGAAATTTATAAAGGTCTCACCAAAGCATGGAGCAAAGGTGTCGCAATTCTTTTTGCAACCGGAGCCGTTTCGGGCACAATGCTTTCGTTTGAGCTGGGATTGCTTTGGCCCGGATTTATGAAACACGCAGGTCCTATTTTCGGAATGCCTTTTTCTCTTGAGGGAACGGCATTTTTTATTGAAGCAATTGCTATCGGTTTTTTCCTTTACGGTTGGGATAAATTTAATAAATGGTTTCACTGGTTTTGCGGATTTTTAGTTGGCTTAAGCGGACTTGCTTCCGGAATTCTTGTTGTTGCAGCCAATGCCTGGATGAATTCCCCTGCAGGTTTTGATTATATAAATGGAGAATATCTAAATATTGACCCAATAAAAGCAATGTTCAATGAGGCGTGGTTTCCACAGGCTTTACATATGACGGTGGCTGCATTTTGTGCGACTGGTTTTGCTGTTGCGGGAGTTCATGCATTTTTAATTATGAGAAAGAAGAATGTAGAATTTCATACCAAAGCTTTCAGAATTGCCGCCGCTTTTGCGCTTGTCGGTGCTTTTGGCGCTCCGTTGAGTGGTGATGTTGCTGCAAAATCTGTTGCAGAGAGACAACCCATAAAATTAGCCGCAATGGAAGCTCATTTTGAAACTGAAAAAGGTGCTGCATTCGTTTTGGGTGGAATTCCTGATGAAGAAAAAGGAGAAATAAAATATGCTCTGAAAATTCCAAAAGTTTTAAGTTTTCTGGTGAGTAACGATTTTAATGCTGAAGTAAAAGGTTTAAATGATTTTCCGAGAGACGAATGGCCTCCTGTAGCCGTTGTACACTATGCTTTTCAGATCATGATTTTTTTCGGAGTTGTGATGATCTTTATCGGAAGTTTGTATCTCTACTCTTTCTTTTTCAAAAAAGAATGGCTGACAAAAAACTGGCTGTTGAAGACGTTTCTTTTTGCAACACCTTTCGGATACATTGCTCTGGAAGCCGGCTGGACAGTCACTGAAGTCGGTCGGCAACCCTGGATTATTTACGGTATTATGAAAACCGCAGATGCTGTTACTCCGATGCCCGGAATTCAATATTCATTTTACTTTTTCACGGCTATTTTCATTTCATTATCATTGATTATCATTTTTCTTTTGAGAAGACAGATACAAATGGTTCCGAGACTTTATGACACCACCGATCCACAGTTTAACTCTAAAAACAAAAAATCATGATCTACGTTGTAATCGGTTTTCTATGGCTTTCTGTATGTCTGTACGTTATTTTGGGTGGTGCAGATTTCGGAGCAGGAATTGTAGAATTAATGACCAAAAAGAAAAATAGAAAGTACACAGAAAAAATAATGTACGAATCGATTGCTCCGGTCTGGGAAGCCAATCATATGTGGCTGATTATTGCAATTGTGATTCTCTTTGTAGGATTTCCGGAAATTTATACAACCATGTCGACTTATCTTCATATTCCGTTGGTTTTAATGCTTTTAGGAATTATTGCGAGAGGAACGGCATTTACTTTCCGGCATTATGATGCAGTGAAAGACGATTGGCAAATCATTTACACTCAGATATTTTATTATGCAAGTCTTTTAACACCTTTTTTCTTAGGCTTAATTGCAGCTGCAACCGTTTCACAATCTATCAATCCTGATGCGAAAACATTTTTAGATTTGTATATTTTCAGTTGGCTCAACTGGTTTGGAATTTCTGTCGGATTCTTTGTCGTAGCACTTTGTGCTTACTTGGCTTCTATATTTTCTTTAAGAGAAACCAGCGACAGACTGGAACTCAATTTAATGATCAGAAAATCACATCAAACCATGATTTTTGTGGTAATAACAGGACTATTGGTTTTTGTGACTGCTTATTTTTCGGATATTCCATTGGTAAAATGGGTGTTTTCAAAACCTTTAGGTGTTATGTCAATTACGTTTGCTACGATGGCTTTAGGTTTAATTTTAAAAGCCATGCACAACAAGAAACTTTTACCCGTAAGAGCTTTGGCGGGATTTCAGATTATCATGATTTTGGTTGCAGCAACTTATCAGCACAATCCTGATATTATTTTATTAGGAAACGGCGAACATCTTTCTTTATTGAAGCACATAGCAGCTCCGAAGACAATCTCAGCTTTGGGTTGGGCTTTGATTTTGGGCTCATTATTTATTTTACCATTTTTATTTTATCTGATGTTTTCATTTACAAAAGCATCGAGCAAAAAATTGTAGATTACTTTTTTAGTAAAACCAATTCTACCCTTCTGTTTTTAATCCGGTCTGCTTCTGTAACTTCAGGATAAACGACCGGATTGAGATGTCCTGATCCGCTGGCTTTAATTCTTGAAGCTTCTACTCCTTGTTTTATTAAAAATTCTTTAATGGCGTTTGCTCTCGTCCACGATAAATTGAAGGTTTTCAAATCTGTATCTTCACCATCAAAATTATCATAGTCACAACAAATATGACCTTGCAGTTCCACTTCTAATGAGGGATTTTCTTTTAATATTTTTAAAAGCCTCAAAAGGTTTGAGTTTCCGCTTGGAAGCCAGACATGTCGACCTCCGATAAAATTTACATCAGGAAGAGAAAAAGTATCTTTCACTTTCATTTGGGCAACTTTTGTACTCAAAAAGCTTGGTAACATTTTCCGTGAAATTTTCTCACCCGGAGCAAAATATTTTTCAACAAAAACATCTACTCTTCTGTTTTTGCTTCGCAACTCTTCCGTACTATTATTGTTGATCTGTTTTTCGATTCCCAAACCTGCAGTACTTCCCAATTTTATATTGTTCCCGATTTTATCTTTTAAATAATTATTCACAGTATTTGCCCGTGCTTCTGATAATTTTTTATTCAGTACGATATTTCCGGACGGATCACAGTTTCCAAAAATTTTGAAAGTAAGATTTGATTTTAACTGTGCTAAACTATCAAGCTTTGCTTTAGATTCCTGGCTCAGCTCGTAATTGTTGTTTTTAAAATATATTGAACTCACCGTTTGTGAATTCATTTTAATCGAAATGAAAAACAGAAATAAGAATATGAAAGTTTTCACTAAGTTTTTTTGTTAACAACGAAAATTATTTATTTATAGTTTATGCAAAATAAAAATCCTGAAAATAATTTCAGGATTTCTTCAATATAAACATTTTATTTTACTCAAATTTCACATAATTCCCTTCAAATAAATCAACATTATACTTCAATTTAAAAAGAACCTTTTTTTCAGAAACACTTGATTGCGGGATTTTTCGTTTAGTATAACCTCTTGGATTTACACTTTCAAAAACAGCCAAAGCCTCTTTTATTTCAAAACATTCTAAAAACTCTTTATAATATTTAAAAGTGTTCTCAAGTTGTTTATATATTTTCTTTTTATGATTTGCTTTATTATCTTTAGTTGCTTTAATTTCTATAAAATGTATTTTATTAGAATTAAAAATAACAAAATCACATTGTCCATTTTTTTCACTTAGCATTATACAATTATCATTTTGAACAAAATAATAATTTTCATTTATGTTGTTTTCTATGTGGACATGATACAATTCATCAGCCTCTACATAAATTCCTTTTTTTGAAACTTCATCATCATAGGCAAATTTGTGTTTATCGGAAATTTCTAAATAACATAAATGTTTATCTGGAAATACAGTTTTAAAAACATCTATCATATAGATAATAATTTGTCAAATTCTTTAGAAAACTCATCACTGACATTATCTATCATATTAGATTTTATCTGACCTAATTTATGATTCATTATCTTGTAAGATTTCCCTTTTCTTAGTTCATAGGCATTAAAGTTTTCAGGATTAATCCAAGATTCTTTTTTAACAATTTTTTGAACTCCTGCAGGCTTATCTTGTCCTTTTGTGAAGGCTAATAACAAATTATTAATAGAAGCTAAAACATAAGGACTATGTGTGGTTATTACCATTTTTTTTCGTTGATAACTTTTAACTTTGAAATCAAAAATATTCTTGACCAAATATTTAATCAGCTGATGTTGAGTTTCTGGATATATATTAAGCTCTGGTTCCTCAATAACATAATTAAAATGATAATTTTCCTTTAGAGTTTTGGCATATTCTATTAACAAAATAATAGGAATAACACTTTGCATCCCGGAAGCAGATTGTAGTAAATCTATTTTTTCATCATTACTATGATAAATATATGAAGTCTTACCTTCTCTCTTGTATTTAAAACTTTTGTCAATTAGATTTAAAGGAACTTCTTTTACAACATTGAGTGCTTTTTCATATTCTTGACCAATATCTAATAAATGAGAAGGAATTTGAACTTTATTATTAATTAATCCTAATGTATTCTCAGCAATAATATGTAAAAAAATTCGCTCCGATGGGATATACTGAGAATCGTGAAGAAAGCTAACATCAAAATATTCATCTATTTCTTTATCGAATGTCTCAAAAAAATCTTCGAAATCTTTAACCTTAATGTTATTTTTATTATCAAGTTGATCAATAAAAATATCATATAAATAGTTGTCAGAAATATTTCTGTTCATCTTGAAAGCGTACACCATACCTAACAAATGAAATAATTCCTTTATCTTTTCATTAATTTCTTTCGTATTTTTAAATTCTTTAATAATTCCTTCAAGAACATCCTGTCTCAAATTTACTTTCTTGTATCCTTTATCCTTAAGTTCGAACAAAAAATCAAAGCCTAGAATTTCCTTTTTAAAATTTCCTTTCTTATATGAGATTTCTGTTTTTTCAGTCAAAAACTCAAACATTCCGTAGTTTTTTAATTCATCAAAAAAATCTGACCTTTTATTATTTAGAAATTTTTCATCTTCAAAAATTGCTATTAGTTTTGCTATTGTACTTTTACCAGTAGCTTGTTTTCCAATTAGACATAAAAAATCTGTTACCATTATTTCGACATCTTTTAATGGTCCAAAATTTTTGACAATTAATCTTGCTTGTTGCATTTTACAAAAATAAATGAAATTACACCAATTTCATAAAAACATTCTCATCAATCTTCTCAACCTTCACCAAATTACCTTTCGTCAAAGTTTTAGAAGCTTTATCCCATTTTTTACCGGATAATTTGCTTAAAGTTTTCACTTCAGCTAAAGCGATTTGTTCGCCAGATTTTAGGATATCAAGAATAATCTTTTCATCTTCTCCCAATTCAATTTGAGCAACGGTTTTTTCTGGTCGCATTTGAGGGAAGAACAATACTTCCTGAATTGATGGATTGTTTGTTAAAAACATGATCAATCTGTCCATTCCGATTCCTAAACCAGAAGTTGGTGGCATTCCATATTCTAAAGCTCTCAGGAAGTCTTCATCAATAAATCCTGTAGCTTCATCATCACCTTTTTCAGCTAATTTCAATTGCTCTTCAAAACGTTCTCTCTGATCAATAGGGTCATTTAACTCCGAATAAGCATTTGCAATTTCTTTACCGCAAACCATTAATTCGAAACGTTCAGTCAGACCTTCTTTGCTTCTGTGTTTCTTGGTTAAAGGTGACATTTCGATCGGATAATCGGTAATGAAAGTCGGCTGGATGAAGTTTCCTTCACATTTTTCGCCAAAAATTTCATCAATTAATTTTCCTTTACCCATCGTTTCGTTAACGTCAATTCCGATAGATTTAGCAAAGTCGAATAATTCCTGCTCCGTTTTACCGGTAATATCGAAACCTGTATATTTTTGGATTGCCTCCGTCATGGAAACTCTTGGATAAGGGGCTTTCCAGCTGATTGTATGTTCACCGAAAGTAGATTCAGAATTTCCGTTCACAGAAGTTGCACAGAATTCCAACAATTTTTCTGTGAAATCCATCATCCAGTTGTAATCTTTGTAAGCAACATAGATTTCCATTGCGGTAAATTCCGGGTTGTGCGTTCTGTCCATTCCTTCATTTCTGAAGTTTTTCGAGAATTCGTAAACACCGTCAAAACCACCAACAATCAGTCTTTTCAGATATAATTCGTTTGCAATTCTTAAATATAATGGAATATCTAAAGCATTATGATGTGTGATAAACGGTCTTGCAGCTGCTCCGCCGGGAATTGACTGTAAGATTGGAGTTTCAACTTCAAAATATCCTGCATCATTAAAGAAAGTTCTCATTGCATTGAACAGTTTTGTTCTTTTTACGAAAATTTCTTTCACTTGCGGATTCACCGTTAAATCTACATAACGCTGTCTGTATCTCATTTCAGGATCGTTGAAAGCATCATGTACCACTCCGTTTTCATCCGTTTTTGCTTGTGGAAGCGGGCGTAATGCTTTGGTAAGCAATGTGAAATTTTTCACCAAAACTGTTTTTTCACCAACCTGAGTCGTAAACAATTCGCCTTCAATTCCGATGATATCACCAATGTCTAATAAATGCTTGTAAACATCGTTGTATAAAGTTTTGTCTTCTCCTGTACAGATCTCGTCTCTGTTGAAGTATACCTGAATTTTACCTGTAGAATCCTGCAATTCAGCAAAAGAAGCCTTCCCCTGAATTCTGCGGGACATCAATCTTCCCGCAATCTTCACCTGTTTACTTTCAGAAAAATCCTGTTTTATAGATCCTGTAGTATCTGTAATGACATATTCTTCTGCCGGGAATGCGTTGATTCCCATTTCAACAAGCTTATTCAGCTTTTCTCTTCTAATGATTTCCTGTTCTGATAATTGCATTATAATTCAATTTTTTCGAATTGCAAAAATAGTGAATTTTAAGTGTTTATGAAACTTAAATTTTCGAGCAACCACGAAATAATAAAGATTACTTATTGCAATTTATTTCAATACACACTTTGTGATTCCTAAGGGATCTAGACAAAGCTTTAGAGATTCCTCCTGAATGACAAAGTGAGATTTAATTCTCGAAACAAGATATGAACATTCAATTTTCAGCCCGACTTGAGCGGAAATCTTTTTGCACAGCAAAAGATTGGGATCGGAAGGCATAAATGAGATATAAGCGAACGATTTTATCGAAGTTTACGAACCAAGTTCATTGCTGCCAAAAAAAATTTAGCCCCAAGTTTTTCTTTCTTTCGGGAGCACAAAAGTCCATGCTAAAATTCTGCTGACTTTTTGACCTTGAGCCATATCAATTGTTTTCACTTCGACGGTTTTTACTTTCTTTAAAATTGAATTCAGTTTAAAAAGATTCTCTTTTTTGGAAACCATACATGTAAACCAAAGAATTTGAGTAGAGTACAAAGTACTTTCCTCAATCATTCTTGAGATAAAAGCCAGTTCACCACCTTCACACCACAACTCAGATTGTTGTCCGCTAAAATTGAAATTTGGTTTTTGAGTCTTTGATTTTTTAAGATTTTTTGTTTTTCTGAGATTTCCCTTCATTGCAGATTCTTCAGAATCATGAAATGGCGGATTACACATTGAGAAAGTGAATTGATCCTCAGAATTGAGAATGTTTTTAAAGATAAAGTTAGAATCCGGCTGAAATTTTAATTGAATATTTTCAGAAAAACTTAGATTTTCATCTAAAATCTGCTGAGCGTTTTCCAAAGATTTTTGATTGATATCTGTTCCGATCATTTCCCAACCATAAGTTTGATGGGCAATCAACGGGTAAACAAGATTTGCCCCTGTTCCAATATCCAAACCTTTAACTGAAATCCCGGTTGGAATCTCGCCAGTTTCTTCCGCTAATAAATCTGCTAGATAATGCACATAATCTGCACGTCCCGGAATGGGCGGACAAAGATTTTCATCAGGAATATCCCAGTTATTAACCTGATAAAAATGCTGCAACAAAGCTTTGTTGAGTAATTTCACCGCCTTTGGAATGCTAAAATTGATGGTTAAATTCCCGTAGGTGTTTGTAAAAACATAATGTTTCAGTTCCGGCACACAGGAAATTAACGGTTCAAAATCGTAAAAATTTCGGTGAAGATTCCTTGTGTGCAGTCCTGATTTTTCGGTGGTCATCAATTATTTTTTCTGACTTAAAATATATTCCACCATTTTTTTTGCGTCTGCTTTTGACACTTGCGGATGAGGCTGCATCGGAACACTTCCCCAAACTCCGCTTCCTCCTTCTATAATTTTTGAAGCCAGCATTTCAATATCCTTTTCAGAATATTTTGCAGAAATTTCTTTATATGAAGGTCCGATCAAACGTTCATCAGCATTATGACACGCCATACAGTCAGATGCTTCTATCAAGCTTTGTCCCGAAACATTGGTCGTGACAGGTGTAGAAGCATCTAATGAAGGTTGTATTTCTGAATTTTCTTTTTTAGAACAGGAAATGATAAGTAAGCTAACTAATCCCGTTAAAAACAGTTTTTTCATTATTTTGTAGCCGTAGAATCTGTAGACGGTGACGGAGCAGGAATTGCAGCAGGTGTACTGTCAGTTTTAGCGGCAGAATCTGTAACAACTGTAGGAGCAGAAGGTTCTTCAAGCATAATGTTACTATCCTGCAAAGACTTGTCAGTTTTTTTTGAACAGCTCACTGCGAATAAACTTCCGATAAATGCGATTGCTAATACTTTTTTCATAGGTAATTTCTATTATTTTCTACTATTTAAGAGAACCGCAATGCGATTCTTTGTTTTTTAATTCGTTCACAAAAATATAAAAATAAAGTTTCAAATAAGAGACTTCAGAGATTTTTTAAATCATAAAGAAATTTTCTCAGATTTTTGATTCTGATATTAAAAAAAGTTCTACATTTGTCACATGAATAATTCAGTTAACAAATTTTGGTGGTGGCACTCAAACTCTTCGTCGGGTCTGATGCTATTATCCTGTTGTTAATTTACGACTAGATTATTATAGAAAATATATAGACTTTGACGATTGCGTTGAAGTCTTTTTTTTTGTCAATTATTTAAAAAAAAATAAAATGTTTACAAACAAAATCTACATAAAAACTACCTCCAGAAAATCATTGGGCGACCTACAGACTCCGATGAATATTTATTTGCAGATCCGTGATAAATTCAGAGACACTATTTTACTTGAAAGCGCTGATATCAAAAGTACAGACAACAATTTTTCATTTATTGCGATCAATGCCATTGCCGGAATTGAGATCAGAAATCATCATGAATTTGAAATAAAATTTCCAAATGAAAATCCGGAGAAAAGAACTTTAGAAAACATTAAAGTCACAGATTTGCTTAATGATTTTTCAAAAGTTTTTGTTTGTGAAAAAACAAATGAAAAAATAGAGGAAACCGCTCAAAGTCTTTTTGGATACACAAGTTTTGATGCCGTTCCCTTGTTTGAGAAAATTGATTTTAAACCACAAAGCAAAGAAGTTGAAATCCCGATTCTGCGTTACAGATTGTATCAGTACATTATTGCGATCAATCATTACAATGACGAAATGCATTTGATAGAAAATGAAATCAATGGCTTAAAATCTGAAGCCTACACTTTGGAAAATTTAATTAAAAACAAAAATTCTGTCGTTTTTCCTTTTGAAAAAATAGATAAGGAGACATCTAATCTTACTGACGAAGAATATCTTGAACTGGTAAAAGTTGCCCAAAAGCACTGTATGCGAGGCGATGTTTTTCAGTTGGTTTTGAGCAGAAGATTTGAGCAGAAATTTAAAGGTGACGAATTCAATGTGTATCGTGCTTTGCGAAATATCAATCCTTCACCTTATCTTTTCTTTTTCGATTACGGAAACTACAAATTATTTGGATCAAGTCCTGAAAGTCAATTGATTATTAAAAACAATCAAGCCATCATTCATCCCATCGCAGGAACTTTTAAAAGAACAAATGATTTTGAAACCGATCTGAAATCTGCTGAAGCTTTAAAAAAAGATCCTAAAGAAAACGCCGAACACACCATGTTGGTAGATCTGGCAAGAAACGATCTCGGAAAACTCGGAAAAAATATTACGGTAACAAAACTGAAAGAAATTCAGCTTTTTTCTCACGTTATTCATATGGTGAGTGAAGTTACCGCCGATTTAGAAAAGAATACCAATCCGTTTGAGGTGGTTTCCGCAACTTTTCCACAGGGGACTTTAAGTGGAGCTCCAAAATATAAAGCTCTTGAACTGATTAATGAATACGAAAAAGATTCACGAGGTTATTATGGGGGTTGTATTGGCATGATTGGTTTGAATGGAGATTGCAATCAGGCAATTATGATCAGAACATTTTTAAGCAAAAACAATACTTTATATTATCAAGCCGGAGCCGGATTGGTCGCAAAATCAATTCCCAAAAACGAACTTCAAGAAGTCAACAATAAGTTGAATGCTTTGAAAAAAGCGGTTGAAAAGGCGGAAAAACTTGTTACCAATTAATTATTACAAAAGAACAAAATGACACACAATATAAAACCAACAACCGACAACCAACAACCAACAACTAAAATACTGGTTTTCGACAACTACGACAGCTTCACCTACAATCTTGTTCAGATGATCGAAAAAATCACAAATCAGCAAGTCGATGTCTACAGAAATGACGAAATTTCATTAGAAGAAATAGAGAGATACGACAAAATCATTCTTTCTCCAGGTCCCGGAATTCCTGAAGAAGCTGGAATTTTATTGGATTTAATTAAAAAATATGCTCCAACGAAGAGCATTCTCGGAGTTTGCCTTGGTCAACAGGCAATTGCAGAAACTTTTGGCGGAAATCTGATTAATCTTTCAGAAATTTTCCATGGTGTGGCTACAACTTCCAAAACAGTTAAAAAGAACGCAAAACTTTTCAAAAATTTACCCGAAGAAATTGAAGTCGGAAGATATCACAGCTGGGCGGTGAATAATGAAAATTTTCCTGACGAATTAGAAATCACCGCAGTTGATCATGACGGAATGATCATGGCTTTGCAACATAAAACTTATGATGTGCACGGAGTTCAGTTTCACCCAGAAAGTATTCTAACACCTGAAGGAGATGTTATTATCCGGAATTTTCTTAAAAATTAATTATATGACAATAGAAGAATTTAATAAATTTCTTTTAATGAAAGATATTTATCTGAAAAATTCATCAACTAAAAGTAATGATGAAGGAGTGTTAGATATATATTCTTATATATTAATATATGAAAATACGGATAGCGATTGGTGGAGTGAAGGACACGGTTCTTCAGATATAATTTCTAAAATAAAATTTTTTGGAAATGGTATTTGGGCTAAATTAAAAAACGACATTTTAAATTGGAGTGGATTTCAAGTTGAATTATTTGCACAAAGTTTAATAATATCTTATCCCGAATATCCCGAAAAAGAATTAGTACAAGAAAGATTAGAGTTCTTCATATTTTTACTTAGTAAGAAAGCATCTACTGTTAATTGTGATTTAATTGGAATTTTTGATTCTTGGTTGGAATTGGATTTAAGTTTGGCAAATTTAGAAACATTGCAAAAGTTAGCTTTATTAGTAAAGCTTGAAACATATATAAATGTTGAAGATTATGAAGATTTTAACTCATTTAAAAGATTGTACTTAACTATACAATCAAAAAAATAATTATCATAGAAATGAAAGAAATCCTAGAATACCTTTTCAATCATCATACGTTATCAAAATCTGAAGCAAAAGCGATTATGATTGAGATTGCCCAAAATAAATTCAATACCGCAGAAGTTACGGCTTTCACCACCGTTTTTCTGATGCGGAATATTACCCTGAATGAACTTGAAGGTTTCAGACAGGCTTTGCTGCAAATGGCAGTTCCTGTAGACATCGATTCGAGTGATGCTTTGGATATCGTCGGAACAGGCGGTGACGGAAAAAATACCATCAATATTTCTACCTTGGCAGGCTTTGTCATTGCAGGAGCCGGACAAAAAGTTACCAAACATGGTAATTATGGTGCATCAACGATTACCGGTTCTTCTAATGTTCTGGAAGAACTTGGTTATCAGTTTCATAATGATTCAGAAAGTCTGAATGAGGATCTAGAAAAAGCAAATATTTGTTTTCTACACGCACCTTATTTTCATCCTGCTTTGCAATCGGTGGGAGCGTTGAGAAAATCTTTAGGGTTACGAACCTTTTTCAATTTACTCGGACCTTTGGTGAATCCTGCAAAGCCTCAATTTTCCGTGATTGGAGTTTACAATCTAGAAATTGCCAGAATTTATCAATATCTCCTTCAAAAAGACAATCGAGAATTCACAATTGTGCACGGATTGGATGGTTATGATGAAATAAGCTTAACCAGCGACAGCAAAATCATCACAAAAAACAGCGAAGAAATTTATTCCACGAAAGATTTAGGCTTTAATACTTTAGATCCCAAAAGTATCATTGCCGGAGAAACTCCTTACGAATCGGCAAAAATTTTCAGAAATATTTTGGAAGGAAACGGAACTTTTGAGCAAAATGCGGTAGTTCTTGCCAATGCTGCGGTTGCGCTTCATCACACTCAAAAGTTTGGAAAATATGAAAATTGCCTTCTTCTCGCTCAGGAAAGTCTTGAAAGCGGAAAAGCTTTGAGAAGTCTGAATAATTTAATTCATTAATTTTTTTATGGCGACAAATTCCGTCTTCCACTCCCACTCTTTTGCTTTGCAAAAGGAGTTCCGTTCAAGCCGGGTCGCAATGTGTAAGAATTAGAAATCGATCAACAACATGACAATTTTAGACAAAATAATAGAGAGAAAGAAACAGGAAATTGAAGAATCAAAATCTAAAATTTTTCTGCAGCAACTGAAAGATTCAGAATTTTTCAACAGAAAAACGTTATCGTTAAAAGAAACATTACAATTAAGCTCCGGAATTATTGCTGAATTTAAGAGACAATCGCCGTCAAAAGGAATAATTAATGATACAGTTTCTCCAATAGAAGTTGTTTCTGCCTATGAAAACTTCGGAGCAAGCGCAATATCTATTTTAACTGATAATGATTTTTTCGGCGGGAGTTTTGAAGATATTTTGAATGTGCGAAATCACATCAATATTCCGATTCTGAGAAAAGATTTCATGATTGAAGAATATCAGTTTTATGAGGCAAAAAGCATTGGAGTAGATATTATTTTGTTGATTGCGGCTTGTCTTTCACCTTCCCAGATTCTAGAGTTCACAGAATTATCTCATCAATTAGGTCTTGAAGTTTTATTGGAAATTCATATAGAAGAAGAACTTCAACATATCAACAAAAACATTGATTTTGTTGGAATTAACAACAGAAATTTAAAAGATTTTAAAGTTGATTTGCAACATTCTGTTAATCTGAAAAATCAGCTTCCAAAAGATGTTTTATCCGTTGCCGAAAGTGGAATTTACAACATTGAAGACTTTAATTATTTAAAAGAAAAAGGTTTCCACGGATTTTTGATGGGAGAATATTTTATGAAAAATGAAAATCCTGCAAAAGCTTTTGAAGAATTTACAAATAAAATATCATGAAACTCAAAGTTTGCGGCTTAACAAAATTGGATCAGATTCAGGAATTAATTTCGATGAATACAGATTTTCTTGGCTTTATTTTTTACGAAAAATCACCAAGATATGTTTTGAATCATTTGAGTTTAGAAGAAATTTCAAAAATAAATCATTCTGGAAAAGTCGGAGTTTTTGTCAATGACAATTTAGATAAAATAATAGAAATTGCAGAAAAATCGAATCTGAATTTCATACAACTTCATGGCGATGAAAATGAAGAATTTGTTTCTGAATTAAGGAAAAAACTGAACCTTAGAATTGGAATTATAAAAGTAATCAGAATGGGAAACCAATCTTCAGACAAATTGCGAAAAACCATCAACAGGCAACCGTCAACCATCAACTATTTACTTTTCGACACCGATTCAAAAGCATTTGGAGGAACGGGAGAAACATTTAACTGGAATATTTTAAACGAAATTGAAATCCCACTTCCTTATTTTTTAAGCGGCGGAATTTCTGAAGGAAATATTAAAAATATTGAATTCCTAAATCAAAAACCTTTTGCATTTGATATCAATTCAAAATTTGAAATCAAACCGGGAAATAAAGATGTAGAAAAAATAAAAAGACTTATCAACCTTGTCAAGGTTTAAAAAATACTACTTATGAGCTATAAAAACCCAGACCAAAACGGATATTACGGTGAATTTGGCGGAGCTTTCGTTCCGGAAATGCTGTATCCGAATGTTGAAGAACTTCAAAATAATTATTTGAAAATCATTGAATCTGAAGATTTTCAAGCTGAATATCAGGATTTATTGAAAAATTATGTTGGTCGTGCTACTCCACTCTATTTTTCGAAAAATTTAAGTGAAAAATATAATACAAAGATCTATCTGAAAAGAGAGGATCTTAATCATACGGGAGCACATAAAATAAACAATGCTTTAGGACAAGTTTTATTGGCAAAACGTCTTGGAAAACATAGAATTATCGCTGAAACAGGAGCCGGACAACATGGGGTTGCAACCGCTACAGCGTGTGCATTATTAGGGCTAGAATGTATTGTTTACATGGGCGAAATAGACATTGCAAGACAGGCTCCGAATGTTGGAAGAATGAAAATGTTGGGAGCAAAAGTTATTCCGGCAACTTCTGGCTCGAAAACCTTGAAAGATGCCGTGAACGAAGCCTTAAGAGATTGGATTAACAACGCAACCACAACGCATTACGTGATAGGAAGCGTAGTTGGTCCTCACCCTTTTCCTGATTTGGTGGCGAGATTTCAAAGTGTGATTTCTAAAGAAATTAAAGAACAGCTTTACGAACAAACAGGAAGAGAAAATCCTGATTATGTGATTGCCTGTGTTGGCGGTGGAAGTAATGCGGCAGGAACTTTCTATCATTTTGTGGATGAAGAAAATGTAAAAATCATTGCTGCTGAAGCAGGAGGTTTCGGCGTTGAATCCGGAAAATCTGCCGCAACAACTTTTCTTGGAACTTTAGGAGTTCTTCACGGAAGTAAAAGTCTGGTGATGCAGACAAAAGACGGACAGGTTATTGAGCCTCATTCTATTTCAGCAGGTTTGGATTATCCAGGAATCGGACCTTTCCATGCAAATTTATTTGAAGAAAAAAGAGCGGAATTTTTCAGTATTAATGATGATGAAGCTTTAGAATCTGCATTTGAACTGACAAAATTAGAAGGAATTATTCCTGCCTTGGAAAGTGCTCATGCTTTGTCAGTTTTAAATAAGAAAAAGTTTAATAAAAATGATATTGTGGTGATTTGTCTGAGTGGTCGTGGAGATAAGGATATGGAAACGTATCTGAAAGTGCTGGAAGATGAAAGTCCGAAGATGGAAGTTTAGTTCCGTTAAAAATAAAAATTTGTCAACTTAAATTTATTAAATTATGAATTCAGAAAACGTCAAACTCCCAACTTCTAGCTCCCAACTTCAAAAAAAACTCAATATATACTTCACAGCAGGAATTCCAAATCTGGAAGACACTGCCGACATGATACAACTCATTCAAAATTCTGGTGCAGATATGATGGAAATCGGAATGCCCTATTCTGATCCTGTTGCAGATGGACCAGTCATTCAAAAAGCACATGAATTGGCTTTGAAAAACGGAATGACCATTGAAAAACTCTTTTCTCAGTTGAAATCAATTAAAAATGAAATAAAAATTCCGATTATCTTGATGGGATATATCAATCCGGTTTTAAGTTTCGGTTTTGAAAAATTTTGTAGAGAATGTTCAGAAAGTGGCGTTTCGGGATTAATTATTCCTGATCTTCCGCCTATAGAATTCGAAAAAATTTATCAGAAAATTTTAGAAAAGTATAATTTGAATTTCACTTTTCTGATTACCCCTGAAACTTCGGACGAAAGGATTTTGTATTTGGATTCTTTAAGTTCTGGGTTTTTGTATGCGGTAAGTTCGTCTTCCACAACGGGAAATGAAAATGCAGTTTTAAAAAACGAAGACTATCTTTCTAGAATTCATTCTCTCCCATTAAAAAATCCTGTAATGATTGGTTTTGGGATTAAATCTAAAGATGATTTTGAGAATGTCACCGAAAAAGCAGACGGCGGAATCATCGGAACTGCATTCGTCAATATTTTGCTGAACGATAAAGATTGGAAGATAAATGCCATAGATTTTATTCATTCCATAAAAAATTAAAAATCACTAAATTTGTCTGTTAATAAAAGACATGAACACACATCAAAATAAAGTCGTAGCATTTGAAGATTTAGGGGTAAAAGAATATCAGTCTTCCTGGGATTATCAGGAAAAACTGATGAAAGAAATTATCGATACCAAAATCAAAAACCGCGACTTACCTGCTGAAGAACATCTTACCACTCCGAACCATTTTCTTTTGGTAGAGCATCCTCATGTATATACTTTGGGCAAAAGCGGCCATGAGGAAAATATGCTTGCCGGAATTGATAAATTGAAGGAAATCGAAGCCACTTTTGTAAAAGTAAACCGTGGCGGAGACATTACTTATCATGGTTTCGGACAAATTGTGGGCTACCCTATTTTAGATCTTGAAAATTTCTTTACCGATATTCATTTATACATGAGAAATCTTGAAGAAGTGATTATCCGAACGATGGCTGAATTTGGTTTAAAAGGCGAACGCTCACCGGGAGAAACCGGGGTTTGGCTGGATGTGGGAAAACCTTACGCCAGAAAAATCTGCGCAATGGGTGTAAAAGCTTCGCGTTGGGTTACTTTACATGGTTTTGCTTTCAATGTCAACACAGATATGCGCTATTTTGAATACATTATTCCGTGTGGAATTAAAGATAAACAGGTGACTTCTTTGAAAAGAGAATTAGAAAGAGAATTGACATCACAAGAAGTTGAAGATATTAAAGTAAAGATCAGAAAGCATTTTGCGGATGTTTTTGGGGCGGAATTAGTGAGTGAATAATTCAATACTTTTATTATGTCGAAAATTCATGGATATATACTTTTAAGATCAGATTATTTTCAAGCTGTAAATTATATTAAAGATTTGGGATTTGATAACTCTTATCCTTTTATAAATACAAATATGTTTAGTTTTGGTGATTATGAAATTCCCTATTACTATGATAACATAATTTTTAGTTTTGGTGCCACTTACAAGGAGTTTGGTTTCGAAGTAGAAGACATTAATAATTTTATTTTAAAAATAGAAGAAATTCTCAAAAATATGAGTTTCGAAGAAGCTAAGTTTTACTGTGATGGCTTCTATGGCACGTTTACACTTATGTGGATTAATCGCAATAGCTTCAGAGGTAGTAAGATTGATGAACTTGAATTGGAAGACGAATTCAGAAAAAAGCTAAGTCAAACTGATGACTTTTACTTTGAATTTGGAGAAAATAATAATTTAATAGAATTTTACGATTTTAAATATCCTATTCAATCATAGTACTTACTTCAACAATCATTTTTTTATCTTTAATTCCTTCATAGATTTTATCTAAAATACATTTCCTAAAATTAAATTGCACACAATTTAATTGTTCTTTAACTTTGCATTATTATTTTGATTCAGACAATATTTAGAATCAAATTTTTAATTTTAAAATAACAAACAATGTCGTTAATAGAAGATTTAAACTGGAGACATGCCGTAAAAGCGTATGACTCAACCAAAAAAGTATCAGAAGAAGATTTAAATAAAATTTTAGAAGCTGCAAGATTGGCTCCTACTTCATCAGGTTTACAGCCTTTTCGTGTAATTGTAGTAGAAAGTCAGGAACTGAAGGAGAAAATGGTGAGTGGCGCATTTAATCCTGAAGTGATGAGAGATTCTTCTCATGTTTTGGTTTTTGCTGCATGGGACAGCTATTCAAATGAGAAAATTGATAAAGTTTATGATCATCATACCGATGTAAGAGACTTGCCAAGAGGGCGTTTCAGCAGCTATACCGATATGATAAAAGATTTATACAATGCGCAAACTCCGGAACAGCATTTTGCCCACACTGCAAGACAGACATATATTGCATTAGGGTTGGCAATGGCTCAGGCGGCTGAATTAAAAATTGATTCTACTCCTGCAGAAGGGTTCAACAATCAGGTTGTTGACGAAATTCTTGAGTTAAAAGAATTAGGTTTAAAGAGTGTTACACTTTTATATCTTGGTTACAGAGATCTCGAAAACGACTATCTTTCTCACATGAAAAAAGTAAGAATTCCTATGGAGGAATTTATTATTAGAAAATAGTTTTCGTTTCAACACCCTTATTTAATTATGGAAAATCATCCTCCCAAATTAGGAAATCAGCTTTGTTTTCCGCTTTATGTTATCGCAAAAGAAATCACAGGTTTATACCGTCCGTTTCTTGATGAGCTTGGCATTACCTATTCGCAATATCTTGCGATGATGGTGCTTTGGGAAAAAGATGGACTGACCGTAAATCAAATCGGTGAAAAACTGTACCTCGACAGCGGAACTTTAACTCCGCTTCTCAAAAGACTGGAATCTAAAGGTTTTATTATCCGGAAAAGGAAAAAAGAAGATGAAAGGGTGGTAGAAGTTTTTTTGGATGATGCAGGAAAAAATTTACAACAAAAAGCCTGTGAAATTCCACGGAAAATGCAGGAAAAGCTGAACCTTTCGACAGAAGATCTTTTGGAATTAAAAGAAACCGTTCAGAAAATTTTAAATAAAATTCAAAAATAAATGAAAACATTATATACCACCAACGTTACCGCAAAAGGCGGAAGAAACGGACAGGTAAAAAGCGATAACGGAGTCTTGGATCTTGAAGTAAGAATGCCAAAAGGATTAGGCGGAGCCAATGACGACTTCACCAATCCTGAAATGCTCTTTGCAGCAGGATATGCCGCTTGTTTTGACAGCGCATTAAATTTGATCATCAGTAAATCTAAAATTGAAACTGGGGAAACTACTGTAGCTGCAAAAGTAAGCATCGGTCAAAATGAAGATGGCGGTTTCGGCCTGGCTGCAGAATTAGATGTAAATATTCCAGGAGTTTCTCTTGAAGAAGCTCAGGAATTGACTGAAAAAGCTCATCAGATTTGTCCGTATTCTAATGCGACAAGAAATAATATTGAGGTGAAACTTTCGGTTACCAATAACTAAGATTTTTTTTCTTTAAATTATATGAATCTGCTTCTTTGGAAGCGGATTTTTTTTGTTTCAATAGTATTATAGTGCTTTACGAGGGAAATTATTTATTTTTATCATTTTTAAGATTTAACTAATTATTATCTGCCATATGAATATCAACGATAAAGCAACTCCATTAGAAGATTTTGACAATTTAACAAGAATTGGTGCATCCATTTCTTATAAATTTGACGGTATATTTGAAAAAGATCAAAGAAAAACAAAATCTACATATTACCTTGCAAAGGTCTTAAATACTAATATGACAATTTTAAGTCTTATCAATGGGAGCTTTAATGGTATTGAGGGAGTCTCAGATTCTTTAGATTTTTCTTCAATTTATTCTTTATTACGTAATCAACTGGAAACATGTAATATTTATTGGTACTTAATTGATGATTATTCAAGTGAAGAAAATTTAGGTTTAAAACTATCAATATTTGAATACCATGATACAATTTCATCTCAAATAATTTATAATTCATTATTTTTCACAGAAGAAAATGCAGAATATTTCAAAAAGAAAGAAATAAAGCAATTAGCAGAAATTGAAAATAGTAAAAGCTTTAATTTATTGGATAAAAATACAAAAAAACAGATAATAAATGGTAATAAAAGCACAATTATTACTCAGTTTGAAATAATCCAAAAAAGAGGAATTGCTTCAGATTATTTTAAAGCATATTACAAAATTTTCTCAACTTATATACATTCTTCACCTACAGCTATTAAGAATTTAACCGCATCAAAAACAGAAAAGACTTCAGAAGAATTTGAGATATTATTTATGTTTATTTCAATGAACTATGTCAGTCAATTTATTGCTAACATGATTCTTTCAGTAAATGATTTATGGAATTTAAACGATTTGAGTATAAATGATGATCAATTTCTTAGAGATTTAAGTAACCAATTATAACTTTTAAGTGTATTTTTAAATAAGCATAAAATGCATCTAGATTATTCTTTATATAGCATTATATTTACCTCGTCACAGAATCACTCCTCTTATAAGCATCCACTTTTATATACTCATTATTCAGTTCTTTTTCCTTTTTATCTGAAATTAAAATTCCAAAAAGATGGTCGATCTCGTGCTGAAAAATAACGGCAGTAAAGCCTTCTACAATTTCAGAATATTTTTGTCCTTTTAAATCTACATATTGAAGCTGAATCACTTTGCTTCTGTAAAACTGTCCTCTGAAATCAGGAATCGACAAATCACCTTCCGGTCCGAGATTTTGAAGTTCAGATTTCCATGTGATCACAGGATTTATAAAATATTCCAGCGGCTCTCCTTCTTTATCAAAACGCTGAACCCAGATTACTTTTCTGTTAATTCCTACTTGTGGCGCAGCAATTCCTACTCCACCGTCTGTCGACAAGAGAGATTCTTTCATTCTTGAAACCAATGTTGCGGTATTCGGATCGGTAGGATCGATTTCTTTTGACTGATTTAATAATGTGGTGTGCTGATGAGAATCTGTTGATTGAAAGATAGGCATTAATGTTTTAATATCGCCTTGATTAATCAGGGAAATTTCGGTGGAAGTCAGTTTTTGGGCGTTGATAAAACTGATGAAAAACATGAGAAGTAAAGAGAGTTTATTCATTTTTGTTGGAATGTTAAACAAATATAGAATGTTTTTTTAAAACATAAAGTTTGTCATTCCGGAGAAATCTAAACTGTCATAATTCTTTGTGGAGATTCCTCAGGAATGACAAACTTTGGAAATATTTTTCACTTATAAAATCTTAATATGTCTTCGTCATATCTGCCGGAATAATCAGATTAAAATCTGTCGGAATATAATCTTTCTCAGGAATTTTTAATTCCGGATCTTCAGATTCGAAGACAGAGATGACCGCCATTTTTAGGTTGGGGTTTTTATGTTTGATGTACCAATAAATTCCGCCAAATTCTTTGCTGTGAAAATTTCCGTTGTAGTGAATGAATGTTTTTCCTGCTTCAAAATTTTTCATGATAGATTCTGCCATTGTTGCGTCTTTGATGGCTTGTGCAGAAATAAAATTCATCACTTTTGTTCCGTCTGCATGTTCACCCATCATGGTTTTCATTTCAGGATAACCGGGTGTGTCTAAAGTTACTTTTATTGGTAGTTGAGCAATATAATTTTTATCTTTTTCATTCAGTTTACTTAATGATTCCATACCCTCTTTTGCAGTTTGAGAAGCATACTTTCTCGGAACATTAGTAGCAATAAATTTCAATTTTTTATCTTTCGCAAAATCAACCAAAGGTTTGTAATCTGTTGTGTAATTACTCCAAAGACGTGCTGAATCTTTCAATGTTTTAGCATCAAATTTTCCGCTTAAATAATTATTCAGCTGTGATTGATTATCCCTTTCAAACATTTCGGCTCCTAAAATTAACTTTCCGTTTTTCTTTGCAAATAATGCTTCCGTGATTTTTAATTGTAACCAGTGGTTGATCGAACTGTTGTGGTTTTCACCAAAGAAAACAATGTCATACTCAGCCAATTCATTGACTAATTTATCTGTTTTTATTTCCTTTCCTTTTTGATTGTAAAACTGAAAAGCTTTCAGGTTTTGTGCATTTACAAAACAAAAACTGATCAACAATATGGTGATGAAAATATTTTTCATTATTATTTCTTTTAATCGTTTTTAATAAACATCATGTTTGTCATCCCGTAAGGATCTAGACACGAATCTTCCAATTCAATATCTAATAATTTGGTTTAGATGCCTACGGGATGACAAACTAAGTGGATAAATGGAAATTCATGACCCTTTGCTTTTAAGCAAATTTACAATTTAACTTAAGAAAAAAGCCGCCTTGAAAAAACAAAACGGCCTTTAACAAATCAATTATCAATTATTTTTCTAAATCTGCTACAAGGTTTTTCCATTCTTGTAATTCCGGGATACCAGGTTTTCTTTTTCCGAAAAACTGAACGATAAAATCACCTTCTTTGTTGAATACTTCAATCGCCGTTACTTCACCGTCTTCCGTTGGTTTTTTCACGATCCACGCTTCTGCGATTTTCGTTACATCAAGGTGTAAATTAAAATCAGGATCCATCACGTTGAACCATTGTTGGTGCCACATTGTTTTTTTCACTTCACCTGTGTGGATCTGGATAATTCCTCTGTTACCCACGAAAATCATGATTGGTAAATTCTTTTCAGACGCATCCTCAAGAACGTTGACCACTTTTGAAGTTTCTATTTTTTTAGCGTATCCTTCAGGAGCCAATCTCAAAGCCTGGGTTCTTGAAACTCCGAATTTTCTGGTCATCATAAAGAAATCATGGGTATCTTTCAGTTCAGTCCATGCTTTTTTGAAACCTTCAGCATCAATTTCAGAATCAGCTTTTTCAGGAGCTTTTGGAGCTACTGCTTCAAATTCAAAAGTTTCAGTCTGATTTTCAGCTTTAAACTGAGCCACGATCGGATCAAAAGCTTCAACATTGCTGTCTTTTGTTAAATATATTTTATGAAGTGCCAAACCGTCTTTTCCGAAGAACTGAAGGCTTTTTCGGTCACCTTCCACTACTGCAAAAGCAAATTTCCAGTGATTCATAAAAATTCTCAGGTCAATATCTTCACCTACGAAAAGCTGTGCATGAGGACTGCTGAAATCACCATTCAGGTAAGTCCCTTTTCTCTCGTGTACACACTCGTCGTTTCTTGTGAGAGCCATTACTTTTCCTAATTTTTCAACTTCTGTCAAGATGTTTGCAAACTCAGGTTTCAGAACAGTAACGCCCTCTCCTACGTTAGTTAATAATAATTCTGCTTCACTTACACCCAATTGTTCTGCGGCATTTCTTATTCTCAAATGTGGGTTTTCTGCCTTAAGAGCTTCCCATTTTTCTTTCAGTTCGTTAACTAATGTGCTCATTATTTTATTTTTTTATGGTTAAAACTGTGTAAATTCTTTCGATTACTTCATCTCCGGTTTTGCTTTTTATTTGTTCTTTTTTTTCGGAGATCTTCATTCTTTTAAAATGACTTTCTGAAATCAATTCTTCCATTTGGTCATTATTATAAAGTTTAAAATTATATTTGGTGAAAGGTAATGTTTCCATGAAATCACGCTGTCCGAACGTGAGAACAAACGTTCCATTGTCTTTTAGAACCCTGTAAACTTCATTTAAATATTCCACAGGTTTTTCCCAGAAATAAACGGTGTTTACTGTAAATATTTTATCAAAAAAATCATCTTCAAAAGGAAGTTTTTTACCTTCATACAATACAAAATCAGCCTGATCTTTAAATTCAGAATTTATTTTTTCCGCTTCATTGTGCATCGTTTCAGAGATGTCGATTCCTGTATATTTTAAGTTTTTAGCTTTGCTTAAAATAGTTTTCAGGTGACCTGCGTTTCCGTGACCGATTTCTAGAATATGTTCGTCGTCTTCGATCAGCAAGGCATGAATACTTTCCAGCGTCATGCCGATATTGGTGGCATTCATCATTTCGCCAATTTCGATTCCTTTTTCACCTTGCGGATTGGCAAGATTTTGTGCTAATATTTTAAGTTGATCTATTTCCATATTATCCAAAAATGATCATCGGGTTTGAGTTTACGGGATGCGGACAAATCGTACAGGGGAAATGATAAGCATTCGTAATATTTTCAGCCGTGAAAACCTCTTCCGGCGTTCCGTATGCCGAAACTTTCCCAGATTTCATCAATAAAATCTTGTCTGCAAACTGGGCTGCCAAATTCAGATCATGTAAAACCACGATCGCCGAATTTTCCTTTTGTGTAAATTTTTTGATGATCTCTAAAGCTTTATACTGATGTTTTATATCTAAATTATTCAAAGGTTCGTCTAAGAAAATCAGTTTTTTTTCAATCTCATTTTCCACCTGCGCCATGACTCTCGAAAGATGTACACGCTGTTTTTCACCACCTGATAATGTATTATAATCTCGGTCTTTCAAATGATAAACATCGGTTTCGTAGAGGTGTTTATTCATCGCTTCGAAGTCTTCTTTCCGTGGTTGAGAATCAAAATAAGGATAACGACCCATCATCACGACATCTTTTACCTGCAAAGGAATTTCGTTGGAATTGTGCTGTGAAAATTTGGCTTTATGCATTGATAATTCACGTACTTCCCATGCTGAAATCTGTTTTTCCTTAAATAAAATCTCTTGTTTTCCCTGCTTGATTTCATTTGCCAAAACACTGAGCAAACTAGATTTTCCGGCTCCGTTGGGACCGACAATCGCTAAAAATTCTCCGTAATTCAAAGAAACATCAACCTCATCAAGAATAAAAAAATCTTTATGCTTATAACTGATCTGATTTGCCCTTAACATTAAAGTGATTTTTTAAATTTAATTAAAATAGCAATGAAAATCGGACCTCCAATCAGTGATGTCAAAATACCGATGGGCAATTCTGACGGTGCCACAATGCTTCTGCTGATCGTGTCGGCAATCAACAGTAAAATACTTCCCAAAACCGCTGACAACGGCAAAATAAACGTATAATTTGATTTAAATAAAAGCCTTAAAATATAAGGTACAATAAGACCTACAAAACCAATCGTCCCGGAAAATGCCACACAGGTTCCTACCATTAAAGAGGTAATTATCACAATCTGCTTCTTTAGTCTTTCAACATTGATTCCTAAATGCTGCGCATCTCTTTCTCCCAGCATCATTGCATTTAAAGCCTTCCCTTTTGGGAGTAAAATGGTGTATGAAACTGCAATTACAATGGCTAAAACAATGTTTTTCGTCCATGTTGCAGCGGCTAAACTTCCCATATTCCAAAACGTTAAATCTCTCAACTGCTCGTCTTTAGAAATATAAATCAGAAATCCTGTAATTGAAAAACCGATGGATGTAATGGCAACACCACTTAATAACATCATCACTACATTGGTTTTCCCTGCACTCGTTGAGATTCTGTAAACCAGCATCATTGCCAATAAAGCTCCTATAAAAGCTGAAATACCCGTCAGTGAAAACTGAACCATTTCAGGAAGATACTGTTTGAAATGCCCTCCTAAAACAATTGCAATTGCCGCAAGTAAAGTTGCTCCGGAAGTTAAACCTATTGCTTCACCGGTTGCCAAAGGATTTTTAAACAATCCCTGCAAACTCGTTCCTGAAACTGCGAGCATACTTCCTACTAAAATCGCCATGATAATCCGTGCTGCACGCACATCCCAAATGACATATTTGTCGCTTAAAGCTAAATTGGGATCACGTATTATAAACTGTTTTAAAACCGTGAAAGGTGAGACTCCATTAAAATCATAAACTCCAATGTAAAGTGCCGCAATCGCCAGTGCAACCAGCAAAAGGGCACTTAATATTACATAAGAATATAATTTACTTTGTGCTTTCAACTAAAAGTTTGTTTAGTGCAACTGCAGCCTCTCCTAATCTTGGACCGAAACCGGAAACCAAACCTCCGTCCATCGCAATAATCTTTTTGTTTTTTCCGGCATTGGTCTGAGAAACACCCGGCATTTTCAGAGCACCTTCATTTCCACCTGAACCCTGTAATCCGCTTGTAAAAAAGAACAATACATCAGGATTTGCTTTTACAACCGCTTCAGGAGTCAGAGGTTTGAAATCTTCAAAATCACTGATTGCGTTTTCACCTCCTGCAAGACCGATCAAAGCTGCCATCGGAGTATTTTTCCCGGAAACCATCATCATATTTCCTCTTGCGTAGATGAACAATACTTTTGGTTTCTTAGCAATCGGCTGTACCTGTTTTAAGTCTGCATCTATTTTATCGTTTAATTTCTGATAATCAGTATTTCCGACAGCTTTTGCTACATCAGCGATCAGCTTTTTGGTTCCATCAACAGAAAATTCCTGCTTGAATAATTCTGTTTTGATGCCTGAAGTTTTGATTTTCCCTAATAAATCCGGATTAATATCTTTATCTGATGCTAAAATCAAAGTAGGACTTACTGCCATAATCGGCTCGATCGTCATTGATCTTACATGACCTAAATCTTTAGCAGTGGCTTTTAATGATTCAGGATAAGTGCTTGTAACATCTGTAGCAACGATTTCGCTTTCGTGTCCTAAAGCAGCAACAATCTCTGTAATCCCTCCGCTTAGAGAAACGATCTTATTATTTGTTTTCGGAGTTTCAGATGAAACTTCTGTTTTATTTTCAGTCGGTTTTGAAGTTTCTTTTTTACAAGAATATACAGCTGCAAGTACAGAAACTGCAAGAATGAATTTTTTCATGTTTTACTATTATTTGATTTATTTCTATAAAGGTTTGTATTCAAATTGAGGAAAACCACGTTCCCCGGCCTGTCCATTTTGATCCGTAGCTGCTTTTGTAAGTCTTGTGAATCTTAATTTAAAATAAAATCCTTCGGGATCTTTTATAACATAAAAACGGTCACCATATACTTCAAGTCCATTGGTTCCTACAGGATTTCTCCAGTTTGCGCCGATTACCCTCTGATCATTATAAACGAACTTTGACTGATCAATATCTGAAGTTTTGAAATTGGTATAGGCTTCAACTCCTGAAGATGTTGACGGAACCATAATTTCATAAGCTGCTGCTCCAGCTACATTATTCAGTGCTACAAAATCAGCATAAATGTAACTTCCTGCTCCTGTAATTGTGTTTGTGAAAACAGTAAAACAGATGTCCCATTTCTTTTTTTCGGGTTGAATAAAAACTTCTTTGTTATTATTTAAGCTGACAAAATTATAATTGTAAGCAGCGTTTTTATTGACACTTAATTCTTTATGAGTAGCTGAATTAAGTTCAGCATATTTCACTTTGTAACCAGTTCCTGATCTTACGACCTGTACTTTCATCCAGCCTCTGTCACTACCACCAGTTGCTACTGAACCTGTAGGAACTGATCCTGTATAAATTTCTTTACCCATATTGACAAGGTAGACTGCGTTATCAGATTCATTTGCCTTTATTTCTTCAATTGCGGTATATCCGGCAGGAAAATCGCCTTTTACATCGTCAATGTAAGCAACATTTGCGGGATTGAAATTTGCTACTTGAACCATATCTTTTAGTGATGCAACATTGGCTTCAGTAACCAAATCAATATTGGTAGCATTTGGAATTTTCCCTGCTGCCATCATAATTGAAGAATTTAAAACTACTTTAAACTCATTTCCGGAATATAATGCAAGATCCCAATCTGTTCTTTTGGTAAGAGTTTCTTTTGGTTTTTTAGTTACAGGATCAATATCACTAAGATCTATCCAAACCTGATTTGGTTGTTTTGCACCACCTACACCAGGATCTGCGATTGCTCCGTCTGAAGGTGCTACTGCTACGGGATCTTCGTTATCATTAATACACGACTGAGAAATGAATGAAGCGCCTACTAATAAGCAAAATAGTATTTTTTTCATTTTAATTTATTTAAAAATTATAATTTAATCTGGCAAAATAGCTTCTGCCGTAGAATAGATTCTGTTGATTTGCTGCTCCGTTATGAGAATTTCCAGCCTGTACTGTATTTCTGATACTGGTTACATCAAAAATATTTTTGATCCCTAAACTCACTTCGAAATGATTTTTGAAAAAAGGCTGACTTAGTGTAAAATTCAGCATATTAAAATCACCGATTTCTCCTAAAACATATTGTCCCGGATCCTGAGGATCTTGAGCATTAGTCTGTAATGTATATTTTCTCTGTTCGCCTGTGTATTTGTAGTAAAGCGCAAATAAAGTTTTGGTATTTGGCAGAGTATAATTTGCAGCTAAATTGGCTTCAGCATAGTAATTAAAATCGTCAGGAGAAGAAATATTTCCTGAATTCAGAGACTGCGAAATTCCCATCACCGAAACTCCTGCATTGAACGATAAATCTCCTTTTCTTACATTAAAACCTCCTCCGAATAATAAAGATTTATAATTGTCAACATTCAAATAAGTGATTTGTAAAGGGCTGTTATTGATCACAACATCTTCGATTCTGTCTTGTACATCAAGATACATTGCCGATGCACTGAAATTTAACTTCCAGTCGCTTGACAAAGTGGTGGCATAATCCCAAAATACACTCGCTGAATATCCTTTTTCCGGCTTAAGATTTTCATTTCCTCTGATATCGTGGTTATTATCTACAACATAAGTATACAATTCATCATAAGTCGGGAATCTGTTTGCTGTCCCGAAAACTGTACGAATATCTGATTTTTCTGAAGTTTTGAATCTAAAAGTTGTAGAATAATTATACTGAGAATCAAATTTGTCACTCAAAGCCAATCTTACTCCGGGACGTACCGAAAACCAGTCAACAACATTCCATTCTGCCGAAAGGAAGTTTGCATAGTTGAAGATTGACCTCTCAATGCTTCTTCCATTATTATTGCTTTCAAAAGTTGTTGCATCGGCAAAACCTTTTGTTCTGTCTAATTCGTAACCAAGCTGAAAATTGATTTTTTCACTGTTTAAAAAGTTGCTGAACATTCCTCTTGAATATAGGACATCCGATTTAAAGAAAGTAATTTCAGAGTCTCTGGATAGTTCTTTTCTGTTTGGCACATCATAAAGATAATCCTGAGATTTTCTTTCCTGAGTCTGATAAGAAAAATCACCGTTGTAATTGATTCTTCCTAATTTAGTCTGAATATTAAACTGATGAATCCATCTCTCTGTATTGTAGTCGATATCATTTGAAGTGTAGGTTCTGTTTCCGCCACCCAAATAATCTTCCACAACCAAAGGATTGTAATAGTTTATTTTTTCCGTAAGGTAATTTAATTTATAAAAGAAGCTTGTGTGACCTTTTCCGTATCTGATGGTTCCATTGGTGGTCAACATATCTTTTGGCTGCCATTCGTAACCGCGATTTCCATCGTTGTTTTCGCTGAAATATTTGTACCCGTTCAAAATACCTTTATATCCCTGAAAATCATTGTGATTAATATCTGCTGTTACAGACCAGTTATCATTAATTTTATATCCGATATTTAAAGACTGAATGTGACGCCCATTTCCCTTTTTGAACCAGTCGTAATCTTTACCTACAGTTTCTTCCTGTAACGAAGCAATTGCTGTAAACTTCTTTCCGTAATTTTTTTTAGTAATAATATTGATCACTCCAGCTACGGCATTATTACCGTATTCAACACCCATTGATCCTTTTACCACTTCAATTCTTTCAATGTTATTGACATTGATTTTGGTGAGATCTACCAGATTCCCCATCCCTTCATCACTCACAACGGGAATATTATCAATCAGGATTTTGGTGTATTCACCACTCAATCCCATGATACTTGCATTTGAATTTCCAGAACCTCTGCTTGGTTCTATCAAGATGTTAAGATTTTGATTAAGAACTTCTGCAACGTTGGTTACCGCCATATTCTTTATCTGCTGTGCATCAATTACTTCAACCTTATAGATGGATTTATTGATTGACTGCTGCATAAATTGCCCAGTGATAACCACCTCTTCTATTTTTTTCTGGTTAAGAGAATCTTTTTCCTGCGCATTGATCCAAAAAATGGCTGATAATAACACGATGGAAAGCACTTTCTTCTTCATAAACTCAAAATTTTCGACAAATATAGTGCTTTATTTAGAACAATTAAAAATAATTAGAATTTTGTCATATGATTTTTTTCAAGGATATAATGTTGATGCAATCTACCTGATGGTAATTTGCTGAAATTTTTATTTCTACAGAAAGTTTAATAAATAATAAAAAGAAATAAAAATCATTATTTTATTTAGAACAATTAAAAACAAATGTTTAATTTTGCGTCATAATTAAATAATAGAAAAATGAAATTAAAATTACTTTTTGCAGCTTTTACTTTTGCAGCAACAGTAGCAAATGCTCAGTTGGCATCAATCAACGAAAATTTTAATAGTTTCACTGAAGGAAATGCAACTTTTCCTCAGAGCGGATGGTCAGCTATTGTTGCTCCCAATCCTTTACCTTATCCACCTGCACCTTTGATGATTGTGACAACAGGAACTGATAAAGCTGTACAATCTTATGCAGGTAACAATGGAACGACAGCATCGCATTTGATAACTCCACAAATTGTTGCACCGACAGGAGATAAAACTTTAAGCTTTACAGCAGGTTTGGTCGCTTCTTCTCCGGGAACTTCAACTATTCAAATCGGTATGGCATCAAACCCAGCTGATATGACAACTTTTACACCGGTAGGAACAGCATTTTCTATTTCAAGCACAACGGCACAAACTTACACAGTAAGCATTCCCGCTTCTGCATCTACTTATATTGTTTTTAAGATTACACCATCTGCAAACCATACAGCAACATTGATTGATAATGTAGTATACGACACTCCGCCATTGGCAACTATTAATGAAAGCTTCAATTCTTTCACAGCAGGTTCATCGGCAATTCCGCAAAATGGATGGAGCAAAGTAATAGCTACTGCTCCTCACAACGTATATATAGCGGCGAATAACGGGAGTAATGCAATTCAGTTTTATTCAGCCAATACAGCCGGTACAACTTCGTACCTTGTTTCTCCAAAAATTGTAGCTCCCAACGGTAGCAAGAAAGTTAGATACACAATAGGCGTATCTGCAGCTTCTAACGGAAATGCTACTCTTGAAGTTGGTTTAGTTTCAAACCCTACAGACATGACGACTTTTACCTCTTTAGGAAGTGCAACTACGATAGCTTTAGGCTCTGCAGCACAAACTCTTACTTTTGATGTTCCGGCATCTGCCTCTCAATATATTGCATGGAAATTTGTAGGAGCAGCAAATCATTCTGCGGTTTATGTAGATGATGTTATTTATGATGTACTTTCTGTTTTATCAACTTCTGATGTTACAAAATCTAAAGACCTTATTAAATTTGCTGTAAACACAGAAAATACTGCTCTTCAATTCGTAGGTAAAGTACAACCTAAGAATGTAGAAATTTATTCTGCTGCAGGACAAAAAGTTGCTTCAGGAAAAGTTGACAACAGTCTTTTTGATATTTCTGCACTTCAGACAGGAGTTTATTATATTCTTATTGAAACTACAGAAGGTAAAGCTGTGAAATCTAAAATTATCAAGAAATAATTTAATTATTTAAAATAATTCAAAAGCTGACTGCAAATTGTAGTCAGCTTTTTTATTTTATAAAAATCTATTAATCAATATATTATTAATTAAATTTAATATAAAAACAACAGAAATAAGACAAATGTCATGTTTTTATTTAGACTTATTAAAAATAAATACTTAGTTTTGTAGAATAATTCTAAATAAGAAATCTATTATGAAGACAAAACTACTTTTAGCTTCTTTATTTGCTTTAACAGTTCAACAGACTGTTTTGTCACAAACTGATGCAAACGGATACACTTCTGTAAATTTAACGACAGGAGCAAATTATCAAAATCGTGTATTCTTTGATTTTAGCACAAATACTATTGTTTCACAACCTGCAAATACCTGGGATGTTGCGTTCTATAGAAATTCATCAATGAGTTTCGGAACAAGAATCAATGATGCTCAAAATATAGAAGTTTATGAAGCTTCAAATGTAGCAGCAAATTGGGACAATATCAACATTTCAAATATAGCTTCCTGGGGCGCACCGCTTTATAATCCGGATGTGACAACGACACTTCAGGACGGTGCTTTCGAACAGGGATCTGCACCTTACGGATGGGGATCTTACAATCCCGGAAATCATCATATTGAAGGAAATGTCATTTTTGTTTTAAAATATTTATCTACGGGAGAATACATTAAATTCATGATTCAGGATTATTTTGGAGGATATACGTTCAAATATTCTAAATGGAATGCTACATCTTCTACTTGGGATGCAACCCAAACTAAAACCGTAGCTAACGGAACAGATGATGCATTTTTTAATTATTTCTCTTTTACAACGGGTGATAAAGTTGCCAATCTTGAACCGCCAAAAGCAGACTGGGATCTTATGTTTACAAGATATTGGTCTTTTTATGCCAATATTATGATGTACAGATTATCAGGAGTTATCCAGAGTCCAAACGTAACAATCGCAAAAGTACAGCCTGAAACTCAGGATACTTCAGCCGCAACTTTACCTGCAACAACAGCATTTTCAGGTAATATTACAACAATAGGACACACCTGGAAACCAACAACAGGAGTTCACAGCGATGCAGTTTATTATGTGAAGCAGGGAAGTACTTATTACAGAATGTATTTCACACAAAATGGTGGGGCTACGACGGGTAATATGTATTTTAAGTATAAAAACATTACTTCAGTTTTGGATGTAACTGAGGTGAGTAAAAAAGCATCTTTCGGGATCTATCCAAACCCTACGACTGCAGACAAAAGAGTTACTGTATTATTTGATGTAAAAGAAAAATCAACTAACAAAGGAAATGTAGAAGTATATGACCTTACCGGAAAAAAAGTTTATAATGCCGAATTGACCAATCAAGCAGGTTTCTATAAACAAGACTTAAACTTATCTCACCTTCCATCCGGAAACTATATTGTGAAAATCACTTTCGGCGGACAGACAGAAACTAAAAAATTAATCGTAAAATAAGCGATGTGAATAGTGAATCAGCATTCTGCTGTCAATGATAATTCTAAATTAGCGATTGTCTGCTATTCACAATTAAAATTAATACTTTCTATTTTTTCTATAAAAGGCAGTTTCAAAAATGATGAAACTGCCTTTGCATTTTTTGAAGCTATTGAAGTAAATTAATAAACCTTAAATCCTTTATAAACCTGGATGCTGCTTGTCATAATTTTTGAGGCATCTCTTCTGAAATTCAACAAATGATCTGTTCCGTTGTGATGATTGTGGTGTTCTACACTTTCCCAAAGTTCCGTCAGGAAAAAAGTTCCCTTCTGCTCATTATCTTCTATCAAATCATACTGAAGACAGCCCTCTTCTTTTCTTGTTTCTCTCACCAATGTCTGGAAAAGTTCTACCGCTTCCATCAGATAACTTTCGTTAAATTTGAAAAGCGCTACAATGTGTAAATTCATGCTTTATTTTTAGGGTGTAAATGTAAATAATTTCGCTGCTTGTTTTAAGTTTAATTCCTAAATTTCTTTAATAAGCATGAAGTTTTTATTAAAATACAGATTTGTAAATTGTTATAGAACTCATGACAATCACTAATATTCCGATCACAATAAACATTTTTTTCACGGGCAGTTTTGCTGTTAGCATTGCTGAAAACGGCGCAGTAATGATTCCACCGATTAAAAGTCCTAAAATAATGTTCCAGTGCTGAATTCCTAATGTAAAAATAAAGGTAATTGCTGCCGTAATCGTGAGAATAAATTTGGCAACTGTAGAACTTCCAACCGCAAACCGGGGTGTGAAACTATTCTTAATCAAAGTTCCGGTAACTAAAGGTCCCCATCCTCCACCGGCAAAAGAATCGATGAAACCACCGATCAATCCTAATCTTGTTAAGTTTGTTTTCTTTTTTAAAGACTTATTCTGTTTTGGCTTAAAAGCATTTGATAAGATCTGAAAGCCAAGATACAAAGTATAAAAAGCGATAACTGTTTTGGTGATTTTAGAATAGTATTCACCGACATAAGTCAGGCATAAAGCACCAACAATTGCTCCGATAATTGCAGGAATCGCAAGCTTTTTCACCAGACTTTTACTTACATTTTTCAGTTTGATATGACTGATGCTTCCTGCAGCTGTGGTAAAACTTTCTGCCGAGTGAATACTCGCACTCACAATATGTGGCGGAATATTAAGGAACAAAAGTGTTGTGGTACAAATGACACCATATCCCATTCCCATTGATCCGGCAACGATTTCTGCCAAAAAACCGACCAACATCATCCAGTAGAAAATATGATTGTCTTTAGCTAAAATTAATTGAAGCTCATCAAGATATCCTAATTCATACATCGAAAAGACCACAACAAATAATATTGCAATAGTGACTAAAAATATATTTAATCTTATCTGAACTTTCCTTGTAAGTTCCATATTATAAAATCATTACAGCACCCACTGTAGAATTGCTTGTTTCGTCAATCAAAATGGCATTTCCGGTTGATTTACTGTTTTCAAAACTGTCAAAAACCAATGGTGAAGCAGTTTTCAAACGAACTTTCACCACTTCATTCAACTTTATGCTTTCTGTAGTGGGCGTTTTTTCTAAAGTATTCACATCAATTTTATATTCAATTTCTTTGATAATTGCTTTCAGAGTTTTGCTTTTATGCTGAATAAAATATTTATTTCCTTCCATCAGTTCTTTTTTATCAAGCCAGCAAACAACAGCTTCAAACTCATTTTCAACTTTGGGATGACTGTCTGTTTTAACTATAAAATCACCGCGACTGATGTCAATATCATCTTCAGTATGCAAAACAGCGGGTTGATTGGTAAAGACAAAATCAACTTCTTTTCCGCCAGTTTCAATTTTTGAAATTTTACTTTGAATATTTTGTGGAAGAATAGTAATCTCGTCCCCTTTTTTATAAATTCCCGAAATTACTTCTCCGGCATAACCTCTGTAATCATGCAGTTCAGCGGTTTGTGGACGAATCACGTACTGAACCTGAAATCTCGGATGATCAACATCTTTATTTTCAGCAATTTCCACAGTTTCCAGGAAATCTAAAAGTGCAGGACCATCGTACCAATCGGTTTTAGAAGATTTATCCACAATATTATCTCCATGAAAGGCAGAAATCGGGAAATAACTGACGTTTTCCAGACCTAATTTCTGCGCTACCAATTCATATTGAGCTTTAATGTCTTTATAAATTTCTTCGGAATAATCAACCAAATCCATTTTATTAATAGCAACCACAACATTTTTCATCTTCAACAATGAAGCGATGATTGAATGTCTTCTGGTCTGTTCGATCACACCCTGTCTTGCATCAATCAGAATCACAATCAGTTGTGAATTTGAAGCTCCCGTAATCATATTTCTGGTGTATTGAATATGTCCCGGAGCATCTGCAATGATAAATTTCCTTTTTGGTGTCGAAAAATACCGATATGCGACATCAATGGTAATTCCCTGCTCTCTTTCCGCTCTCAATCCGTCGGTAAGAATTGCAAGGTCAACACCATTTTCGTTTTTGTTTTTTGATTGTTTTTCTAAAGCTTCAAGCTGATCAATCAGTATATTTTTACTGTCATAAAGAAGCCTTCCGATCAGGGTACTTTTCCCGTCGTCTACACTTCCCGCAGTGATAAATCTTAGTATGTCCACATTTTTTTTATTAATAATGAGTAATTGGTAATGAGTAATTTTTTCAAACCGCTCATTTCTTTTATAATTTTATTTTAAGCTATGAGTAAAATATGCAGTAAGTTTTGCATTACTTATTACCAATTACTCATTACTTATATTAAAAGTATCCTCCTTTTTTCCGGTCTTCCATCGCCGCTTCCGTCACTTTATCATCAATTCTGGTTTCTCCTCTTTCGGAAATTTTTGAGGCCGTGATTTCAGTGACAACCTCATCCAAAGTTTCAGCTGCACTTTCAACTGCGGCAGTACAAGTCATGTCTCCAACTGTTCTGTAACGCACTTTTTTAGTCACAATTTCATCATTTTCATCAATCTGAATAAAATCTGAAACCGCAATTAACTGTCCGTCATATTCAATCACATCACGATCATGAGCAAAATAAATGGATGGCAACTGAATATTCTCTTTTTTGATATAATTCCAGACATCAAGCTCCGTCCAGTTCGAAATCGGGAACACTCTTACATTTTCACCTTTATTAATTCTTCCGTTGTAGATATTCCACAATTCCGGACGCTGTAATTTCGGATCCCATTGTCCGAACTCGTCACGCACGGAGAAAAAACGTTCTTTCGCTCTCGCTTTTTCTTCATCTCTTCTCGCACCTCCGATACAGGCATCAAACTGAAATTCTTCAATTGTATCTAATAAAGTATGGGTCTGCAGCCAGTTTCTTGAAGCGAATTTTCCTTTGGGTTCGGTTAAATTTTTAGCTTTAATGGTATCTTCAACTTTTCTTACAATCAGTTCTGCACCGATACTTTCAGCATAATAATCTCTGAACTGCAATGCTTCCGGGAAATTGTGTCCCGTATCGATATGCACCAAAGGAAACGGAATTTTCATCGGAGCAAAAGCCTTTTTAGCCAAATGTACCAATGTGATCGAATCTTTTCCGCCACTGAATAGCAAAGCCGGTTTCTCAAACTGCGCTGCAATTTCGCGCATAATATAAATACTTTCGGCTTCCAGCTGTTCCAGATAGTCTAGTTTATATGTACTCATTTTTATTTCTGAAAAATTTGAATTAATGTGTATGCAGACCGCATTCTTTTTGTGAACTTTCCCACCACCAACGTCCGGCTCTAGGATTTTCGCCTTCTTCGATCGCTCTTGTGCAAGGTTGACAGCCAACGCTGATGAATCCTTTTTTGTGTAAGATCAGTTCCTGAACTTTATTTTGTTCAAGATAATTGAGAACTTCCTGATAAGACCAATTGATTAAAGGATTGTACTTAAAAAGCTTTCGGTCTTCGTCCCACTCTATGATCGGCATATTTTCACGATTTTCCGATTGCTCAGAGCGAAGTCCTGTGATCCAAACTTTTGCGCCTTCCAGAGCTCGGTTCAGAGGTTTTACTTTTCTGATAAAGCAGCATTCTTTTCTGTTTTCTATGGAATGATAAAAAGCGTTGATCCCTTTTTCATTTACATATTTTTCAACATCAGCAACTTCGGGAAAATAAACTTCTGTTTTGATTTTATATCGGGAATTGTTCTGTGAAAGTAAATCGTAATGCTCATAAAAAAGTCTTCCGGTATCTAAAGTGAAAACCTTTATAGGCAACTGATTCTTAAAAATCATATCGGTAATCACCTGATCTTCCTGACCAAGCGATGTGGAAAATACAACTCCTTCCGGGAATTTTTGTGAAATAAATTTCAGTCCGTCAAGTGGTGAAAGATGTTTTACTATCTCTGCATCTTCTTTTGAAATCATAGTTTATTCATTTGAAGTAATGCAAATATCAGATAAAATAATTATCCTACCAAATAAGTAGACTTATAAAGTCGAAATTTAGAATTTATTTAATCGATTAAGTCGAGAAGTGTTTTTTCTTCCAAAATCTTTAAAGAAGCATCTCTCACCTCGATCAGAACATCATGCAGACTACAATGATCTTCGTTACAGTCTGCACATTTTTCATAGAAATTGAGACTTACACAGGGAAGCAATGCAATCGGACCGTTTACGAGACGAATAATCTTAGCAAGTTTTACGTTTTCAGGATTTTCTTTAAAAAAATATCCGCCGCCTTTTCCTTTTTTACTGTCGAGAATGTCTGCTTTTTTTAGTTCCAATAAAATATTTTCAAGGAATTTTAACGGAATTTTTTTGTGCTCCGCGATTTCAGAAATAAGAACAGGACCTCCATTTCTTTTTTCTACAAGATATGAAAGTGCCTTAAACGCATATTGAGATTTCTTTGACAGCATTACAGCAAAAGTAAGAAAATTGTTTTAATTGTATAAAATTGAGTTTTAGAAGGTGGGAAGTTCGGGTCAGAAGTCATTTCTATTGTAAAACTTCGGTCTTCGGTCTCCAAACTTCTCACCAAATTTCCTAAATTTGTTTATATGTTCAGTAAACAGGAAGCACAGCAGTTAAAAAAAGAATTTTGGACGGCTTTTGGAAAGTCATTTCCGAGAAAATGGATTTTGTACGACACAAAAGTCAAAGATTTTTCGTTCAAATTCAATGCTGATAATAAAAAAGCAGAAGTTTCTTTGGATATAGAAATGAAAGATGAAGTATATCGGAATGCTTACTATGAAAAGATCTGGTCATTAGAAGATATTTTAAAAGATTTCATCGGCGATTTCCACAAAGAAGAATTTTATACTTTGGAAAACGGAAAAGTCATCAGCAGAATCTGGGTAGAAAAACACAATGTTTCTATCTTCAATAAAAATTCATGGCAGCAAATTTTCGAGTTTTTTGTGGAGAGAATGGATGGCTTTGAAAGGTTTTATTACGAATATGAGGATTTTATAAAAGATGTTTAAAAATGAAAATCAGATATTGTTGGAGATGTAGAATGGATGTTCCTATGCTGGATTCTGAAGAAGGAGAAATTGCTTCGAAATTATTATCTGAAGGATTTCAGGAAGCAAAAAAGTTGAGGAAACCTCCACATTTTAGCAAATTACTTAGTTATTACAAAGATGTAACAGGTTTTGAAGAGACAAATCCTAATGCAATTATGCATCATTTCATTGATATGTATGGTCCTGATTGTGAAAATTGTGGAAAACCTTATCGAACAAAAACCGCAACTTTTTGTTCAAAATGTGGTAATAAAAGAAAATTGTAGTTCATCACTTTTTACCAAATGACAAATCCTAAAAAATATAGTTTCCTTACCTTTCCCTCATGAAAGAACTTTTCGATTTTATCCTAAGATTTGGAAGCCTCAATCAACAGCAGATCGACTTTATCACAAGTAAAGCACATGAAATTAATCTTCAAAATGACGATTATTTTTCAGAAGCAGGGAAAATTGCAAGGCGGGTCGGCTTTGTTGTAGAAGGAATTATGCGGGTTTGCTATTATGACAATAAAGGCGACGAAATTACCAAATATTTCATCGAAGAAAATAATCTGGTCGTAGATCTTGAAAGTTTTGATAACGAAATTCCTTCCAGCTCATACGTTCAGGCGGTAACAGATTGTAAAATGATTGTTTTTCAGAGGAAAGACTGGCTTGAAATTTTACAGACTATTGTTGGATTTGATGCGATTACCCATAAAATTATTTCACGGGCATTGATGCAAAAAGTGGAAAGAAGAAGTCCGCTTGTTTCTGAAGATGCAACAACAAGATATTTAAAGTTTCTTGAAATCTATCCTACCGCAGTTAATCGTATTCCACTTTCATATGTTGCTTCCTATTTAGGAGTTACACAATCTTCATTAAGCAGAATCAGGAAAAATATTAAATTAGATTAAAGATATTAGATATCAGATTTTAGACTTTACTTATTTGAAACTTTAATTGATTTGCATATTAATTTATAAAAACCAATAATATACATTCTGTTTATTAATTTCAAAAACTTCCAACTTTCTATAATCAAACTTCCGACTCATCATCGCTTTTTGTCATTTGGCAAATGTTATCTTATTAAATTGGCGGAATTTTACACCATCAATTAAAATAAAAAAAATGACAACAGCATTAATAACAGGAGCCAACAGAAGCATTGGTCTGGAAACCGCAAAACAACTTTCACAAAAAGGATTATTCGTTTATTTGGGAAGCCGTGATCTTGCAAAAGGGGAAGCAATCGTAAAAGAATTAAACGAAAAAGGATTTCAAAATATCAAAGCGATTGAAATCGATGTTACCAATCCGGAATCAATCTCGGTAGCGAAAACTATCGTAGAAAACGAACAGGGAAAACTGAATATCCTCATCAACAACGCGGGAATTCTTGGGGTAAATCCTCAAACTGCAGCAGAAACTTCTGTTGATGATATCAAGGAAGTTTTTGAAACCAATTTCTTCGGAGTGATCAATGTTACTCAGGCTTTTTTAGAGTTGCTTAAAAAATCTGACAGCCCGAGAATCAGCAATATTACTTCAGGATTAGGTTCATTAACTTTGCACAGCGATCCAACATGGAAATATTATCAGGTTAAAAATGCAGCTTACGGTCCTTCAAAATCAGCTTTGAATGCTTACACGATTGTTTTGGCGTATGAACTAAAAGATTTACCTTTCAAAGTAAATGCAATTGATCCCGGTTATACAGCCACAGACTTTAATCATCACAGCGGTCCGGGTTCTGTGGAAAGTGCAGCTTCGTTTATCATTAAACATACTTTGACAGACGAAAACGCACCAACCGGACAATTTTACAGCAACGATATCGAAGACGAAACAGGAATCAGTCCTTGGTAGAAAAAAATTTAAGATTATATTTAAAGAGAGACTTTCGGGTTTCTCTTTTTTGTTTTCAGTAATATCATTAGATTTGATTTCATTTTTCAGAATCAAATATGACTAACGACATTTATTACAAAAACATCAAACCAGACGAGTCGATTTCAGACTTTGTGGAAAGTTTTTGGGTGTTGCATAATCATTCGGAAAATGACAAAGAAACGATAGGCTTACCTGACGGACGCATTGATTTATTTCTTATACAATCAGACGATGAACCTTTCAGGATTGTACTTCTTGGTTTGGGCACTCAACATAATGAAGAAGGTATAGTTCCTGCTAAAAGTCTGAGATTTGCAATCAGTTTTAAGCTGCTTGCAGTGGAATATATTTTTCATGAGACCATTTCCGATATTGTAGATAAAGGGAAAATATTACCTGATGATTTCTGGGATTTTAAACCTGAAGATCTTCATAATTTTGAAGATTTTTGCGAAAAGGCATCAGAGAAAATAAAATCTCTTCTTATCAAAGAAATTGATCACCGCAAAAAGCAGCTGTTTGATCTTATTTACTATAATCACGGTTCTATTTCAGTAAACGAACTTTCTGAAAAAGTGGGTTGGAGCAGCCGGCAAATCAACCGGTATTTTAATCAGCAATTTGGGATTTCATTAAAATCATTTTGCAGTATCCTCCGTTTTAGAGCTTCACTGGAACATATTGCAAAGGGGAAACTCTTTCCTGAACTTAATTTTGCAGACCAAACCCATTTCATCAAAGAAATAAAAAAATTTTCAGGAACAGTGCCCAAAGAATTATTTAAAAATAAAAACGACCGATTTATACTATTATCATCTTTCAGGACAGAATAAATTTGCATCATTCAAAACAATAAATAAGATGCAAATCAACAATAAAAAAATCGCAATTATCGGCGGTGGTCCCGGTGGATTGACTTTAGCCAGACTTTTACAGCTCAAAGGAGCAAATGTGAAGGTTTATGAAAGAGACATCAACAAAGATGCACGTGTACAAGGCGCACCTCTCGACATGCACGAAGAATCGGGATTGGCAGCTTTAATTAAAGCTGATTTATTGACCGAATTTAAAAATAATTTCATGCCGGGTGGAGATAAAACACTCATCTTAAATGATCAGGCGGAAATCTTTTTTAGTGATCACGAAAGCAATATTGAGGAAGATTTCGGGAACCACCATTTTCGTCCGGAGATCGATCGAGGCGTTCTAAGAAAAATATTGCTCGGATCTTTAGAGCCGGAAACTGTTGTCTGGAACAGTCATTTCATTTCGATGGAACCACAAAATGAAGGTTGGATGCTGCATTTTAAAGATGGTTTGTCGGTTTATGCAGATCTCGTTATAGGTTCGGATGGCGCCAATTCTAAAATCCGTTCTTACCTAACAGATATTAAACCTTTTTATTCTGGAATAACGATGTTGGAAGGCAATGTTTATAATTCAGAAAAAGCAGTTCCGCAAATGCATTCATTGATCAACGGAGGAAAAATCATGGCTTTTGGAAACGAAAAAAACATTCTGATGGGACAAAAAGGCGGTGGTGATCTCGGATTTTATGTAAGTTTTAAAACCAATGAAAACTGGGCAAAAGAAAGCGGAATTGATTTCTCAGATCGCACAGAGGTTCTCAATTGGTTTAAAAAAGAATATTCGGAATGGAGCACTATCTGGAATGAATTGTTTGAGGAAGCAGCAATTCCGTTTATTCCCCGTCCAATTTATTGTGCACCTTTAGACCAAACATGGAAAGCCCTTCCAAACCTAACCATCATCGGTGATGCAGCTCACGTGATGCCACCTTTTGCCGGAGAAGGTGCAAATATGGCGATGCTTGATGCTTTGGAACTGAGTGAAATTCTGACTTCTGATATATATAATTCTTTGCAGGAAGCTATTTCAGATTATGAGACAAAAATGCGCAGAAGAGCAACAACTGCAGCGAAGGAATCACTTGAAAACGGTGAGAAGATGCACTCTGCTGATTCATTAAGTACAATGCTGGAATTTTTTAATGGTACTTATCATTAAATTTTACGGTACAAATAAAAAGACATCCGCAAAAATGCAGATGTCTTTTCAAATATTTGAGAAAAAATTATTTTTGAGCAGCTTTCACATCGATACCGATCTCAATATCTTTGCTGATCATCCATTCTGCCGGATCAGTTTCGTCAGTTCCGAATTTGATTCCCCAGTCTGCACGATTCACAGTGAACTGAGCTTTTACAGTTGCAGATTTATCTACGATATCTACTTTTGCAGGGAAAGTAACATTCATTGTTTTACCTAATAAAGTAAGGTTTCCACTTACAGTTTTGTTGGCACCTTCTACAGCATTTTGAGCACCAGCAGCAAGATCTTCTACTTTTGTGATTTTAAAATCAGCAGTCGGGAATTTTTCTACATTAAAAAAATCCTGATTCTTTAAATGCCCTTCAAGATCTGTATATTTTTTATCTTTTTCAGTTACTGAAGCAGGATCTACTTTGATAGATTTCATATCGATTACAAACTCTCCTGACGTCAACTGGTTTTCAGCTACAGATAATTCTCCTGTTGAAATCGCAAGAGTTCCCCAACGTGGAGCAAAACCTCCTTTGTGGAATGCTTTCCAGTTTACTTTTGATGCCGCAGTATCTACAGCAAAAACAGCTCCCTGCTTTTCAGCTACAGTTTGTTCCTGTGCTGCAGTTGCGGTTTCTGTTTTTTTATCTCCACAAGACGCAAGTAAAAGACCCATACCTGCTAAAGCGATTACACTGATTTTTTTCATTTTTTTTTAAATTTAATATTAATATTGATCGAGTATTGCCTTTATAAACAACAAAAGTGCTGTTTTATTATTTCAGCATTGCAAACCTCGGAAAAAATTATGATTTAACTCATTAACATAAGATAAGAAAATGGAAAAAAGATAAATCTTTTTGATTTTTGTTGTTGCTTTCAATTTTTGTTTATTTTTTTTGCAGTATGTATTTTTCTTTATATGAGTTTATGAACATTTTATTATATTTGAATGCATTCCAAACGGTTTTGATACCATTTTTAAAAATAAAATCTGCAATGAAAAAAATATTTTTATTATCATTTATTATATTAATTAATTTTTCATTTGCTCAAAATACCATCCTGTGGACAATTAAAAAAGAAGGTAATCCCCACATTTCCTATCTTCTGGGAACCTATCATCAGATGGGAAATTCTTACGTAGATTCGCTTAAAATGGTGACTAGAGCTTTGAAATCTTCTGATATTGCAATATTTGAAAATACTGACATTGGTGATGGATTGGCAAAATATTTAAATTCAAGAAAAGAAAATTTCACTTACAAGGAAAAATTAGACAAAAAGCATTTGGCTTATTTAGAAAAAATTTCGGAAAAGTGGAAAGTTCCCGTCTCAAAATTATCACCTTCAGAGTTACTTTTAAAAATACAGCAGACTTATCTTGAAACGCAGTGCGGAACAATTAAAAAGACTGATTCTGTCAAAACTTTTGATAACTATTTAATCAAAATGGCAAAACTCAATTCTGTTGAGTTGCTGGGATTGGAAAGTAATGATCTCATGACTTCTTACATCAATCAGCAAGATCGCACAGACTGGAAAGAGGTAAAAAAAGATATTTATCTTTGGCTAGACAATATCAAAATGAGTCGTGATATCAATATTCATTGTAACATGGCAGAACTTTACAAAAAACAGAATTTAGATTATCAATTGGATTCTGAGTGTGCAGAAAGTTTGATGATAAGTTCCAGAAGTGCAATCTGGCTTCCCTTTATTGAAAAGAATATTACAGAGAAGAACAGCTTTATCGCAGTCGGCTATGCACATCTTACAGGAAAATGCGGATTGATTTCTAGGTTGAGACTGGCAGGTTATCAAGTTGAACCTGTTTATGATTTGGAGAAATAATTTAAATAAAAATATCACAATGAAACAGTCTCAAAAAGGAGAATTCTACGGACAAACCAATAAAACCATCAATCTTGAAGGAATTACTCTGACCGATACTGTTTACACCCACGACAAAGTAGATTGGCACTATCACAAAAATGCTTATTTCACGTTTATTCTTGAGGGAAATGTAATCGAAGGAAATAAAAAGGAAATCTACAATTGCTCTGCAGGTGATCTTCTATTTCACAATTGGCAGGAACCTCATTACAACATAAAACCTGAAGGATTTACAAGAGGTTTTCACATTGAGATTGAAGAGGAATGGTTTAATGAATTAGATTTTAAAACCACAGATTTACAAGGCAGCATTAAGATTGCAACCCCAGATCTGAAATTTCTTATGTACAGAATTTTCAGGGAAACAAAAGCGGATGATAGCTCTACTCTACTTTCTATCCAAACTTTACTGTTAGAAACTTTGTCAAAAATGCTTCGTTATCATCAAACAGAATCTGTTAAAAAACCAACTTGGGTTTCGGAAATAGATTTGATCCTGAATGATCAATTTTCAGATCTATTGAGCTTAGATTATTTATCAAAAACATTAGACATTCATCCTGTTCATTTATCAAGAGATTTTTCTAAATATTTCAATTCAGGATTGGGAGAATATATCAGGAAAATCAAGGTTCAAAAATCATTGCAACTCATTTCTCAAAGAAAATTAGATTTGACATCTATAGCTTTTGAATGCGGTTTTTCAGACCAAAGTCATTTTACACGCTGCTTTAAGGAAATCAATGGAATCACACCTTCACAATACAGAAGAATCCTTTTCAGCTAAGATTCTAAAATGTTAATTCTGTTCTATTTTTAAAGCAGACTTTAGTCATAGTTTTACGGTAAATATTTGAATTTATTATGAAAAGGATTTTGATTATTATTTTAATGAATGTACTTTGTTTAACAGCTTTCGGACAATCGAAAGATTGGATAAAAACCGACGGAATTATTACAACTTTACACAAAGCCAACGTGGGTAAAGTTACCTTTATGAATGGCAATATTTCTTTGGATCAATATAAAAAATCTGACTTCCTGAAATCTTTTCCGTTGACGTATAAATCTGACCTCAACATTCGAGTTTTTATGGATAATTCGGTTACCAATTATCTTCATCAGTTGGCTCCTGATCTTTCAGCAGAACAATTACTCGAAAAAGGAAATATGCAGTTCGCATTTTATGTTGATGGTCAATTTATTTATAAAGAAAATCTCAATCCCGGATGTTGGATTGGTAATGCCAATGAACTGAAAAACACATTAACGACTTTCAGAATTCCACTGACAAGTTCTAAAGGTGAAAATCTCTGGGCATTGCATCTTTGGGAAAGATTCCAACTCAACGGCGGCGAAAAAGTTTTGAAAGAAGGTCAACATCAGTTGAAAATTGAAATCAGACCTTATATTAAAATCGATGAAAATGATGAAGCAAAAGTCGGAAATTTAATTGCAGAAGGACAGGTAGAACTTGTTGTAAAAACTCCAGAAGCCACAGCCGAGCAAATTGCCACTCAATCTATAAAAGCCGATAGTGGCTGGGAAATTTCAGATTTTAAATTTGATAAAAAGAAGATTGAGGCACTTAACAAAGAAATTGCAATTTATAATTTGAAAGAAATCACGAGTATTGTTGTAATTAATGATAATAAACTTCTGCTTGAGGAATATTTTAACGGAGCCGAAAGAAATACATTACACGATCCCCGTTCTGCAGGAAAATCATTCGCTTCAACCTTGATGGGAATTGCCATAAAAGATGGTTATATTAAAGATGAAGATCAAACTCTGGATCAGTTTTATAATTTAAAATTATTCGAAAATTATGATGTTAAAAAAGATCAGATAAAAATAAAAGATCTCCTCACGATGAGTTCTGCTTTCAATGGTTCTGATGCAAACAGCGAATCTCCAGGCAACGAAGAAAATATGTACCCTACTGATAATTGGGTGAAATTCACACTTGATCTACCAATAGATCCTTCAAAAACCAATGGTGGAAAATGGGATTATTTCACAGCAGGAACAATACTTTTAGGCGACATTCTTGATAAAAAAGTTCCTGAAGGATTAGAAAAATATGCAGATGAGAAACTTTTTAAACCCTTAAATATTACAAAGTATCAATGGCAATATACTCCGCAAAATGTGGCAAATACAGCAGGAAGTTTGCAAATGAGATCTTTGGATTATGCAAAATATGCCCAACTCTACAAAAATAATGGTGTCTGGAATGGAAAGCAAATACTCCCCAAAGAATGGATACAAAAAACCTTCACTCATCAGGTTCAAATTCCTGAAAGAGAAAATGAATTTTATAGTTATCTGTTTTGGAATAAATCGTTTGAGTACAAAGGAAAACATTATGAAACTTATTACTGTGCAGGAAATGGTGGCAATGAGTTTATCATCTTCACGGATCTACCGATTGTGATTATTATTACTTCAAAAGCTTACAACAAACCTTACGGACATGCACAAGCAGAAAAGATCGTGAAAGATTTTATTTTACCTGCAATTTTGAAATAAAATGAGTTAAAACAAAAAAGAGAAACCAAGGTTTCTCTTTTTCTATTTTTATCCAAATTTCTTTTTTCTTAACCAGAAGAACAACCCTCCTAAAAGTCCGATAATCGCTAAAGGAAGTAATAAATTAAACCATTGCCAGTTTTTTTTCTCTTCACTGATTCTATGTCGGTCGAGAAGACGTTCTTCGATGTTTCTGTTTCTTAATTCCATCAGATTGCTGTCGTCGAGAAGGTAATCTAAGGCATTTCTAAGGAACTGTTCGTTACCAAACTGTTCATCGGTCAAACGATCTACCCCAAGAGGTAAAGGTTCGCCTTTATGGGTTTTATTTCTGCCAACATCACCGTCTGCAATGACGATCATTTTGTTTTCCGGACTTGTTGCTTTAAAGCCGGGATAAGATTGTCTTTCGATTCTTGATGCATATGCTGAAGAGAATTTCCCTTCTAAAGCAACTGCAAAAATCTTCGGTGTGCTTGGTTTTTCCATTTGTCCGAGACTGTCGACGCTTGCAATTTCGCTCAGTTCAACATAATTCGGAACCTGCTTTAATAAAGTTCTTTCGCTCGATTCAAAGAGAACATTTGTTTTAAATTTCTTTCCGCCTAAAGTATCAATAGAAGTTGGAAATTCAAGTTTTACAGGATTGATATTTTTGGTAATCGGATTGTTGTTTTCAGCAATTCCCAACGGAAAATATGGCCACGGAAGACTTGTGTATTGAGGATTCCCTCCTACTTCACCGGTAACCAATTTCAGCAAAGCAAATTTCTTCACATCTTTTACCAAAGCCGGATTGATTCTCAAGCCATAGTTAAAAAAGAAATCCGTCATATTAATATCAACTGGGAAAGGCATTACTTTTTTAGATCTTGTCAACGTATCCATTTCGGCATTCACGGCATCGATCATCCAAAGGGTTTTCCCGCCATTCATGATGTATTGATCTAAAATTACTTTTTCACCGTCTGTAAAGGCTTTTCTTGGTTTTGCAATAACCAAAGCGCTCATTTGTTTTAATAATGGTAAATCAGCTAAAGTCAGTTCGACACTATTTTTTGGAATGATCGGACCTGCATCGTAACTTTCCAAAGCCAGATTCATAAAACCCTGAAATTCTTCAGGTCTCAACTCGTCCTGATTCACCAAAACTCCGACTTTTTTTCTTTTATTGGTTGAAACTGCTTTAATATTTGAAACTAAATTATATTCTAAATTTTCAATCGATTTTCTTAACTGATCATCTGCATTGATGTTTGCCTGTTGTACAACCAAAGGAATTGAAACTCCGTTTCGTCCCTGTTTTACTACCGCATAAGGAAACAGTGTAATCTGAGACACTTTTCCGTCTTTAATATCAGGGAGAATAGATGGCTGCATTCCCATTGCCATCAAAGTGTCCTGAGACATTTTTGTTTTGATGGGGTCGATGAATTTAAAATCTATTTTAGGATTGATCTTTCTAAATTCTTCAAGCATAAATCTCGTCTCGCTCTGTAACTGTTTAAAGCTTGCCGGGAAATCTCCTTCCAAATAAACATCTACCGTTACCGGTTTTTTGATCGATTCTAAAACTTTGATCGTACTTTCTGAAAGCGTGTATCTTTTTTCTTTGGTCAAATCCAACCGAATTCCTGAAAACATCAAAATGATGCTTAAAGGTAAAACTACAAACAGTAAAATTCCGAATGGAGATTTTAGGGATATCTTCTTCATGTTTTTACTTCTTTTTATTGATAAAATGATTAGACAATGCTAATGTAAGACCGATGACAAACACAAAATAAGCGACATCTTTAAAATCAATCAAACCTCTTGTAAAGCCTAAGAAATGTTGGTAAAAACCTATATTCTGAAGGATAAAATCTGCTCCACCCAACAATTTGTAACTCGCCAACTGCTCAATTCCGAAATACATGATGAAACACATGAAAACGCCCAAGAGATAAGCCATAATCTGATTCTGAGAAAGTGACGAAGCTAAAATTCCTACTCCGGCAAATGCTGCGATCAGGATAATCAATCCGAAATAACTTCCGAATGTCATTCCAAAATCGATATTTCCTTCCGGAACGCCTAAAACGTAAACTGTATACAAGTAAATCAATGAAGGAATCAGACATAAAATGCCGACAACCCAAACTGAAAGAAATTTCCCAAAAACCAATTCTGAAACTTTCAGTGGCTGAGAAAACAACCAGTTCAGTGTTCCTGTCTGCTGTTCTTCCGCAAAAGTTTTCATCGACAATGCCGGAATGATAAACATCAATAACCACGGAACCAAAACAAAATAACTTTGTAAAGAAGCCAAACCGATGTCGAAAATATTAGATTCGTTCTCGAAAAAAAACAAAAACAAGGTTGTTATCAGACTGAAAGCCGCAATGATCACCCATGCGCTCCAGTTCCCGAAATAACTCCAAAGTTCTTTTTTAAAAATTGCAATCATAGTTTTTTTATTTGCAGTAAGCAATATGCTATAAGCTTTATTTATTTTTTTTATTCTTATTTACCAATTTCACTGTCATCATGATCAAAAACACCAGAACGAAAAATCCGGTAATTAATTGCCACCAATATTCGATTACGGAGGATTTTAAAATCACTGTAAAAACAACCAGGAATAAAATAAACGTAGCAATTTCGTTCGCCTGTCTCAGTTTTATGTTGGGGGTTTCTAAAGTGTTTCCGTTAAGTTTTGCAAGTTGATTTACTTTTTTCCAGCACCAGTAATGATAAATTGCTAATCCGATGAGGAATGTCAGTTTTAAATGAAACCACGGTGTTTTCATCAATCCTGTGTTCAGGAATATTAAAACCAAACCACAAACTGCCATGATAATTCCTGCAGGAACGGTAATGATATTCCATAATCTTCGAGCCATAAAAATATACTGTTCTCTGAGAATTTTCTTTTTCTCTTCTTCAAAAGCATCAGTGTCTTTATAATACACAAAAATTCTTACGAGGTAAAAAACTCCCGCAAAATAACTGACCATAAAAATAATATGCAACGCCTTGATGATGGTGTACAGCATCGTAAAAATTTGTGTGCAAAGATAGGTTATTTCAGAAAAAAAGTGAATTTTATATGAGAAAATGATGATTAAAGAATAATAATTGAATTATTCTAAAATTTAAAAATAAGTTTCATATCAATATTAAAATTAAAACCCAGATTTGGACCTTCATGATTTATCTGATAGTCAAAAGGTAAACCATCTACCGACGGATTACCCGGCATTTTGTCAATCATATTTTTGTAAGAAATATTTCTCTGTCTTATTCCAAAACCAATTTTGGGCATAAAACCAAACCATGACGTTTCTCTATGCAGTAAAATACTGTAGTTGATATTGAATCCGTACTTTTCTCTCTTATAATCTGCTGAATTAAAATAATAATAATCTTTATTTCTGTCATAATAATTCCCTGAAACGCTTTTTCCGACATGATTCAGATAAAATACTTCTCCAGAAACAAAATGTTTTAGCCTTGATTGTGGAGCCAAACTGTAAAAAACTTCAGGTCTGATCTCAAAAATTCGATTTTTACCTTCAAAATTACCAATATTTATAGGAGTTAAACCATCTGCACCATAAGCTATTTCAGCACCAATCCACCATCTTTCTGATAACTTTCGCACGTAGCCAACATTATATCGCTGATCACGCAAAGGTGCAAAAGCACTCACGGTTATTATAGATTTATAATCTTCAGACTGCGCAGAAAACGGACTCGATAAAGCAAAAATAAAGATAAGAAGTAGAATTTTTTTCATGGAATATTTTCAACAAATTGATCTGCTAAAAATAACATAATTCTGTGTTCGAGGGAGAATTATTTAAATTTAAAAAAAGAATTATTTTTAAAAAGAAATACTGTCAATTTTCTTCCCATCAGCATATTTTTTAATATACTTTAATTTTCCAGTCTCATCATAATACTTCCAGTCACCAAAGTAATACCAATGTCTTTCAGCATCTGAAATATCCAATTTCGACTGACCTCTTTCCATGATTTTTCCGTTTGGATGATACAGCTTTGTTGTGGTAACTCTTTTTCTGATTTTATCTTTTTGATAAAGTTTATCTTCAAGAGTGATTTTCCAGACTCCTACTTTTTCACCTATCTTGTATTTTCCGACTGCCGTTAAAGTGCCTTTATCGGAAGAATATTCTTCTTTCCATTTGCCTTGTCGTTTTTGTGTTTTATCTGGAAATCTCATATATTGATTCATTTCCTTTGTCTTACATGAAGTAAAAATGAAAATTGAGATCAAGGTAAATACAATATTTTTCATCATAAAAAAACAGAATTTCTGTAAATATAGAAATTCTGTTTTTGTTCCACTATTGTAGAAAATTATTTTATGAAATCACTCCCAATTCCTTCCCTACTTTTTCAAAAGCTACAATTGCCTTATCCAAATGCTCTCTTGTATGTGCTGCAGAAAGCTGCACCCTGATTCTCGCTTTTTCTTTAGGAACAACCGGATAGAAGAAGCCAATTACGTAAATTCCTTCATCCATCAACTTTTCTGCCATTTTCTGAGCCAGTTTTGCATCGTACAACATGACAGGAACAATCGCAGCATCACCTTCAGGAATATCAAAACCTTTTGCCGTCATTTCTTTTCTGAAATATTCTGCATTTTCCATCACCTGATCACGAAGCGAAGTATCGTCAGAAATCATCTCTAAAACTTTCAAAGCTGCACCTACAATCCCGGGAGCCAATGAATTTGAAAATAAATACGGACGAGAACGTTGTCTCAACATATCTATAATTTCTTTTTTACCGGAAGTAAATCCGCCTAAAGCACCTCCCAAAGCTTTTCCAAGCGTTGACGTAATAATATCTACTCTACCCATTACTTCGTTGGCTTCGTGAGTTCCACGACCAGTTTTACCGATAAATCCGGTTGCGTGAGAATCATCAACCATGACCAAAGCATCATACTTATCTGCTAAATCGCAAACTCCTTTCAGATCAGCAACAATTCCGTCCATTGAGAAAACTCCGTCTGTAACAATGATTTTAAACCTGTGATTTTTTTCTGAAGCGGCAATCAACTGCGCTTCAAGATCTGCCATATTATTGTTTTTGTAACGGTATCTTGCCGCTTTACAAAGACGCACACCATCAATAATCGAAGCATGATTCAATTCATCTGAAATGATCGCATCTTCATCAGTGAACAACGGTTCAAAAACTCCACCGTTTGCATCAAAACAAGCTGCATACAAAATCGTGTCTTCAAGACCTAAAAACTGAGCGATTTTTTCTTCCAACTGCTTATGAATATCCTGAGTTCCGCAGATAAAACGTACCGAAGACATCCCATAACCATGAGATTCTATCATATCCTGAGAAGCTTTCATCACTTCCGGATTGTTTGAAAGCCCCAGATAATTGTTTGCACAAAAGTTCAGCAATTTTTTACCGTTGGCTTCGATTTCAGCGCTTTGCTGCGATGTGATGATTCTTTCTTTTTTAAAAAGACCGTCGTTTTCGATATTTTTAAGTTCGTTCTGTAGATTTTCAAGATACTTTTCAGAGATCATTATAATAATTTTTTAGGTTTGCTAATTTAACAAAAAGGCTTTAAACTATTCGCTTTTCCTATTTATTATTGTAAAATTTGATGTTGATAGAATTTTTTAATCAAATAGTCTACTAATTTAATAGGATAATAATTATATTTGAATCTTTAAATTTTAAAGTATGAAATTATCTCAGATTATCCGAGCCAATAATATAGAAGCCGATGACTTTTTGCAACATCATATGAAAGTCTCGAAACCAATTATATTAAAGGATTTTATACAGTCTGACAGTCCTGCATTTCAAAAATGGAATTATGAATACTTTAAAGAAATTGCTGGAGAAACAAAAGTAAATGTTTACGGAAGCGAAATCGAATCTATCGATCGTGTTGCCAGCAAACCGGTTGGTGAAACTACATTTGCAGAATATCTTGATTTAATTACAACCAAAATTACTGAACATCGCTTATTTTTATTCAATCTTCTAAGTCTGAGACCTGAACTTAAAAATGACATTCATTATAAAGACGTTACAAAAGGAAAAATTTTAAAATGGCTGCCTTTTATGTTTTTTGGAGGACAAGGTTCAATTACGAGAAATCACATTGATATTGATATGTCACACGTTTTTCTGTCACAGTTTCAGGGAGTGAAAAGAATCTGGCTTTTTCCGTGGGAACAGTCTGATCTGATGTACAAATTGCCATACAATTTCCATAGTTTGACCAATCTTCAGGAACCGGATTACGAAAAATATCCGGCTTTGAAACATTTAAATGGTTACGAAGCCCTTATTCATCCCGGAGAAACGCTTTACATTCCTTCCGGATGGTGGCATTATATTCAGTATGAGACGGAAGGTTATTCTGTGTCTGTAAGAGCGTTGCCATCAAGCGCACTTGAAAAATGGAGAGGCTTTAAAAACCTGGTTATCATCAGACATTTTGATAATGCGATGAGAAAAATTTTTAAAGAAAAATGGTTTAATTACAAAGTGAAAATTGCCGAAAAACGCGCACAAAGAGCAATGAGAAAACTAAAAGTATAAAAGAAAGCCTTCAAAAATGAAGGCTTTCTTTTTTTGAAATATTTTAATTAATTCTAAAAGGCTATTCTTTTACAAATTTAAAATTGGTTTGTTCAACAGTAATGATGTAAACTCCTTTGGGTAAAGAAGAAATATCAATTTTCTTATCAGTATTTCCTTTTTTAACCAATCTTCCATCGGCTGTAAAAATCGAATAATCAGTTACTTTTTTCAAACCTGAAACAAATAATTCATCTTTTGCAGGATTTGGATAAATTGCAAACTGATCAAATTTAATCTCTGAGGTGCTCAAAGTATTATCCTCCGTCACAGTCGAGTTTTTTTCTAAAATCTGATATTCATAGTTGAATTCTACACTTGCAACCGGAAATGCTACCGTTTCAGTAAAATATTGATTATTAGAGGTATTATTTAAAGCAAAATAAGCCACCTGTCCTCCTGTTCCATTGACTTTGATTGGCAGAGGCATATCAAAGAAACTTACAGAAGCATGACTTTGCGTTTGTGCCGCTTTGAAAGTCAATATATTCCCCGTTTGTTTCCATCGGATATCATAGGTTGGATATCCCTGCCCGTAAATCCAGTCATTGAAAAATCCTGTGAAATCTTTTCCGGTTGATTGCAATAATGAAGCATTTAAGTCTGAAGTTTTCACGTAATTGTAGGCTAAATTTGGTCTTGCATGATAATCTTTCAAAGCCTGGTAAAATACGGTTTCACCTAAAATCCATTTGATCATTCTTACCACATATCCACCTTTTGAGTAAGACAATCTTCCGTCAAAAATACTTCCTATGTTACCCAGATTGGCATCAGCAACATAAACACTTCCTCCCGGTGAGCTTGTAATTACATTTTTTTCATTGAGGAGATAATTCAGAAACTGGGTATTGGTCATTAATAACTTTTCATTGGCAACATGCTCACCAAAAGTAGCAAAACCTTCATTCAGCCAGATATCATTCCATGCACCACAGGTAACTTTATCACCAAACCATTGATGGGCAAGCTCATGAGCAATTAATTGCTTAGTCCAGCCTCCCATTGAAGTCATCGTTTGATGTTCCATTCCGCCACCTGCAGTAAATTCCATATGACCGTATTTTTCATTTCTGAAAGGATAAGGTCCGAAGAAAGTTTCAAAGATGTTCATCACCGTTTTCGTCCATTCGATATTTGCCATACTCGTCGTATTAGCAGCTGTTCCCGGATAAATATAATTGACAAAAGGGAAAGGCGGAGTTCCCATTGTATCGTTCAGTTTAACAAAATTGGTAATTGAAAGTGCCACTAAATATGCAGCTATAGGATATTGAGTTCTCCAGAATGTTAATTTTTGTCCGTTTCCTAAAATCGATTCGCTCATCAGCTTTCCGTTGGACGCTACACTGTATTGGGAAGGTGTAGTCACTTTTATATCAAATCTTTCAATTTTATCATTTAAACTTTGCTTTGTAGGAAACCAGTCTTGTGCACCATAAGGTTCATTTAAAGTAGAAAGAACAGGAGTTCCACCTTGTGTATTGATAAAAAAAGCATTATTGTTTGTAGGAGGAGCCCCGTTATACTGTATCGTTAATGAATCTAAAACGTTAGCAGGAAGGGCAGATGTAAAATCTATTTTAACTTCTTTGGTTGCCAACTGCTGAAAAGCTAAAGGCTGACCATGAAAAGTTACCTGAGAAACCGTCAGCTGATTGCTGAGATCAAAGTAAATACTGCTCACTGCCTGACTTGGCTTAAAATGAGAAGTCACCGAACCTGAAATCTGAGCTACAGAAGGATTGATAGAAACATCCATTCGCTGATATTGCAGATCATAGTTTAAAGTATTCGGATTGGTATTTCCGATATTCATTTTGGAAGCATAAGACTTCATTTCTTTAGCCATCAATCCTTTCATTTCAAGATTTTCCTGGGCTAAGACGTTTTGAAATACTAAAACACTTAAAATTAGAAAGTAAAATTTTTTCATATCCATTTAATATACGATTGTCTAGATGAAATGGTTTTTGATCAAAATATAAATCAAATTAATTATCAACAAATTAGAGGTTAAAGATAAAAAAAACCTTTCAATCTGAGATTAAAAGGTTTATATATCAATTCGATAAATTTTCTAAAGATCTAAAGCAGGCTGAAGAATTTTTTCCATTTTGCTTTTCACCTGAGCTACAGAACCTGCGTAGTTATTTACCAACAGAGAGAAGACCAATGTTCTTCCTGAATTTGTTTTAATATAACCAGCAAGGGCTTTCACTTTATTTAAAGTTCCGGTTTTAGCAAAAATCTGTCCGTTTCCTTCGGTTACAAACATACTTTTCAAAGTTCCCGACTGTCCTGCAATCGGCAGAGAATCAAAATAAGTTTTATAATATTTCTGATTCATCAATGAAGTTAAATATTTCACCTGAGAAATCGGAGTTACTTTGTTGCTTCTTGACAATCCGCTTCCATCCATATAATTTAAACCTTCTACATCGAAAGCTGCATCTTTCAAATGTTCGTTTACAACAATTCTTCCCGATTCAGAAGTCTGATCACCCATTTTCTGGAAACCAACCGTTTTTAATAAAGCTTCTGCCAAACCGTTATCACTACGCTGATTAGTATAATAAATAATATCAGACAAAGTCGGAGATTTATAAGCAGAAATCATTTTTCTCACTTCAGGAGCTGCATCGGTCATTTTTGGAGTTACTTTTCCGGTAACGCCGACCCCGCTTTTCACCAAAGTTGCTCTGAAAGTATTGGCTAAAAATGCAGGAGCATCAGGAAGTTTAGTCGTTAAAATTCCGTCACCTTCATATTTTTCAGCATAAACCATTTGGTTGGCATAAGGTGAAACGTAGAAATATTTTTTGTCTGAAGTAGCATTTGCTCCTTTTTTAACGATCAGTTTTTCGTTTGCAGGATTGATCTCGCGGGTTGTACCAACCGGAAGATAGTAATTATTGTTTTCTAACCAAACAACATTTTCCGGAAGTCTCGAAATGTTACCTTTGAAAAGCGCTGTCTGAATAATAATATCACCATTTACCTTTTTGATCCCCTCACGAGACATTCCGCTTACGAAGTCTGAAACGATTTCTTTGTAAGACCAGGCTCCCGCTTTATTGGTTCCCAACGACGGGTCGCCGCTTCCTACAATGTAAAGATTTCCGTTTAAAACTCCATTTTCATCGATTGTCCCCGAATATTCCAGCTGAGTCATCCAGCGGTAATTTTCACCCAACAGATTCAAAGCTGTTTCTGTAGTCAAAAGTTTTGTAGTAGATGCAGGAACAAGAGGAGTATTTTCGTTATACGAGGAGATAATCTTCTTCGTTTTCGGATCGTAGACTACAAATCCCCAGGTTGCATTTTTCAACACAGGATCTGCCATCATTGTGTTTACATTTACATCCACAAGTTCTTTGGGAGACAAAAAAGCCTTTTCAACCGCAGCAACGGGAGAAGGCAAATTTAATCCGCTCTTTTGACTTTCGAAATTTGGAGAATAAAGAACTGTAGATACGGTAGACTGGGCAAGGAAAAAACCAGTGGCCAAAACCGTAATACCTGAAATATACTTTCTGTAATTTATCATCAATTTTTTCTTTTTGTTATACTTTGGATGGCATAAAATATGATAAGTTAAACCATTTGCTTTTATCCAAACACATAATAAACGTTCAAATGTAGATATTATTGTTAGAATGGAGTCTATAAAAGTATACTAAAACCGCTTAAAGTTTGTTAAAAATTGTTAAAAATCCACAAAAACCTCTTTTTTAATGCTTTGATATGCAGTAATTTCGTCAAATTCTTTTAAACTTAACAATACAAGGTTTTTAAATTTATCATAGTTTTTACCTCGTGGAAGCTTCAGTAAAATTTGGAACTGATACAGATTATTCAGTCTTGCAATCTGCGCTCTTTCCGGGCCGAGAATACAATCTTCAGGCAAATATTTTCTTAAAATTGAGCCTAAAAATTGTGAAGCACGGTTAACTTTATCGTCTTTAATATGCTTCAGTTCGATCATTATTAATTTCGTGAAAGGCGGATAATGAAATTTCTGTCTCTCAGTGAGAAAATATTTATAAATTTTCGCAACATTATTCATTTTAATTAATTGGAATACAGAATGATCCGGATTATAAGTCTGAATTAAAATCTTCCCGTTTCCGGAAACTCTTCCCGCTCTTCCTGAAACCTGGGTAATCAATTGATACGCCCTTTCTTCTGCTCTGAAATCTTGCACATACAACATAGAATCAGCTTTTGGGATTGCCACCAATTCGATATGATCAAAATCCAAACCTTTAGAAATCATTTGCGTACCAACGATAATATCCGTTTCCCGGTCTTCTATTTTCTCGTATAATTTTTCGTAGGCAAATTTTTTCCGCATCGAATCGACATCCATTCTGTCGACTTCATTTTCAGGGAAAATCTTTGAAATTTCCTCTTGAATCTGCTCTACACCCACTCCTCTTTCGTTCAGATTCTCAGAATGACATTTCGGGCAGGCTCTTGGCTTTGAAGCTCTCTGACCACAATAATGGCATTTCATTTCATTGGCAGCTTTGTGGTAGGTCAAAACAACGTCACAGTTTGAACAGTAATTGACGTAACCACAAGTCTCACATTCTATGACACTTGCATAACCGCGACGGTTGTGAAGAATGATTGCCTGATTTTTTTCTTCTAAAGTTTTCTTAATCTCATCAATTAACTGCAATGAAAAGTTTCCTGAAACCTTTTTGGAGTCCTGAGCTTCTTTGAAATTAATCAATTCAAATTCAGGCAATTTCACATTCCCGAATCTTTCATTCAAAAAAACATATTGTAATTTTTCTTTTCTGGCTAAATAATAACTTTCCACGGAAGGTGTTGCCGACCCCAAAATAACTCTTGCATCATAAAAACCTGCCAAAACTAAAGCCGCATCTTTCGCATTAAAAAATGGAGAAACCTCTCTCGGTCTGTATGCAGAATCATGCTCTTCATCCACAATAATCAATCCTAAATTCTGATAAGGCAGAAATAGGGCATTCCTTGTTGCAATGAGAATTTTAATATCGTTATTTTTAATTCTTCGCCAAACCTCAACTTTTTCAAAATCAGTAAGTTTCTGATGATAAAAACCAAGCTGTCGACCATATTTTTTTTCTAGTCTTTGTGTGATTTGTTTCGTTAAAGAAATTTCAGGAAGTAAAAACAAAACATTTTTTCCTTCATTGATACATTCTTCAATTTTTTCTAAATAAATATGGGTTTTTCCGGATGATGTGACGCCATGAAGAAGAACATTTTTCTTTTCTTCAAACGCTTCATCAACTTCAATTCTTGCTTCTTTCTGTGCTTCTGAAAGTTCTTCTATTTGTTCAATTTCACCTTCGTAACTTTCGATTCTGTCTTTCTGAAGATAATATTCTTCAACCAGATTTTTATCTGCCAAAGCTTTGAAATGCGAACTTCCGAAATATCCGTCTTCGAATAGTTCTGATTTTTTGATATGGAAATCAGGATTTTCCGTTTGTTTTTCAATGATATTCAGGAAAAGTTCTTTCTGCTTTTTGGCTCTGTTGAGCTGCAGAAGAATTTCGGTAAGATTTTGATTTTCCAAAACCTCATCTTTCACTTTTACGTAAGCAACTTCTTTGGCTTTGTATTTTTCGGCAACTTTTTCATCAATCTCAATGTATTGCAGATCAATCAGAGAATTGATGGTTTTGATGATTTCTTTTTTCGGGATAAACGCTTCAATATCAGTCAGATTAATCAGCTGCCGAACTTCCAGAGCCTGAATGAGATACATCTCGTTGACATCAAGGTTTTCAAATTCTATAATTGCATTCGGTTTTAGCTTCAGATACGTTTCACTTTCCAGTTTCAGAGAAGATGGAAAAGCAAAGCGGTAAATTTCGCCCAAATTGCAGAGATAATAGTTTGAAAGCCAGTTCCAAAAGTTAACTTGCTGAAAAGGAACAATCGGATAATCATCTAAAATACTGATGACTTCTTTTGTCACGAAACTTTCAGGAGCCTGATCGTGAAGTTCGAAAACAATGCCTGTATAGATTTTTTTTCCGCCAAAAGGAACCAGAACACGCATTCCGTCTTGAATGTTGGTATCTAATTCTTCCGGAACTTTATAAGTGAAAGTTCCTTTTAAATTGAGCGGTAAAATAATCTGAGCGTATCGCAAGGGGAAAATTAAAATGTAAAATTAAATTTTAATTTATTTAAACGCAAAAATCGTAAGACTTTTATTCATGTAAATATTTTAAACTCTCTTGAATATCTAAATCAAAAAGATTGGAGGTTTTAAATATTTGCGCTTTTTGTCATCCGGAGAAATCTAAGCTTAATTTTTAGAGATTGATGTACAAAATAATTGCTGAGATTCCTCCGGAATGACAAACTTGGCGCTGATTAATTTAAAAAATAAATGACAAATGTGATGGTTATTACAAAAGTTGAAAATGATCACGAAACTCCTAGCCCAGATTGCAGTGGAAATCCTTTTTTGAAAAAAAAGATTGTAACGGAAAGCTGGAAATAGCTCCTAAAAATATTAATTATATGTAATTAGTTTTTAGAAAAAGAACTCAATGATGTGATACCAAGCTGTCGTTGTAAAAAACCCAACAATAATACTGAATCCAATCGTTAAGTTCGTGAGTTTTGTATTTAGTCTAAACTGCTCGGCAATAATACTTGCAGTAAGAACGGTCGGCATTGCGGCTTCAAAAACGGTAATTTTCGCAATATCTCCTTTGATTCCTATCAGCAATGCCAATCCTAATATAATTGCCGGAGATAAAATCAGTTTATAAAACATGGAAGCTGACATTTGTGGAATCAGTTTTTTCCATCCGTTGAATTTTAATTGCAATCCGACAGAAAATAATGCTAAAGGACTTACGGTTGCCGCCAATTTATCAAAAAAAGGTTCGGCAAGTGTGAAATCGACAAATTGAGATAAAACCAAAGCGGCAATACAGCCGATAAGCGGAGGAAAAGTGACCAGTCTTTTTAAAATAAATATTGCACTTACTTGTCCCGATTTGCTTCCGCCTTTTACAGCAGCAATGATTCCTAACGTTGAGAGGGCAAAAAACATGGTCTGATCGCAAATAATTGCAATACTTAGATAACTTTCACCATAAAAAGCAGAAATTAACGGAAATCCGATGAATGAGGTATTGCAGTATCCGCTTACTAATTCGAGCGTGCTTCTCGAACGTCCGGAATATCCTTTCCGTCTGCTGTAGATCAGGAAAAACAAACCGCTTCCGAATGCAATAATAAACGTAGAAATAATAGGAAACAACATTTCGGTTGACCAATGAACTTTCGGAAGATATTTAAACGAAACGGCAGGTAAAGCGAGATAAATAATCCAGGTGTTGATACCTTTGTGCGCATCCGGATGAATAGATTTTGTTCCTTTTAAGATCATTCCTGCCAGAATGCAAACGGCGATCAAAACAAAATTTACCATAATCTTCTTGAAATATGCACAAATTTACGGTTGATTTTTTAGTTTGTAATAAAAACTGATATTATTTACATAACTTTTGTCATTCTATACTATTATTCATTCATCGTGTCCCACAAACTCATTACCTCAACTTTTTCCAGAGGTTTTGAAAGTGTGATTCTTCTTGAAGTTTGCGGAAGCAAATCGAAAAAGTTGTCGCTGAAATGAGTATCTCCGATTAAATAAACATCTTTTGCCAGAACATCTGTTGAAACTTCAATTTCTGTTGTTGAAATTTTCTTGATTTTAATTGCTGGTTTTGAAAGTTTTAAATCTTTTGGTTTTGCAAAGAAATAATTAGATTTAGCAAATATTTTCTCATTTTTATCTCTAACAATGATGTCGAGAAAAATTTCATCTTTATTTGAATCTCCAATGATTTCTTCAAGTGAAAAAGAAAATTTTAATATCCCGTTTGGCTGTATAGTACTAGACTCTGCTAATCCTCCGGAACCTTTTTTCTCACCATTGAATTTCATAATATTAAAATCTAAATATAAATCTTCAACCTTTTCTAAATTATCATTAATTACATAAAAATTTAAGATTTCATCTTGCTCTATCTTCTCTTCCGACATCAAAATCACCTGATTTTCAAAACTTCTTTTCACCTGATAATGCAACGCTTTCCAATTTCCCAGATAATCAATCGATGACCAGGAAATAACCGGCCAACAATCGTTGAGTTGCCAATACAACGTTCCCATATTGTAAGGTTTTGCCCGGCGATGTGCTTCTATCGCAATCTGCATTCCGCGAGCCTGAAGCAATTGTGAAACGTAATTATATTTCACAAAATCTGTCGGAACGATATAATCACGCTTCATGTATTCATCAATAATATGAAAACCACGGGCATTTTTTTCGTGTGCTTTTATTGTTGGATTTTCTAAACTTAAAACAGTTTTCTCCGAAAACATCGATTTTACAGCTTCCAGACTCGGCATGCCCTGAAAACCATGTTCAGACATAAATCTTCCTACTTTTTCGTTATAAATTTCAAATGGAAACTCGCCCCACCAAACTCCCCAATAATGAGAATCTCCTTCTGTTAAACTTTCTTTGTGTCCCCAACCAATTGAGGGCGAACTTGGCCAGTAAATCGATTTATCTTTTACAGCAACTTCATTGAGTGCATTTGGAATCACTTCATGAAAAAGTTTTTTATAATCCTTCCAAACCTGCAAAGAATCTTCTTTTGAATATCTGAATTGCTTTTGATATCCCCAATTAACAATAGCTTCGTCAATTTCGTTATTTCCGCACCACAAAGCGATCGAGGCATGATTTTGAAGTCGGTTGACCTGATCTTTTACTTCTTCTTTTACATTGTTTAAAAATTCTTCATCAGATGGATAAAAACTTCCCGCAAACATAAAATCCTGCCAAACTAAAATTCCGTTTTCGTCGCAGGCTTTATAGAATTCATCGTCTTCGTAAATTCCGCCTCCCCAGACACGAATCATATTCATGTTCGCTTCTTTGGAATCTTTGATGAGTTTCTGATATTTTTCTTTGGTAATTCTTGGTGTAAAACTGTCGGAAGGAATCCAGTTGGTTCCTTTTGCATACATTGGATTTCCGTTGACTTTAAAGTAGAAAGACTTTCCTTTAGCATCTTTTTCCTGGATTAATTCGATTGTTCGTAAACCAATTCGTTCAGTTTTATTATCAATAATTTTTGCATCTTTTTGAAGAGAAATTTTTATCTCATATAAATTCGGATCGCCCCAACCATTTGGTTGCCAAAGCTTGGGGTTATCAATTGTAAAAGGAACCTGAATTGTGTTTTTTCCTTTTTTTAATTGAACATTTTCTTTTTTGTTGTTAATCGATAACGAATATTTACCTTCAATTTGAGCGAAAATTTCAGTTTGAATATTTAATTCTGCTTTTTGCTTCGTTAATTTTTTTTGCTCAATTTTTACATTTTCAAGTTTAGCGTTATTCCAGAAATTCAACTTTACATCTTTCCATATTCCGGCTGTCACTAATCTCGGTCCCCAATCCCATCCAAATTGATATTGTGCTTTTCTTACAAAACTTCTTGGAGATTCAGGCATCGTAAAGGGAACTTTTTTCGCCAATTCCTTTCCTACATTTACCGGAGATTTGAATTTAATTTGCAGTAAATTATCTCCTATTTTCAAATTTTGTTTAACCGGAATTTCCCATTTTCTGAACATATTATCTGTTTTCTTCAACAGTTTTCCATTCAGATAAATTTCTGAAAACGTATCTAATCCTTGAAAAACCAAATCCATATTCTGATTTTCAAATTCCTTCAATGAAATTATAAATGAAGTCTGATAATCCCAATCTTCATTTTCTACCCATTGCACTTTCTTTTCATTTTCATCTTTATAAGGGTCGGGAATGATTTTATGATTCATCAAATCCAAATGAACCGTTCCCGGGACCGAGGCGGTCATCCAAGAATTTTCTTTTGCATTTTTGAACTGCCATTTTCCAGAGGATAAATTTCTCTCTGAAAGCTGTGCAAATACTATATTCTGGATGAAAAGGAAAGCAAAAAGGATAGTTTTGTTCATGAATTATTGTATTTGAGTAACGTAACGTTTGTCATCCTGACGAAGGAAGAATCTAAACTACTATTTAACCATTAAGATTAAAGTTAAGTTTTTAAGAATATTAAGTGGAGATTCTTCGCTTCACTTTGTTCCGTTCTGAATGACAAAAAAACCGTTGATTTTAAGATTATCTATTTTTCAAAGCTACAACCTCATCCGCATTTGCAAAAGCGCCACCATCCGTAATCGCAGAAGAATGAAAATATCCGGCTTTTGTAATCTCTCTGATTTCTTCAATATTTGTTGAACGCAGACCTCCACCGACAAGAATTTCGATTCTTCCGTTGGACAATTCCACCAACTTTTTAAGGTTTTCTTTCCCTTCAGAAACATTTGGTTCTTGACCCGAAGTAAGAATTGTTTTAAAACCACAATCGATTACTTTTTCTAAAGAATTTTCCAGATCCTTCGCTCTGTCGAAAGCCCGATGAAATGTGCACGGAAGAGGGTTTGCCAATTCAACTAATTCTTTATTTTGATCCATATTCACCTCATCATTTTCATCTAAAATTCCGAAAACAAAACCGTCAACATTCAATGATTTTAATTGAATTAATTCTTCTTTCATCTGCTCAAATTCGGCTTCAGAATAGGTAAAATCTCCACCACGAGGACGAATCATTACAAAAATCGGAATATTTATTTTTTCTCTAAGTTCTTTTGCTGTTTCAAAGTCTGGCGTTGTTCCGCCTTCGTTTAATCCGTCACACAATTCTATTCTGTCGGCTCCGTTTTCGAAAGCGATAATCGCAGATTCGGGGTTAAAACAGGCTATTTCTATTTTTGACATTTGGGGTTTAGGGTTTAGGGTTTAGGGTTTAGGGTTTAGGGTTTAGGGTTTAGGGTTTAGGGTTTAGGGTTTAGGGTTTAGCAAAATTAATTTCTAATTTCTAATTTCTAATTTCTAATTTCTAATTTCTAATTTCTAATTTCTACAATTTATTTCAAAGCAAACTCCGGTTTTTCCAAACGGTTCCCTTTTTGATCATAAACAGCATAATTGAATCCATCCTGAATACAATACGAGCCATATTCACCCTTTTTATTTAAAGCAATAAAACCAACCTGAATATCTTTTAAATTCTTATTTCTTCTCTTAGTAATCTGTACAATTCTTTCAACTGCTTCTTTACAAGCCTGTTGAGGATTTTTGCCCTGTCGCATCAATTCAACCACCAAATGAGTTCCAACCATTCGGATGACTTCTTCCCCGTGACCTGTCGCCGTTGCTGCACCCACCTCATTATCAACAAATAAACCCGCTCCGATAATCGGTGAATCTCCAACTCTTCCGTGCATTTTAAAAGCCATTCCGCTCGTTGTACAGGCTCCGGAAAGATTTCCCTGTGCATCCAAAGCGATCATTCCGATCGTATCGTGATTTTCAATGTTTACAATAGGTTGGTATTTGCTGTCTTTTAGCCATTCTTTCCATTCTTTTTCAGACTCGGCAGTTAAAATATTTTCTTTTTTAAAACCCTTAGAAATGGCAAATTGTAAAGCTCCGTCACCCACCAACATAACATGTGGTGTTTTTTCCATTACTGCTCTTGCTACAGAAATAGGATTTTTAATATTTTCTAAACAGGCAACCGAACCGATATTATAATTTTCATCCATAATACAGGCATCCAATGTCACTCTTCCGTCTCTGTCGGGACGACCGCCATAACCAACACTTCTTTCTGTAGGATCATTTTCAACCAGACGAACGCCTTTTTCTACTGCATCTAAAGCTCTTCCGTTTTTTCCTAAAATCGTCCAAGCTTCTTCATTAGCTTTTAAACCAAAATTCCATGTAGAAATGACGATCGGTTTGTTTACAACTTTATTGTTATTTTCAGGTAAATCTTTAGCAATTAAATCCAATGGATTCAACAATAATGCTGAAGATGCCAATGCGGTGTTTTTTAGAAATTTTCTGCGTGAGTTCATTGTTTTTCAGGTATAAGGTTTTAGGAATTACAGCTTAGATCAATGCGTTGTTTAATTTACTCCGATTTCATCAACGAAAAGCCAGGCTTTTGAATCTGCTCCCGGATTTCCGGCCGGGATAATTCCTGCGTTTACTATTTTAATTTTAATGTATTTTGAGTTTTGACTTCCTACATTTAATTTAATTTTCCCTTTTGAATTTTGAATTTCATCTTTTCCGATTTCTTTGATCATTTTAAAATTTTTATTATCATCAGAAACGAAAATCTGTGCAGATTTTGCCAAATGAATCCAGCTTCCTTTGTTTTCCAATGTATTAAAATACACTTCCGAGAATTGAGTTTTATTTCCAAAATCAACTGTTGCCACAACATCTTTTCCCTGAAAGCCAAGCCATGTTTTCCCCAATTGTTTTACATTCCCGACAATTCCGTCAACTAAAGTGAAGGCTCCGCCGAAAGAATAATTTTCACTTGGTTGTTCTTCTAATGTAATAGTCTTTCCAGTCGTTTTCGAAACCGTAAAAGTCTGTGAAGAAACTGCACTTTTTAATTGTCCGTTTTCAAAATACGCTGATTTTATCGTCATTGATTTTGAAACCGGAATCGTATTTTGATAGGTTTGTGAATTTGCATTCGGCTCTGTTTCGTCTAAAGTATATCTTATTCCATTTGAATTTTGTGAAGTTGAAAGTTCATAAGAAACACCGTTGTTATTGGGAATTACTTTTCCTGAAACGTTATAAATACTTTTAGCATAATTCACATTCATTTTCTCCAAAACCTTGAATTCATTAATAACTCTCCCTTCAAATTCTTTATAATTTTCAGGATCAGAAGTTCCCCATCCGACTTCTGAAAGAGCAAATAATCTTGGGAAAATCATGTATTGAACCTGTTTAAAATCGAGAATATATTCTGTCCATAAGTTCGCCTGAACTCCCAAAATATATTTTGCCTGTTCAGCATTCAATTCACTCGGAATCGGATTGTAAGAATACACTTTTTCCAAAGGAGTAAAACCTCCAAAAGCATTCGGCTCGGTCGCAGGATCTCCCTGATAATGATCGAAATAACAATACGAACCGGGAGTCATTACGACAAAATGACCGGATTTTGCAGCTTCCACGCCTCCTTTAATTCCCGTCCAGCTCATTACGGCTGCATTTGGCGCTAATCCGCCTTCCAGAATCTCATCCCAACCAATGATTTTTCGACCTTTAGAATTTACATATTTTTCAATTCTATGAATGAAATAGCTTTGTAAACCATGTTCATCCTTCAGATTATTTTTTTTGATTAATTCCTGACAATGAGCGCATTCCTTCCATCTTGTTTTCGGACATTCATCACCTCCAATATGAATATACTGTGACGGAAAAAGAGCCATCACTTCATCCAAAACATTTTCTAAAAACGTAAAAGTTTCATCTTTCGGACAAAAAACATCATCAAAAACGCCCCATTTTGCTGCGGGTTCGAAAGATCCTTTCGTACATGCCAGTTCTGGATAAGCAGATAACGCCGCTAAAGCGTGACCCGGCATTTCAATTTCCGGAACAACGGTAACATGTCGATCCTGAGCATATTTTACTACATCTTTTATTTGATCCTGAGTATAAAAATATGGTCCGTAAGGCTTTCCGTCGAAAGTATTGTCAACGTAAGCTCCGATCATTGATTCTTTACGTTTTGAACCAATCTGCGTTAGTTTCGGATATTTTTTAATTTCAATTCTCCATCCCTGATCATCTGTTAAATGCCAATGAAAAGTATTGAGCTTATACATTGTGAGATAATCAATGTATTGTTTTACTTCTTTAACCGTGAAAAAATGACGGCAAACATCCAGATGCATTCCTCTCCAAGCAAATTTTGGCTCATCCTCAATCTTCATTGCCGGAATTTTGCCTTCATCTCTATACTGCTCGAATAACTGGATCAGCGTTTGAAGTGCTAAAAAATACCCTTGTCTCGTATATGAATTGATGACAATCTTCGTTGAAGAAATATGAATGGTATATTTTTCTTTTTTTTGTTCTTCGTTTATCGGTAAATGCGATATTTTTGGCGGATATAAAGATTCTATTAAATGAACCCCCTCCTTGTAATTTCCATATTTAAAAACAAATACTTTATTAAATTTTTTTTTGAAGTATTCAGTTTCTTGTTTTGGCAGATTTTCATCTAAAATAAAATTTTCAGGAATAATAAATTCTCCTTTTTGAAACTCAACTTTTTGTGGATAAGGGATTAAATTCAATTTTGTTTGAGAGAAAAAATAAGTTGAAATGAATAGAAAAAAAACCAATAGAATACGCAGCATCTTGTAGAGTTTAGATTTTAGCGAATATAATTCTTTTCTGAAAAATTTAGGTCTATAATTTAACTTATTAAACAATAAAACATCTAAATTTGTATAAAATAAGCGATGAAAAAAACTTTTATTCTAGCAGCTGGATTATTATTTTCAGTTTCTGCACACGCACAGATTTTAGATATTATAAAATCAACTGTTAAAAACCAAACAGGAGTTGATCTAAACAATCCGGTAAAGACAAAAACAACTTCAAGTACCACAACTTCAACCACAACAAAATCACCATCTGTAAATATCAACAGTCTGACTTCAACTCAGATTTCGTCGGGTTTAAAAGAAGCTTTGAGTCTTGGTGTAACGGAAGGCGTGAAAAAGCTTGGTGTTACTGATGGTTTTCTGAAAAATGAAGCTGTGAAAATCTTAATGCCTGAAAAATTAAGAATAATTGACACAAAACTCCGTGCATTCGGATTGGGCAGTTTAGCTGATCAGGGGGTGAAATTACTCAACAGAGCCGCTGAAGATGCGGTTACTGAATCTGCTCCGATTTTCACAAAAGCGATTACATCAATGACGATTACCGATGCTAAAAATATCTTGCTGGGAGGTGATAATTCTGCAACAAATTATCTACAAAGTAAAACACAATCTCAACTTTTCACCGCTTTTCAGCCGAAAGTAAAGGCTTCTTTAGGAAAAGTGGGTGCCGATAAAGTCTGGAATAATTTGATTTCTAAATACAATACATTGACAGGAAATGCTGTTTCTACTGATCTGAACGAATATGTTACCAATGAAACAATCAATGGTGTTTTCAAAATGGTGGCAGAAAAAGAAAGCGGAATCAGAAATAATTCTGTAATGAGAACGACGAGTATTTTGCAAAAGGTTTTTGGAGCGCAGGACGGGAAATAATTTTTCTTTTATAAAGTTAATAAGACAAATTCAATTAATTTTTCTTTTGTCTTGAAACAAAATAAACAAAAATTCAAGACTAGGAAAATTCCACTAAAAATTAAAATTTAATCCTAAAATTTCCAAAACTTGCGCGGATTCGAGATTTATTTTTTGATTAAAGGTTTATGCCGCGCTTCGAACAGTGGAAATTTTTTAACGGATAATTTTTAATTTATTAACGTTCCATTTTCCTATGTCAATAAACTACAAATAAAAAACCTTGTCGATTGACAAGGTTTTTGCTTTATTAGAATTGCATTTCAGGAATTTCACCTTCGATGATTAAATCTGCTTCTGTGGATTTTATAATGTGTTCTACCGAAACTCCCGGAGCTCTTTCAACAAGCTTAAATCCGGCCGGAGTAATATCTAAAACGGCTAATTCGGTAACCACTTTTTTTACACAATTGATTCCGGTAAGAGGAAGTGTACATTTTTTTAGAATTTTACTTTCTCCGGCTTTGTTGACGTGCATCATTGCAACGATAATATTTTCAGCGGAAGCAACCAAATCCATTGCGCCACCCATTCCTTTAACCATTTTGCCGGGGATTTTCCAGTTGGCAATGTCTCCGTTTTCTGAAACTTCCATTGCTCCAAGAATGGTCAAATCAACTTTCTGGCTTCTGATCATCCCGAAACTAAAAGCCGAATCGAAAAATGAACCACCCTCTAAAATTGTGATCGTTTGTTTTCCTGCATTTATGACATCTGCATCTTCTTCTCCCTCAAAAGGAAAAGGTCCCATTCCTAAAACTCCGTTTTCACTCTGAAACTCTACCGAAAGATTATCCGGAACGTAATTGGCAACCAAAGTCGGAATTCCAATTCCTAAGTTTACATAATATCTGTCTTTTACTTCTTTGGAAATACGTTTTGCTATATCTTCTTTACTTAACATAAGTATTGTTTGAAAATTTTGATTATTATAATTTAAGTAATTCTTTTTAACGCTAAGAGCGCAAAATTTTTATTGAAAAACATGCTGTTTTTAAGTTTGTACAAGTTACACTCAGCAAAGTTTTAAATAAGAATTAGTCTTGTTTTTTTCTGACAGTACGCTGTTCAATTCTTTTTTCAAATTTTTCTCCCTGAAAGATTCTTTGGATCATAATTCCCGGAATATGAATCTGATTAGGATCTAATTCTCCCGGCTCTACCAATTCCTCTACTTCAGCGATGGTAATTTTCCCTGCTCCAGCCATCGGATGATTGAAGTTTCTTGCAGAACCTTTGAAAATTAAGTTTCCTGCATGATCTCCTTTCCATGCTTTTACAATAGAATAATCTGCTTCATAAGCATGTTCCAAAATATGGGGTTTACCTTTGAAATCTTTGACTTCTTTTCCTTGTGCCACTTCAGTTCCGAAACCTGCAGGCGTGTAGAAAGCAGGAATTCCGGCTTGTGCAGCTCTGCATTTTTCCGCAAGTGTTCCTTGTGGAGTCAGCTCGACATCTAATTCGCCTGAGAGCATCTGTCTTTCGAATTCTGCGTTTTCTCCAACGTAAGAAGATATCATTTTTTTGATCTGCTTTTTCTGTAGCAATAATCCTAAACCAAAATCATCAACTCCGGCATTGTTTGAAATGCAGGTAAGATCTTTCACATCACTTTCTACCAAAGCATTGATCGAATTTTCAGGAATTCCGCAAAGACCAAATCCGCCTAACATTAAGGTCATTCCGTCTTTGATTCCTTCTATCGCTTCAGTGGCATTTTCTACTCTTTTATCTATCATTGTACTGCTTAAAATTTGTGGTCTGAAATTACAATTTTTTTGGGAATTTTCTCAATTTTGTAATCTTTTGATTTGAAAGGCCGTATTTTGCGTGAGGGATGGAAGCGACATCCTTTTTGGGGTTGCGGCGGCAAAGCCGCCGCAACCCCAAAAAGATAAAGCGGACAGCCCGACCTGAGTGAGGAAATGGAGCGCAGCGGAATGACCGAGCGAAGGACACGCCATGATTGGGTTGTAGAGTTTCGGTGTTGGAGATATAATTGAATACTGATATTTTGTTGTCTAAAAATTAAATTAAAATTCCTGAAAAATTGTTTCGTAAACTGTTGGCTAACAGAAAAATTTATTTTATTTTTGCAATCTGTTATTCAACCTCTGACGAAGTCCGTGTAAGTTGCTTAGCGTAACACATTTTATTTTATTAATAATGGATTTATTAAAGTACGTACAAGACAAGTACATTACAAAAAAAGAATTCCCTGAATTCAAAGCAGGTGATACAATCACTGTGTATTACGAAATTAAAGAAGGTCAAAAAACAAGAACTCAGTTCTTCAAAGGAACCGTAATCCAATTGAGAGGAACAGGTTCTACAAAGACTTTCACCATCAGAAAAATGAGTGGTGATGTAGGTGTAGAGAGAGTTTTTCCTATCAACATGCCTGCTCTTCAAAAAATCGAAGTTGACAGAAGAGGTAGAGTTAGAAGATCTAGAATTTACTACTTCAGAGATCTTAGAGGTAAGAAAGCGAGAATTAAAGACGCTGCTTACAAGAAGAAATAATTCAGACAACAACACATACGAAGAGAGACCGCTACAATTAGTGGTCTCTCTTTATTTTGAAATACTTTAGAATTCACTTTTTTCCGGTAGGAAACTATGCGATTTTTTTAAATTAATCAGCGTTAAGTTTGTCATTCCGGAGGAATCTAAACGTCATGTTTTCAATATTTAAATTCCTAAGGAATGAAAAACGGATGTTAATTAAATCTCACAATTATTTAATAAAATCATACAAAGCATTCCAGAATTTATCATAGACTTCAATGTGCGGCAAGTGACCTACGTTTTCGAGCTCGACTAATTTTGATCCGGTAATTTGCTGTTGTGTCTTCTTACCCAATTCCTGATACTGTCCCATTGTAGGCTGAATTTCTTTGGGAGCTCGATCTTTTCCGATCGCTGTGCGGTCTCTTGTTCCGATAATCAGTAAGGTTGGAGTTTTGATGTTTTTAAATTCATAAACGACAGGCTGATTGAAGATGATATCACTCGTCAAAGCCGCATTCCAGGCGACTTGTGGATAATCTTTGTGTAATGTCCAACCTGCGATGAGATCAAGCCACGGTTGGTATTCGGCTTTCCATTTGTTGTCGTAATAGAATTTAAGCTGATAATTTTTATAGCTTTCTGCGGTATTTTTTAATTCTGATTGATACGCATCATCAATTGTCTGATATTTTGCCAAAATTTTGTAATCTTCCAATCCGATAGGATTTTCGAGAATTAATTTTTCAACGTTTTCGGGATACATTAAAGTGAATCTTGTGGCAACCATTCCTCCCATTGAATGTCCTAAAACAATCAGTTTATCAATTTTTAAATCATCTAAAATTGCTTTGGTATTACTTGCCAACTGAGCAAATGAAAACTGATAACTCCGCGGTTTTGAAGATTTGCCAAATCCGATCTGATCGGGAATAATCACCCGAAAACCTTTATCGGATAAATCTTTTGCTGTTTTTTGCCAATATGCTCCGTTGAAGTTTTTTCCGTGAAGAAGCATGATGGTTTTTCCGTTTGGTTTAGTGGGTTTTACATCCATATAAGCCATTTTTAAGGTTTGATTTTGTGATTTTAAATCTTTGAAATGAACTTCGTAAGGATATTGGTAGTTTGAAAGCATTGCATCTAAAGGTTTTACCTGTGAAAATAAAGGAACAGATGCAATTGAAAACAACATTATTACTGCGGCATTTTTAAAATATTTCATGAATTTGATTTTAGATATTAAAATTAAAAAAACCGCTTCAAAAGAAACGGTTTTAGAATGTTATTTTTTAGTTTATTAGTGCTTTTTACTGTATTTCTGCTACTTCCAATTCTTTTTTAGAAGGTAGATTCATTAAAACAATCGCGAAAAGGATTAATGTGATTCCAGTCCATTGGATGAAAAGAACCTGTTCGCCCAACAAAACAAAAGCCATCATCACAGAAACAGGAAGCTCCAATGATGAAATAATACTTCCTAAACCCAAACCTGTATTTGGGAAACCTAGATTAAATAAAATAGGAGGAATGATGGTTCCGAAAAGTGCCAGGATAAATCCATAAGTCCAAAATATTGAATAGTCAAACGGACGGATATGCTGCGTATTTTCTGTGAAATTTAAGTAAAAGGATCTTAGTCCTTCAAAATGTAATGGTCCAATCTGAGCAAAAAACAGAAATAAAAGTACAATGACTGATCCTCCCGAAAGCATGATGATACTTTTCCTAAGAACCGGTAAATTGGTTGCCAAAGTATTGGAAGTGAACATCGTCATGGTAAATGAAGCCGCCGCCAACAATCCCCAAAATATACCGCGCCAATCAATTTTCACTTCTAAGCTGATGAGATTGGTAGCTAAAACCGTTCCTGCCAAAACAATGAAAGTTGCAATAATCTTTTTAGCATCAGGAAATTTTTTAGTTAAAAAACTTTCCACAACAACGCTGAACCAAACCGACTGCATCAAAAGTACAATAGCAATCGAAACATTGATATACTGTACTGATATATAATAAAATAAGCTCGTACATCCCAAAGATGTTCCTGCCAACATCAGCATTTTAAATTCTTTGGAACTCGGTGATGATAATGCTTTTTTTGAGGTAATTGTCTGAATAAAATTTAAAATCAATAATCCCAAGAAACCCATTACAAATTGTGCCGTTGTCACCTCTGAAGTTGTAAAACCTTCTTTGTAAGACATTTTTACAAACGTTGCCAACATCCCGTAAATACTTGCTCCAATCCCGACAAAAATCACTCCTTTTAAAATATTCTTCTTCTCCATATCAATTTTTACAGCCGGCAAAGTTACAACATAAAAATTTGTTTGGGTTGAATTCTATATTAAATAACTCACCACAGAAATTCTAAAGTGATTTTATTTAATATTTTTCAGGATGCTATTTTTTGACAATAATTTTTGAAGTAATGTCAATTCCCAGACCTTGCAGTTTTACCACATAAACTCCATTTTCAAAATCTTTTGTAGAAACCGGAATTCTTGAATCAGGTGAAGATCTGTCTTCGGATAGTACCATTTTTCCTGACATATCATAAACCTGAACATGAACTTTACCTATTGTGAAATCTTTTAAATAAATGAAAAATTCATCCTGAGCAGGATTTGGATAAATTGCGATCTGACTTTTATCAATAAGAATGTTTGAATTTCCGTCAGTACAATCTTTGGGTATTGAGAAATCTTCAACCTGATCACTGATATTCATTTTGTTACCTGCAGAAGCATTTAATCCCAAACCTCTTTTCGCAAAAGTTTTCCAGATCATGCATCGGTTTTCACCTTTAGTTGTAAGCATTTCTGCGGATAAAATAGCATTACGGCCGTCTATAAATGTCGGATTACAAGCCTGTAATTTCAAAGCATCAGTTACAAGCTGCAACACCCTTGAGCTTCCATTAGTCGCATTTGCAGTTACATCAGATGAATATCCATATTTCGCTGCATATTGCCAATGCAAATCCCAAAGCATTGTCGCCCATACAAATCCAATTCTGTGGACATCCGGAACTATTTCAGAATCTTCTTCGATTTCCATTCCGTTGGTTCTGCCATAGGTATAATTGTTAACCGCAAAATCAGGTGAATATTTTACCGGTCTTAACCCCGCACCAATTGTTGATTGTCCGCTTGCATAAGTTCCGATACTTCTCGGAACATTTGCGTTATCAGCTGGATTGTTGGTAAGCATTAATGCAAAAAAATCTGACCAACCTTCTCCCATTTGTTCTTTGCTTGCCGATTTTAAAAGACAGGTGTATCCGTTCCCGGTAAGTCTGTTCGAAATTCCATGCCCGTATTCGTGGGTGATGATTCCGTTGTCAAAACTTCCATCAGGAGTAATTGCGGTTGAGGGATCACTTTTTAAAGTTATATTAACTGTAACTGCGTTACTCAATTGAGTTTTGATATATTCACCTTCACTATTGGTAATCAGAACTGACGGAATAGTGATTGTAGGATCAGTTCCGCCCATTGAAGATGGAAAATTTACAGCAGCAGCATTATTATAGATGATCGCAGCAATTGCTCCTGCATTTTGTGCATTTTTCACTTTAAGAGCAAATGTACATTGCGTACTACCGCCTCTTTCGATAAGACCTATTTTCCCTGCCAAAGATCCCGAAGGTAATGCTGTACAGCCATCAATTACTGATGCTAAAACTACATCTCCGGTAACTCCCGTTCCATTTAGTGGTGGTCCGAACTGAGCCGGATTTGCCTGAGGAACGCTTGGAATTGCTGATAGCGGAGCATTGTAAAAAAAGTATCTATTGGAAGTCGACCAAAGATACATTTGCATCAAAGGTCTGTTTCCATCTGGAGGTGTTGCAAAGTTGGCATTATTTAACTCTCCCGAATCCTGACCTTCAGCGATGACATAGTCATTGCCTACCCCGCCTTTTCCAAAATTATTTTGCTGAAAATTTCTCGCAGATTCTGTAAATCCGAACTGATAAAAAATGTCATGCACTCTGTTATTGATATAAAACAAATTGGTAATAGCTGCATTTTGGTTAGATGCAGGAGTTCCATTGATTGAAAATGGAAAATTGAAATTCCTGTTTGTACCGCCATCCGGAGAAAATCCGGGCTGGTTTGTGTCTGAGGTATCTGCGTAAGCAAAAACATTATTTCCTCTGGTGATTGTGTAATGATTTGCACCATCCGAATGCCATCCTTCCGGAGATGCAGTTAAATTCCAGGGATTAGAAAGAACTGACCTGCTTCCGAAAGTCGGAGCTTCAATTGGCAACGGAAAAACATTATAAGATGCATTATCGGGAGCGAAAATATTTGATGTGGATGCTTTTTTTGGGGTTGTCACAAGATATTCATTTGAATGATCATGACCATAAGCTCCAGGATGGAAACTACATGATAGATTAAGATTGTCCTTATTTAAAATTTCTCCGGTATTTGCATCGACTAAAATATTCCAGAAGTTGGTAGATTGCGGTTCGTAAAGAAAAAATTGGTAGGCAAGTCTTAAATCAGAATCTATCTCAATAAACACTAACTTTTGTTTTGCAAATTTCCTATGATTTGGCTCCGGAGAAGAATTTTCAAGAATTTGAAAATTTGCGATTTCTTCTTTTCCTAAAATTAAGGCAATCTTTTCAAGTGCATTTTCTTTGTTTAACGATGGTACAGTAGAAGTTGAATTACGATAATCTTTTACGAAAGAATCTGAAAAATATTCAATTTTATTTTCCTTAATCAAAGTTGTTCCTACTGCATTATAAACAGGATAATTTTTAAATTTTTGCTGAATTTTAATCACTTCTCCCCCTAATGATTTTGATAAGTCTATGTTATCAATCTCAAAATCTGTTAAATCTGTTTTTTTGAAATCCTGAATCAGTTTTGTCTGAAAGTAATTCGTTATCAATCTTTTCTGCTGTTGGGAAAAGATGAAATAAGGGAGTAAAACAAAAAGTAAAAATAGAATTTTAATAATTTTTGTTTTTATATTATGAATAAAATTATAATTCATGACTTTAGTTATTAATGCTTTATAAAAATATGAACATTTTGTGAAATCACGTCTAAAATCTTTATTAAAAAACATCCTTTACTGTAAAGCAGATAAAAATAACTAATTCTATATAAAAACTACTGAATAACAGTAGTTTAAAAGAATGAAAGCAAAAAAAAGCCACTCGCAAGAGTGGCTTCATATGATTAAAAATGATTGAAGATTATTTACCTCCTTCCATTTTCTTTTTCAATTCAGCTAATACATCAATATCACCTAGAGTTGATCTTTCTTCGTTGTTAGATGAAGAAGTGTTATTGTTGTTATTAGATCTGTTGTTAGATGCTTCTCTTGCATTCTTTTTCTCTTCGTCTCTGAAGATACCTGTGTGAGAAACAACTACTCTTTTGAATTCTTTATTGAATTCGATAACTTTGAATTGAGCATCTTCACCTTTTTTGATTTTAGATCCATCTTCTTTCTCTAATAATCTTGAAGGGCAGAAAGCTTCTACTTCAGCATCTTCGAATTGTACAGAAGCACCTTTATCGTGTACTTCTACAGCTTTACCAGCATGTATAGTTCCTTCAGCATATTTAGTTTCAAATTTATCCCATGGGTTTTCTGTCAATTGCTTGTGACCTAGAGATAATCTTCTAGCCTGGATGTCTAGTTCAAGAACGATAACATTCAATTTATCACCAACTGCACAGAATTCTGATGGATGCTTGATTTTCTTAGTCCAAGAAAGGTCTGAGATATAGATCAATCCATCGATACCTTCTTCCAATTCTACGAATACACCGAAGTTTGTAAAGTTTCTTACAGTTCCAACGTGCTCAGAACCTACCGGATATTTAGCTTCGATATTTTCCCAAGGATCTTTAGATAATTGTTTCATACCTAGAGAGATTTTTCTGTCTTCTCTATCTAAAGTAAGTACTTCAGCTTCTACTTCGTCACCTACTTTTACGAAATCTCCTGCGCTTCTCAAATGAGTAGACCAAGACATTTCAGAAACGTGAATTAATCCTTCTACACCTGGAGCGATCTCTACGAATGCACCATAGTCAGCAAGAACTACTACTTTTCCTTTTACTTTATCACCAACTTTCATGTCAGCAGAAAGAGCATCCCAAGGATGAGCTTCTAATTGCTTCATACCCAATTGGATTCTTGTTTTCTCATCATCAAAGTCAAGGATAACCACTTTCACAGTTTGTCCGTCTTCCAAGATTTCAGATGGATGGTTCACTCTAGACCAAGAAAGGTCTGTAATGTGGATCAATCCGTCAACACCACCAAGATCTACAAATACACCGTAAGAAGTAATATTCTTCACAGTACCTTCAAGAACCTGACCTTTTTCAAGCTGCGCGATGATTTCTTTTTTCTGACCTTCGATATCTGCTTCGATCAATGCTTTGTGAGATACTACTACGTTTTTGAACTCAGGGTTGATTTTCACAACTTTGAACTCCATAGTTTTACCTACGAACTGATCGTAATCTTTAATTGGCTTAACGTCGATTTGAGAACCTGGTAAGAATGCTTCGATTCCGTGTACGTCAACGATCATACCTCCTTTAGTTCTAGACTTAACAAAACCGTTAACGATTTCTCCAGTTTCGTGAAGTTCGTTTACTCTATCCCAAGCTTTAAGCGTTCTAGCTTTTCTGTGAGATAACTGTAACTGTCCTGTTTTGTCTTCTCTTCTGTCAACCATTACTTCAACATCATCACCTACTTTCAGGCCTGGGTTGTAACGGAATTCGTTAAGAGAAATAACACCTTCAGATTTGAAATCGATGTCTACGATAGCTTCTTTGTCAGTCAATCTTACAACTTTACCAGTGATAACGTCGTTATCATTTAAGCTGCTAAGAGATCCGTTATAGATTTCTTCAAGATCGCTTTTTTCTTTTCTAGCATCTGCATCAAGACCAGATTCGAAAGAATCCCAGTCAAATTGTTCTGGTGCTACGTTTTGGTTAAGAATAACCTCTGCTGAATTTGTCTCTTTTGACATTTTCTAATAAAATTTGTATTCCTATTCTTACAGACTTTGGCTTTGCTGTGAATCCTGAAAAATATGGAAGTCGTTAATTGTTAATGTTTTACTTCGCCGAAAGTACGTTCACAAAAGTGAGTGCAAAATTACGAAAAAATTTAATTATGACAATACTTTTTTATATTATTGTTTATATTTCAAACTTCTATGTATCAGATATTTATTATTGAGCTATTATTATACTCTTAAAGTATTCCAATATTATTTATAAGTAGTAAGTATCTTATCAATAGAATTATTCAAAGGTTTTTGACGAGCCATCCAGTAGAATATTGAGTTCAGAAAGTTCCTCATCTGTCAAATCTCTCCATTTTCCTAAAGGAAGATCAAGTTTGATATTCATGATTCTGATACGTTTTAGTTTTTTCACTTCATACCCTAGGAATTCACACATTCTTCTGATCTGTCTGTTCAAACCTTGTGTCAAAACAATACGGAAAGTCATATCATCAATTCTCTCCACCTCGCATTTTTTGGTAACAGTATCCAAAATAGGAACGCCGTTTCGCATTTTTTCGAGGAATTTTGTATTGAGCGGTTTGTCGACTCTTACCAGATATTCCTTTTCGTGGTTATTTTTTCCTCGAAGAATTTTATTGACGATGTCGCCGTCGTTTGTCAATAAAATCAAACCCTCACTAGGTTTATCTAATCTCCCGATCGGGAAAATTCTTTTTGGATGGTTGATATATTCAATGATATTATCAATTTCACGCTTTGTATCTGTAGTACAAACAATCCCAACCGGCTTGTTGAAAGCAATATAAACAGGTTTATCTTCAGATTCACGAATGGGTTTTCCGTCAACTTCCACAATGTCTTCATCAGATATTTTTGTTCCCATTTCGGGTACTTTACCATTGACCGTTATTCTGCCTTCTTCCAAAAGTTTGTCTGCAGCTCTTCTTGAGCAGAAACCAACTTCCGATAGATATTTGTTGATACGTGTTTTTTCCATTAGTCTATTCCTTCTACTGTGTAATTTTTATTACTGAAAATCGTAATTCCATAACTTAATCCTATAAATACCGCACCTGTATTTCCAAGCTGAGCTCCTTCCAAAAATAAACCTCCCTCCTGGCTAAGTCTTTTTGAATAAGAAACCTGAATACCTGCTTTTAAACTCCAGAAGTCAGCATTTGAAACCACCGACCTATTAAATTGTCTGCCATAGGTAAGATCAATAAAAAAAGCTTCATCTCCCGGATTAAAAATAACTTTTGGCTGAATCATCCAATACATTAAATGAAAATTGGGATCTATGTAACTATATTTTATTCCGGTACCAATTGCAAAGTTAGGAAGAAATTGATAACCTCCGATTGCCGAAATTCCGTACGTATATTTGTTAGGAAGATAAGGCGCAATATTTTGTTGGTAGTCGTAAGAATCTTTGTTCTGATTTTCTTTGATTTGGTTCCCTAAATTATAACCCACATTTAAATTTGGATTAAAATAAAAATTCATTTTCGGCTTTTTCGACTGATCTACCTGCGAAAATGACTGTGATGAAATCAATAAAAATGATATTAATAATAAATTTCTGATCATAAATTTTCAAATTTGTATCCGTTTTCTAAAAAATCTGTTGTTGCATCTTCTACATTGTAATCTCCTATTTTTGTTCTTCTTAATTGTGTTAAATAAGCACCCACTCCTAATTCCTGACCAATATCGTGAGCGAGACTGCGAATGTAGGTTCCTTTCGAACAACCTACCATAAAACTTACCAACGGAAAATTGATTTCTACATCTTTTATGTAAGTAATGGTTGTCTTTCTGGATTTCATTTCTATTTCCTGCCCTGCTCTAGCCATATCATACGCTCTTTTCCCATCAATTTTAATGGCAGAAAAAATCGGTGGAGTCTGTTCGATTTCACCTAAAAATTTTTCTAGAATTTCTTTTACGTTCTCTTCAGTAATATTCGAAATATCCTGTTGAAGAATTTCAGGTTTTTCAGTATCGTAAGATTCCGTTTGTACTCCAATTTTTATTTCTGTCCAGTATTCTTTGGGAGCATCCTGTATTTCAGGAATTTTTTTTGTGAATTTTCCTGTGCAGACAATCAAAAGACCGGTTGCTCTTGGATCCAAAGTTCCTGCATGACCGATTTTAAATTTTTTCGGAAGACCAAACTCACTTTTGAGTTTGTATTTCATTTTATTGACCGCCTGAAAGGAAGTCCAGTCCAGAGGTTTATCTAAAAGAAAGATGTGTCCTTCAAGAAGTTGTTCTGCTGTCATAAAGTTGATAAGTAATTGGTAATGAGTAATATTTTATTTACGTTGAATCTTTCGCAGCACGACTTGATGATATTTTATTTATTTTCAAGTTGAATCATCTAACCACTTCGTTAGGTTTGAACAGAGCTCTTTTTACCGGAACGAAGCGTAGGCAAAAAAGCGGGAGTGGAAGGCATAAATGAGAAAAAGCAAAGCTTTATCGAAGTTTACGAACGAAGTTCTTAGCTGCCCTAAAATTATTTAAACCAATAAAAATAAACCAACAAAGCAATTCCGACGATAATTCTGTACCATCCCCAAGGTTTGAAACCATATTTATTCAGAACGCCAATGAATGCTTTGATTGCGATAAGTGCTGTGATAAATGCTACAATATTCCCAACAATAAATATCATGATGTGATCTTGAGATTCAAGAATCATCTCATATCCTTTCATCGGATTTCCCGTTGCTTTACCCCAGGTTTTTACAAAAACTGAATATACCGTTACTGCCAACATTGTAGGAACAGCGAGGAAGAAAGAAAATTCTGCCGCAGCCTTTCTTGTCAAACCCTGCGTCATACCACCAATGATAGAAGCTGCACTTCTGCTTGTTCCGGGCATCATTGCAAGACATTGCCAAAAACCAATGATTACCGCTTTTTTTATAGACAGTTCTTTCTCATCATGAATAACAGGATTTTTGAACCACTTGTCTGCAAATAGTAGAACTATACCACCAAGAACCAAAACTGACGAAATGGCAATCTGATTTCCTAAAACCGCTTCAATTTTGTCATCAAAAATATATCCTAAAGCCAAAGCCGGAATAACAGCAAAACCCAATTTGAAATAAAACTGAAGATTTTTCAGGTCAAAAAACTTTTTCCAATATGCTATTACAACGGATAAAATTGCCCCAAACTGTATGGAAACCTGAAACATTTTAAGAAACTCTGTTTCTTCTAAGCCCATCAAATTGGCTGCAAAACCCATATGAGCGGTTGACGAAATCGGTAAATATTCTGTAAGTCCTTCTACAATCGCAATGATAATTGCTTTGATTAAATCCATTTTTCTTTATTAAAAATTAAAAGATTAAAAAGATTAAAAGATTCAAATTGCATTCAAATCTTTTAACTCTTTAATCTTTATGTCTAAAGTTTTTATTTTCTTTTCAGGATCGCGTAAATTTCAATCACGAAACCAATTACAATTAGTAATGGTGCAACTCTGATTCTTCTGATTGAAAATATACCGTCATTCCATGAATTCGGATCTAATTTACCATCAACTGTATTCGCATCTGGTCCCATCATTAAAAGGAAACCGACAACGATACAAGCTAAACCGATAAGCATCCATTTGTAGTTTTCTTTTCCGAAATAGAAAGCCTGTTTTTCTGAAACTTCTCTTTCCGTCCCAAAATCTGACGCGGAAAATTTATGTGTTTTTTTGCCCATTTTTTAAGAATAATATAAGTCGTCAACATTTGATCTCAAGAATCTCCAAGTTGCAACGATTGTACTTAATATTGTAATGAAAATACCAACTCCAAAAATCAAAAGAACTAACCAGAAATACTGATTGGTATCTTGTACAAAAGGAGTTTTTATAGTAGTTGTAAAGTAATACCAAAGTCCAGACAATGCCAATAGAGCTAGAACGGCACCTAACAAACCAAGAATCAAAGCTTCTTTGATGAATGGAGTTAAGATAAATCTTCTTTTTGCACCTACAAGCTGCATGGTTTTAATAATAAATCTCTTTGAGAAAACTTTTAATCTTATTGAATTGTTAATTAAAACAATCGCCAAAACTAAAAACAGAACGCAGAACGCTAAAATCCATTTTAGAATTTTATTCAATTTATCGTAAATCTTTTGTGAATCAGAATCATTTTTCACATCGACAATTCCGGGAACTGATTTGATTTGAGTTAAAACTGCACCAATTTTGGTTGAGTCTGTATATTCAGGTTTTAAGGCAATTTCTACAGAAGCAGGGAAAATATCGTCTTCAAAAAGCGCTTCACTGTTGACACCTAAACTTTTTTTGGCCTCTGCTGAAGCCTGTTTTTTAGAAATATATGTAGTACGCTTTACAGACTCCAGTTTTTGAATTTGCTGAACTGCTTCCGCTTCCTGCTTTACAATTCTGGCAGAATCTTTTACATCATAATTTTCGTCAAAGTACGCATTTACAACAAGTTGCTCTTTCAGATAATCAGAATATTTCTGCGCATTGATCAAAATCAAACCCATTAATCCCAACAAAAATAACACAAGGGCAATACTTATTACAACAGTAATATTGCTAGACCGAAGCCTTTTCTTATTAAACTCTTCTACAGATTTCGCCATTAATATTAAAATTTTTGGCTAAAATAGAAAAATTCTACCGAAATTTGGAACGAATAAGAGAAAATCATTGTTAACGAAATCATAAATAAACTTTGAGTGTAAGAGCAAAAAAACATCTGGGTCAACACTTTTTGACGGATGAAAACATCGCAAAAAATATTGTAGAAGGCTTAAGCTATGAAAACTACAACAACGTCATGGAAGTGGGACCGGGAATGGGAGTACTTACCAAATATCTTCTTGAAAAAGATCAAACCGTTTATCTTGCAGAAATAGATATAGAATCTATAGATTATCTAAAAAAAAACTATGCAAAAGCTACAGAAGAAACCTTCGTAGGAGATTTCCTAAAGCAGGATTTTAACTTTATCAATAATGAGCAAATTGCCATAATCGGTAATTTCCCATACAATATATCGTCTCAGATTTTATTTAAAATCATTGACTATTATCAGATTGTTCCTGAGATGGTAGGAATGTTTCAAAAGGAAGTTGCAGAAAGAACTGCTGCTGTTCCGAGAACTAAAGATTACGGAATTTTGTCTGTTTTGGTACAGGCATATTATGATGTGACTTATCTTTTTACAGTTCATGAAAATGTATTCAATCCGCCACCGAAAGTAAAATCTGGTGTTATCAGACTGACGAGAAATCCGAAAGAAGGTTTGGTTGGAAATGAAATTCTTTTTAAGCAAATCGTAAAAGCAGGTTTCGGACAAAGAAGAAAAAAATTATCCAACTCATGGAAAGTTCTTAATATTCCTGAAGCCTTAAAAACTCACGAATTTATGGATAAAAGAGCTGAAGAATTAAGTGTAGAAGATTTTATTCACTTCACTCAACTTTGGAAAGAAAATCAATAAACAGCAATTCATTTAATGATTTTAGCATAACATAACAAAATAGCCTTTCGGATTTGAAAGGCTATTTTTATTGATATCTGTTTTAAGATTATTCTCTGTTTTTCAACATGATCCATCCGGCTCTGTTCATCTGTACTTTAGACTTCTTATATTCGAAGTTAAATTTGTACCAATATGTTGCTGTCGGTAATCTTTTTCCTGACACAGTTCCGTCCCAGATTGGTCTTTCTTTTGAGAATCTGAAAATCTCAACACCATATCTGTCATAGATTGATCCTGTGAAATTATTGAAGTCTTTCAGATTAGTAAGATCCAATACATCATTCACTCCATCCTGATTTGGTGTAATGACATTGTTGATTGCCAATGTAAAGAATTCAACTGCACCCACACAACTTGTCCCTTTTATTCTCACCTGAACATTGTATGTCGTATTATCCGTAAGATTGGTAAATACATTAGAATCCTGCCAATTGATTCCGTCAACAGAATACTCCAGAGTTCCGTAAATATTGTTGATTGAAGGATTGGTAGCAATCGCTGTCAACGTATTGTTTTCGTAACTAAGATTGGTAAAGAACGGTGATGATGCACCATGTACTTTAACTGTGAAAAGTTTCTGACAAATCCCGTTATTAATTGTTACCGTATAAATTCCTAATTGTGTTGCTACAATGGTCTGAGTTTCTGCTCCCGTATTCCAGACATAAGAATAATTGGTTCCTGCTCCTGCATCTAAAACAATGGTGTCACCAATACACATTTCAACATCAAGTAACGGAGACGTGATATCAGGTACAACTTCAACCGTTATTTTTGCCGGCAATAAAGATTTACATCCCTTAGCTCCGATAGCATATACCGTAAATGTTGTAGTTTGAAAAACCGGAACAGTCTGAGTATTGCCATTTCCTGTGAAATTATCCCACAAATAAGTTACACCACCGGTAGCAGTAAGAGTCACAGATTCCCCAGGACATACTCTGATTCTTGAAGAGGTAACCCCTGCAATTGGGGTAACTTCTCTAATTAGCGTTAACTTAATGGTTTTACTACAGAAACCTCCGTCTGAAACTACCACATATAAAATCTGTCCGTCAGTTCCGTTATAATTGGCTGGATTTTGAATAAAATTAGCATTTTGAGCGATTGCATCTGCCTGATTTACATAAAACCTGAAAACAGCATTTGGTGTAGGGCTGATTAATGGTTTTGCATTATTTAAATCAAATGTTGTAATATCCGGTGTGCTGCACAATCTGAATGACGCATCCTGAGCTAAAGGCGTAGTCCCACCATTAATTTTAATCGAAGCTGAACCAGGACAAGGATTTCCGGGAACGCTTACTTCAATTTTATAAGTTCCGGGTTGTATTGCTGTAATAGAATTAGTATTTGCTCCGGGTATAGCGGCTCCGTTCAGAAACCACTGGTATACTAAATTTGGACCGCTTGTAGAAGCTGTAATTACTTGTGGTACATTGTCGCATACATTGATCTCTTCAGGCAATGTTGCACCAGCTGGATCTAAAAGCTTTACTCCTATATCAAAAGAACCGGCTTCTAAGAAAACGGCAGAATCATGAGTACCGTCATTATCATCAGCCATTACCATCTTAATGTGGTAAGACTGTCCCGGTATTACAGTTGCCATCGCTGTTAAAGGAACTGTTCTTCCAAAAAGATTGGTTTGATTATTAGGGGATGATGTTTCATAATATTGTGCATTAATCGGACCGCAGCTAAAACTTGCAGGCACAATATTGGTAGCAGTAACGAGCCCTGCACCTCCCGGCAATACAGCCAGATTGGTATAGGTACTTCCCGGAGTATTTGGTTTTAGGAGAAGAGCAAAAGCGTCTTCATACCCGGAGCAAGGAAATCCACCGTCATATTCTTCTGAAGCAAAAATATAGTTGAATTTCATTTGTGTACTCGTTGGAACGAAATCGAACTCTAAAATAACCGCATCTTCCAAATCGAGAGTGCTGCCAACTAAAGCAGCTTCCAGATCAGTATCAGTACCGGTAGTAAGATCAACACCAAGTTGTCCTTCAGGGTTATTTCCTGCCAAACGTGCCGTACCTGTTGTCAGTACGATACCCTCAGTAAAAGGAAAATTTGAAGTTCCTTTGTTGAAATATCCCCAAAACCTTTCAGTATTGGACACCTGTTGATTAGGTGAAATTGAAACATTTGTAATATTTGGCGTACCGCAGTTAGATGTCGTTCCCACCAATACATCTATTACCAATTGTGATGGTGTAAAAGTAGATGCAGGATAAGGAGGTACATTTACATCTATTAAATTCCCTGCTTTAGCTGAAGGAGAAGGTTTAGAATTTTTTGTTAATTCGATTCTTCTTTGTTTTTCTGTTTGCGTTTGTGCATGAGAAAAGAAACTTATGAGGAATAATGAAAACAATAGTAGATATCTCTTCATAATAATTTTTGTTTCAACAAATTTAGTTTTTTTTTACATAAATATCATCAATAACTCATTTTTTTAACATAAAAAAGTCTCCCCAGAGGAAGACTTTAAATTTTATTTAATTTCTGTTTTTGAGTAAAATCCAGCCCGATTTTAATTCAAGTTTTTTACTTGCAGGATTTTCCCATTGCACCCTGTACCAATAGGTTGCGGTTGGCAGGTTGATACCTTTCAGTGAGCCATCCCATCTCACATTAGATTTATCTGCTTTGAATAATTCTGCTCCGTATCTGTCAAAAATCGATGCCGCAAAACTTTTGTAATTGCTGATTCCTGTAAAGTCTATATAGTCATTCACACCATCACTATTCGGAGTAATCGCATTGCTAATAACAAATGTAAAATACTGCAACGAATTACCACATTTTGCATCTTTCACTTTTACAGAAATCGTGTAGTTGGTATTATTTAAAACATTATAGAATATATTAGATGACTGCCATGTAGCACCTCCGTCGATAGAATATTCCAGAGTTCCGCCAGTAGGATTTGTTGCTGATATTGTTAATACATTATTTTCAAACACCACGTTGGTAAACTGAGGAAGATCAGGATTGATCAACTGTGCAGTAAATAATTTAGAACAGGTTCCGTTGCTGATTGTTACAGAATACGATCCCGGAATATTGGTTGTGATCGTCTGTGTAGTGGCACCGGTATTCCATAAATAAGTATAATTCGGTCCTGCTCCCGCATCTAAGATTCCGTTATCACCGGCACATGCATATACATCCTGTAATGTAGAAACGATTGCCGGAACAACTTCAATAGTGATGGTTGCAGGAATATTAGAGACGCAACCATTTCCACCCAGTGCGAATACCGAATAAGTAGTCGTAACAGAAGGTGTGACAACCTGAGTATTTCCGTTTCCTGTAAGACCTACCCAATTATATGTAAATCCTCCACTTGCAGTCAATGTTACCGATTCGCCTGCACATATTTTTATTTTTGAGGCTGCAACACTTGCAGTCGGTGGTCCTACAACAATTGTAATACTTGCCGGATTGGCAGAGACGCACCCATTGGCTCCTACTGCGAAAACAGTATAAGTGGTATTTGTAGTGGGAGAAACCGTCTGCGTTGGTCCATTTCCCGTAAGACCGTTGCCCCAATTATAAGTTACTCCACCAGAAGCTGTCAAAGTAACAGATTCTCCGGGACAGATTTGCTGGAATGTAGATGTTAAATTGGCAACCGGTAAAACTTTATCCTGAATAACCGTTACTGTTGCAGTAAATGTACAGGTTAAATTTGCTGGTTGTGTTATATTAGTAACCGTTAAAGTATAGGTTCCTGCTGCATTTACGACAGGATTTAAAGTGTTTGCTCCAGAAACAATATTTCCACCTGTAGTTGTCCAGGTGATTGTAGAGCCTGCCGGTATTACTGAGGCTGAAGCATTTAAAGTAACCTGAGCCGTTGTACAGGTAATCGTTTGAGGCGCAGCAATCGTCAATGTTGTTGTTGCTGTGGTTAATAGCTGAAGCGTGACCACATACTTACATCCGCCGTTGCTCACCAAAACATAAACAGTCTGATTTCCCGCACTTTGGAATGTAGTCGGAACGGCAATATTATTGGTATTTCCTGCATTTGCATCTGTCTGATTGACGTAATATGTAAATGTAATACCCGAAGTAGCTGTAGTGATCTGGCTTTGAGCAGAGGTAAGATCATACGTAATATTTCCCTGCTGATAACATTTCAAAAGACTTGCATTTTGAGCGGTAAAAGGTTGCGAAACCTGAATCGTAACAGTTGCCGGTGAAGTCGACACACATCCGTTTGCACCAACTGCCGTTACAGAATATGTTGTCGTTGTGGTTGGAGTTACAGTTTGAGTTGCTCCGTTACCTGTGAGAGCTGCCCAATTATAAGATGCCCCTCCTGTTGCTGTTAAAACTACAGATTCTCCTGCACAAATAATTAGTTTACTAGCTGTAAGTCCTGTTGCAGGTGGTGCGCTGTCTCCCACTACGATTACATTGGCTGTTCCCGTGCAGGTAACATTTCCTGCGAAAGTATTCGAAATCGTCAATGTATATGTTCCTGCTGCATTAACTACCGGATTTAATGTTGTGCCTCCAGACACAATGTTTCCACCCGTAGTTGTCCACGCAAACGTAGAACCCGCAGGATAAACTGATGCAGATGCATTTAATGTAACCTGTGTATTTGTACACGTTAGTGCCGCAGGATTTGCTATCGTTGCAGTGATTTCAGCAGCTTTCACCAATTGTAACTGTGCAACTTTAGAGCAGAAACCATTTTTTACTAAAACATAGATAGTCTGATTTCCTGCACTTGAGAAAGTGGTAGGTGAAGCTATGGTGTTGGTATTGCCCGCATCGGCATCTGCCTGATTTAAATAATATGAAAATGTAGCACCTGGAGTAGTACTTATAGAAGACTGAGCTGATGTTAAATTAAAAACCGCATTACCCGTTGTATAGCAACTCGTCAATGTAGCATTTTGCACTGTTGGTGATGTACCGCCCACAACGGTTATAGTTGCTTTACCCGGACAAGAATTTCCTGGAATTGTTACTTCTACAGAATAAACACCGGGTTGCGTTGCTGTGTATGAAGCATTTGTTGCTCCCGGTATCGGGTTGGTTCCTAAAAACCATTGATAGGTTGCATTTGGAATCTGAGTTGATGCTGTAAAAGTCTGAGGAGCATTATCACAAACATTGATTGATGCCGGAAGCTGAACTCCCGTTGGTCCCAAAATCTGAACACCTATATCAAAAGATCCGGCTTCTAAGAATACGCCAGAATCGAAAGCCGCATCCTGATAATCTGCCAAAACCATCTTGAAATGATAAGTCTGACCAGGAATGACTGTCGCTTTAGCAGTAAGCGGAACGGTTCTTCCGCTAAAATTAGTTTCTATTGCTGTAGTATTATATCCGGCAAAATAAGCTGCATTAGATGCTCCACAAGCCAATGGGGAACCATCAAATTCATTAGCGGGATGAATATTGGTAACACTCACAGGTGTACCATTTGGTAAAACAGCTAAATTGGTGTACGTAGGATCAGTCGATTTTTTCAACAAAAGAGCAAAACCATCACCGATGGTACAGGGATAATTGTTTTCATACTCCTCTGATGCAAATAAATATCTGAATGTAACTTCGGTAGAACTAGGGACAAAATCAAACTCAATGTATGTAGCATCTTTCAAATTTCCGTTTGAAATTCCTAAGGCTGTTGCCAGATCAATATCTCCCTGTACAGGCACACCGTCACTGAGTTCGCTTGCCTGAAAAACGTTTCCTGCTTTTCTTGCATGTCCGGTAGTTAATATAATACCTTTCTCAAAAGGAAAATTGGTTGTACCTCTATTAAAAAAACCCCACGTTCTTGCCTGATTACTTACTGCCAAATTGGGTGATACAACAACATTCGTTACATTAGCTGTGGAGCACGTAGAGCCACCGGCAATAAGAACATCTTTCACCAACTGCGTAATGCTGTAAGAAGACTCGGGATAATTGGTTGTATTTACATCTATAAAAGCGCCTGCTTTCATTGTTTGAGAAGAAGCTTTCTGCATACTTTTACCTCTTTCTCTAGTCTGAGAAAATGTAAAATTTCCAATAAGAACTAAAAACAGAGCCAAAAATAAACTTCCTGCACTTTTATTTAACATTTTGTATTATTTTTAACAAAAATACTATTTTTTTTGATTTAAATTTAATTCAAAAATATTTATATTATTATTAACACAAATTGAGAAGTGGTAAATAAGCAATTTCATTAATTAGATACTCAAAACAAAAAAGACCGATAAGCTATCGGTCTTTTTAAATATGTAATAAAATTTATTCAAAATTCTTAAGTAAAATCCATCCGGTTTTTACTGTTAATTTTTTTGTTGCTGGATCTTCAAATGTTACCTGATACCAATAAGATGAGGTCGGTAATTTTTTACCCTGGAAGAATCCGTCCCAGAATGGTCTTATTTTTTCAGCTTTAAATACTGCTTTACCATATCGGTCTGAAATTACTGCCTGGAAATCTTTAAGATCACTGATTCCTCTGAAATCAATCATATCATTCACGTTATCACCATTTGGAGTAATTACGTTCTTCATAACAAATGTGAAATATTCTAAGAAACCAACACAACTTGTGTTTTTTACTTTAACTCTTATAGAAACTAAAGTATTGTTTGGAACATTTGTAAATACATTGGAAGATTGCCATGTAACACCATTATCATTAGAATATTCTAATTGCCCGTTGCTCGGATTGCTTGCTGTCACCACCATCGTTCCTGATTCATTGTAATCCACTTTTATAATCTGAGGAATAATTGCCTGGAAAACCTGAGTGGTAAAGACTTTAGAACAAACACCGTTGCTAATCGTTACAGAGTATAATCCCGGTAGTTCTGCAGCAACTGTCTGCGCAGTTTCCCCGTTGTTCCATTGGTAAGAATAATTAGGACCTGCTCCTGCATCCAGAGTAATTCTGTCACCAACGCAAATGAATCCTCCTGTAAGATTGGAAGTAATCGCCGGAACTACCTCTACAGTCACTGATGCCGGCAGCAAAGATTTACATCCCTGAGCACCGATAGCATACACTATGTACGTCGTAGTCTGTGTTGGAGAAACCGTACGTACTGCACCTGTTCCGGAAAAACCTTCCCATTGGTAGGTCACGCCTCCGGAAGCTGTTAAAGTAACTGATTCTCCTACACAAATTTTTAACTCTGTAGAAGTAACAGCAGCAGTAGGTGTTTCTTCTTTTCTTAAAGTTAAAGTAGCTACTTTAGAACAGAAAGCTCCATTTGAAACATTTACATAAATAATCTGTCCATCATTCCCGTTAAATGCTGCTGTATTGGTTATATTACTGCTATTTCCCGCTACTGCGTCTGCCTGAGCTACATAAAATTTAAAAACAGCTCCAGCTGTCGTACTGATAAGCGGTTTGACAGAGTCTAAATTAAATGTAAAATTGCTTGGTGTAGTACAAATCTTTAAAGTTGCATTTTGTACAACAGGACTTGTTCCACCTACTATCGTTACTTTCGCCTCTCCGGGACAGTTTCCACCCGGTACTGTAACTTTCACGGTATAAACTCCTGGTGAAGTAGCAGTATAAGTAATATTGGTAGCTCCAGGAATAGCCACATTATCTTTAAACCATTGAAAGGTCATCCCAGGAGTTGCAACTACCTGAGCTTTCAGAATCTGTGGTGTATTATCACAAATATTGAGAATTTCCGGTAAAGGATTTCCTGCACTATCAACAATACTAATTCCAATATCGAAAGACCCAGCCTCCAAGAAAACAGCAGAATCATGAGTTCCGTCATTATCATCAGCCATTACCATCTTAATATGATAAGATTGTCCCGGTATTACAGTTGCAGACGCTGTTAAAGGAACTGTTCTTCCAAAAAGGTTGGTTTGATTATTAGGGGATGATGTTTCATAATATTGTGCATTAATTGGACCGCAAGAAAAACTTGCAGGAACAATATTGGTGGCAGTAACAAGTCCCGCACCACCCGGTAAAACAGCCAGATTGGTATATGTACCTCCCGCTGTATTTGGTTTTAATAAAAGAGCAAAAGCGTCTTCATACCCTGAACAAGGGAATCCACCATCATACTCTTCTGAAGCAAAAATATAATTAAACGTCATCTGCGAACTCGACGGTACAAAATCAAACTCTAAAATTACAGCATCTTCCAAATCAAGCGTACTGCCAGCTAAAGCAGCTTCTAAATCTGCATCAGTACCTGTTGTAAGATCAACACCAAGTTGTCCTTCAGGAGTATTTCCTGCCAGACGTGCTGTACCTGTTGTCAGTACAATACCATCATTGAAAGGGAAATTTGAAGTGCCTTTATGAAAATAACCCCAAAATCTCTCATTGTCAGTTACAGGCTGAACCGGTGAAATTGTAACATTAGAAATATTCGGTGTCCCACATGAGGATGAGCCTCCAACTAAGACATTTGTAACCAATTGCGTCGGAGTATAAGTAGACCCAACATATGGAGTTACATTTACGTCTATCAAATCACCAGCCTTAGCTGACGACGATGGAATCGTATTTTTTGCTGATTCCAATCTTTTTTTCTTCACTGTTTGCCCATAAGAAAAGGCGCTAATGAGGAATAACAGAAAGAAAATTAACCTAAAGTAATTCTTTATTCGATATTTTAACATTTTTATTATTGTTTGTTCAAAAATAATAAAAATAAATCTAAAACATTAAGATTTAAAGTATCTATTTATAAATTGATAAGAAAATTTAATTATAATTAAACATAAATAAAATAAAAACAAAAATTGGATGTTTTAATCTTTTTTAAGTTCGTCAATCATATTTTGTAGTTCCTGAATTTTATCCTTCAATAATTTAATCTCATTTTTATTGGAACTTACATTGCTTTTTAAAATTGCTTTTTTAGCTTTTTCTATATGATCTTCATCATCTTCATCTTCGTTGATCTCTTCGATATCTTCCTGAATATCCTCAATGTCTTCCGTTATTTCTTCAATATCTTCGCTTATCTCTTCCAAATCTTCCTGAATATCTTCAATGTCCTCACTGATTTCCTCGATATCTTCCTGAATATCTTCAATTTTTTCATGACTTTTATTCACCGACATCTGAATAAGAATTGAAAGATATATTGCCTCTAAAGAAAGCACGGTTGTAAGCACCAAAAGCATTTTATCAAAATCAACGATACCAAAACTAGGCAGCAAAAATGCAGTAAGAAACAGCAATGTGTGAATGATGAGAGAGGGTATAGAACCAATCCATGAAGTGATACCGTCTGCAATTTTCTCTAAAAATTCTATTCTCTCGTGCGATGTTTTCATTATTTTTTTTATTTTTAAAATAATTCTTTAGTTACTCCCAATCCGAATAAGGCAAAATCATATTTTGCAGGGTCTTTTTCATCAAATTTCCTGATGATATCATCAAGCTCCAAAACAGTTTTCCAGTCATTCTGCGATCTTGTAATCAAGCCTAATTTTCTTGAAATATTTCCCGTATGAACGTCTAAAGGTATGGATAAATGTTTTGAATCAATATTCTCCCAAATTCCAAAATCTACTCCGCGATTGTCATTTCGCACCATCCATCGCAGAAACATAATGATTCTTTTTGAAGACGAATTTTTATAAGGCGAGCTGACGTGTTTGTGGCTTCTGTGCTTTTCAATATTCAAAAAAAGCTTTCTGAATCTTTCTATAGCGTGGTAAAAATTCGTTTCAGCATCTTTGATAAGAAATAAATTTTCAAGGCTTTCATTTTCATTATAGATTCTGTTGAACTGTCTGATGAAATATACAAAATCTTCTCCGTTGAAAGTACGGTGAATGCTTTTCTCTTCAATTGATTTCAAATCATTTTCAGAATAATTTTTCACAAAATCATACGGAGAGTTCCCCATCATATCAAGCATCTTTTCAGCAGATTTGATAATCGACTTTCTGTTTCCCCATGAGATCGTAGCTGCCAAAAAGCCTGCGATCTCAATATCCTGCTTCAAAGAAAAACGATGCGGAATCTGTATGGGATCATCCTGAATGAATTCAAAACTATTGTAGACATCAGCTTTTTCGTTCAGAAAATCTCTTAACTCTTCAAAATTCAGCATATCACATCAAATTTTCACTACTTCCAGAGCTTTAGGTAAAAATGTATTTGGGAAAACAGTCCGCGCTTCATCCGTAAAAACAGTCAAATCACCATATCGGTTAGAAAAATGACCTAAAATCAGCTTACCAGCTCCTGCCTGTCTTGCAATTCTCGCTGCTTCCAAAGCTGTAGTGTGACCTGTATAATCTGCCATTTCCTTTAAATCATGCAAAAAAGTAGACTCATGATACAACACAGTGACATTTTTTATGATAGGAATTACAGTTTCCAAATATCTTGTGTCACTACAGAAAGCATATGAAACAGGTTGAGCAGGTTCTGTTGTCAGAACTTCATTTTTTAGCAAATATCCGTCGCTCAATTCAAAATCTTTTCCGGCTTTCAGATTGTGATAATCGCAGGTTTCTATCTCTTTATATTTTGAAATTTCCTGCATATTAAGATGTCTGTCTTTTTGTTTTTCTTTAAAAAGATAACCGTTACAGTAAATCCTGTGATCCAACGGAATGGTATAAACCTCTACTCTATTGTCTTCATATATTTTTTCTGAATAATCTTTATCCAATTCATGATAAATCACTTCAAAACCTCGATGGGTTTCAGTAATGGCAAAGATTGTTTCCAGCATTTTTTTAATTCCTTTCGGACCGTAAACATGCAAAGGAACGTCTCTTCCCAACAGGCGAAACGAAGCGATGAGTCCCGGCAGACCAAAACAATGGTCGCCATGAAGATGAGAAATGAATATATGATTGATTTTTGAAAATCTTGCTTTTGCTTTTCTCAGCTGCACCTGCGTTCCTTCACCACAATCGATCAGGAAACATCTTTCTTCCATTTCCAGAAGCTGCGCTGTTGGCGATGTATTGACAGTAGGAATAGCTGAATTAAAGCCTAAAATCGTTAAATAAGTACTCAAATCAATAGTTTATTACGGGCAAATGTACGACAGATTTTTAACTTAAACGGTGTCATTCTGAACGTGCCATCGTTAAGTTAAAAAATCTCTTTTAACATCTTGAGATTCTTCCTTCGTCACAATGACAAATTGTGATTAAAATTTAATCTTTCATCTTCAAAAAACCCAAAAACAAATCCAAAGCCTGTTTTCTGTGGCTGATCTTGTTTTTATCTTCGGGATTCATTTCAGCAAAAGTCATTTCATAATTTTCAGGAACAAAAATCGGGTCGTAGCCAAAGCCTTTATGCCCCTTATTTTCTGTGAGTAAATTTCCATGAACTCTGCCATCAAAATACTGAGCCCCGTTTTCATCATAATAACATAAAACCGTGATGAAATAAGCTTTTCTGTTTTCAACACCTTCCATTTCGCTCAACACTTTTGCAATATTTTTTGCGAAATCATGATCTCCTGCGTAACGTGCGGAGAAAATCCCCGGTCTTCCGTCTAAAGATTCCACAACCAGACCGCTATCGTCTCCCAAACTTGGAATTCCTGTTTTTTCGAAGCAATATTTAGCTTTAATCAAGGCATTGGCGTTAAAGGAATCTCCATCTTCCACAATTTCTTCATGTATATTGTAATCTGTCAGACTTTTAACTTTAAATTGATCACCTAAGATCTGCTGAATTTCTTCTTTTTTATGTACGTTGTGTGTGGCAACTAATAATTCCATGATAATTTTTTATTTTTGAAACACTGAATCCATCAATAACTTTTGCAGAAATAAAATCAATAGTCTTGTGAAATTTGTGAAAACGATTTTTTTGATTTGTGTTTTAATTAAATTTAAATTTCCGAATAATGCACTTTATATTTTTTCATAAATAAATAATAGAACAGAGAAAAAAGTACAATTCCGACTCCTAATATTATCCATTCAGAAACTTTGAATGCTTCTGCAAAACTTTCATTTTTTGTATAAAGGATTAAAACTGATGAACATAGATTGTTAAAACCATGCAGCAACATTGGTAATAGCAAAGATTTTGTTTTATAATATACTAAGCCTAAAACACACCCCAGCAAAACTGCACCTACAAACTGCCAAGGATTTGCGTGTACCAAACCGAAAATAATTGAGGCAAATACAATCGCTTTCCAGGGCTGCATCCCGTTATTGATCATTCCTTTCTGAATAATTCCCCTGAAAATAATTTCTTCAAAGATCGGAGCCATGATCACGGCAGTAAGAATCATCATAACAGGATCATCCGTCAACTGACTCATCAAATCTGTAAAAAAATCATAATACTTTCCGAAAAATGGTCCTGTAATCGGAATTTGAGATGTTAGAAATTCACCGATAAGCATCATTCCCAACATCATGGGGAATATGAGCAAATAGGTATAAAAATTAGTCGGAGAAAAGTTGAAATTTAATTTTTGTTTAGTTTGCAGCCTTACAACAAAAAAATCGAAAAAAGCGATAGAAGATAAAAACACAACTGCATTTGAAGCCATCAAAAACCAATCTTTATATTGCAGATTTTCTTTAAAAAACAACATCCAGAAAACATTGAAAACTCCGACAGCTATAGAACCAACTACAAAACCTGCAAATAATATCAAACCTCCGAGCCAGGTGAATGTAAATTTCGGATACCTGCTGTTTTCCATTTTTTTTTGAATTTGAAAAACAAAGATAATCGATTTTACGAAAATACGGGATGATAAAGCTGTTTTGCTGCAGAAACATATTTCAATTCATCCTATCTATTTCTAACGTATAATCTGTTTTAAAAAGTTTTTCCGAAGTATCTTTGCAACTTATTTTTTCAATATGGAAAATGCAGTCGATCGAGAGAATGTCAATTTATCACTTCTTTCTTATGTATGTTTTACTTTTTTAGGATATTTCATCATTGGTTTATCACTTTCTGTACTTCCGATTTTCATCAGTAGAAATTTAGGTTTCACTTTGGTTGTTGCCGGATTGGTGATCAGTTTACAATATGTTGCAACATTTTTTTTGAGAGCTTATTCCGGTAAGATCATTGACGGAAAAGGTCCGAAACCTGCTGTTTTATTTAGTATGCTGAGTTTTTCACCGACCGGGATTTTTCTGGTCCTGGCTTACTATTTTAAATTTTCACCATTCATCAGTTTAGGATTTTTAATTATCACACGTCTATTGACAGGTTGCGGCGAAGGAATGATTGGCGCAAGTCCGATCAATTGGGCAATCATGGCTTTAGGTGAAAAACATACCGCAAAAATTATTTCCTACAACGGAGTTGCGTGTTACGGAGCTTTGGCAATTGGTGCTTCACTAGGAATAATTATTGAACATCAATTTGGACTTTATGGTATTGGAATTCTTTCTATCATCGTTGGTATTTTGGGGTTTCTTTTTGCCAAGACCAAAACAAACTACACCAATTCTCATACTCATGATTCTCAATCATTCTGGAAAGTTTTGGGGAAAGTTTCGCCATTCGGGATTTGTCTGGCTTTGGGCGGAATTGGTTTTGCAAGCATATCCACTTTTATCACATTATACTACAACTATTTTCATTGGAATAACGGTGCGCTTTGCCTCAGTGTTTTCGGAGGATTATTTGTTGCCGGACGATTGGTTTTCAGCAATGTCATCAATAATTATGGAGGAATCAGAGTCGCAATCGCTTGTCTTTTAGTAGAAACAATAGGGCTTTTAATCATTTCGTCTGCCAGCAATTCTGAGATGGCACTTTTTGGAGCTGGAGTTACCGGCTTAGGATTTTCATTAATTTTTCCTGCACTTGGAGTTGTGGCTATTAGAAGTGTTTCGCCATCAAGTCAGGGTTCTGCATTGGCGGGTTACGGACTTTTTATTGATCTTTCTCTTGGTGTTGCAGGTCCGTTAATTGGAGGTGTTGCCGATATCTGGGGAATGAAATATATCTTTCCATTCAGTGCTTTGATGGTTTTTACAGGTTTGGGAGTTGCTTATATTCTTAAAACAAAATTGAAAAAGTCATGAAATACGATTTTCAAAATCCGATAAAAATCCCGATTTTTGCAAATTCAAAATACACTATGTCAGACTTAATCAAAGAAATAGAGAAAAGAAAAACATTCGGAATTATTTCTCACCCCGATGCCGGAAAAACCACGCTTACAGAAAAACTGCTTCTTTTCGGGGGAGCTATTCAGGAAGCCGGAGCCGTAAAATCGAATAAAATTAAAAAAGGAGCTACCTCCGACTTTATGGAAATTGAAAGACAGAGAGGTATCTCCGTTGCGACTTCCGTACTGGCATTTGAATATAAAGGTTACAAAATCAACATTCTCGATACACCCGGTCACAAAGATTTTGCTGAAGACACCTACAGAACTTTGACTGCTGTAGATTCTGTAATCGTTGTAATTGATGTTGCAAAAGGTGTTGAGGAACAGACAGAAAAATTGGTGAAAGTTTGCAGAATGAGAAACATTCCGATGTTGGTTTTCATTAATAAATTAGACCGTGAAGGTAAAGATGCCTTTGATCTTTTGGATGAAGTTGAGCAGAAATTAGGTTTAAGAGTTGTTCCTCTTTCGCTTCCAATCGGGATGGGAGCAGATTTTCAGGGAATTTATAACATCTGGGAAAACAATATTCAGTTATTTTTAGAAGAAAAGAAACAGAAAGTAGGTGAAGCCATTAAATTTGACGATATCAACGATCCTACAATCGACGAAATCATCGGTGCAAAACCTGCGAAGAATTTAAGGGACGAATTGGAATTAATACAATCTGTTTATCCTGAATTCAGCCGTGAAGATTACATGAATGGCGAATTGCAACCGGTTTTCTTTGGTTCAGCTTTAAATAATTTTGGAGTTCGTGAATTGCTGGATGCTTTTATTGAAATTGCGCCAATGCCACAACCCAAGGAAAGTGATACCCGCTTGGTAAAACCTGAAGAGCCTTCGTTTACGGGATTTGTTTTTAAAATTCACGCCAATATGGATCCTAAACACAGAGACCGTCTGGCTTTCGTGAAAATCGTTTCGGGAACATTCAAAAGAAATGAAAATTACCTGTTGGTAAGAGAAGGTAAAAAGATGAAATTTTCATCGCCGAATGCCTTTTTTGCAGATAAAAAAGAAGTTGTAGACGAAAGTTTTCCTGGAGACATTGTGGGACTTCATGATACGGGAAGTTTCAGGATTGGTGATACTTTGACGGGGGGTGAAAAAATCAGCTTCAAAGGTATTCCAAGCTTCTCGCCGGAACATTTCAGATATATTAATAATAATGATCCTTTAAAAGCTAAACAATTAGCAAAAGGTATTGATCAGTTGATGGATGAAGGTGTTGCACAATTGTTTACACTTGAAATGAACAACAGAAAAATCATCGGAACGGTAGGTGCACTTCAGTACGAAGTTATCCAATACCGTTTGGAGCATGAATATGGAGCAAAATGTACTTACGAACCACTTTCTATGCACAAAGCCTGTTGGGTAGAAGCTGATGAAAAATCTGAAGAGTTTAAAGAGTTTGCGAGATTGAAGCAGAGATTCCTTGCAAGAGACAAATACAATCAATTGGTATTTTTGGCTGATTCATCATTTACAATACACATGACACAGGAGAAGTTTCCGAATGTGAAATTACATTTCATTAGTGAATTCAGACAGAATTAATTCTTATTTAAAAATAAAAAAACCGTTCAATTGAACGGTTTTTTTATGCTTGTGATTAATAGATTATTTATTAAGCATCAATAATTTTTTAACAATCTTCTCATCATCTACCGTTACATGAATCATGTAAGCTTCTGTAGGAAGAGTTCTTAAATCAATCTTCTCATCTGCTCTGTTATCAACAGTTCTTGAGAAAATATGTCTTGTTCTTTTTGGTACAACTAATTTTCCGTCCATTGAATAAATTTCATAAGTTACCTTATATGGAGCAGGAAGTCTGTTGGCATCAAACTTCGGCGGGAAATCAGTCTTAATATAAACATACCCGTCATTTGCAGGAACAGGATAAATCATCATACCCTGAAAAATTGGTGATTGAGGACCACTTGGAGTTCCTGGACTTCCCGGATTTCCACCCCCTGGATTTCCGCCTCCCGGAGGAATTACAACTGCTGATGAATTGATGGTAAAGTTTTGTGAATTTACATTTAAAAATACATTATCTATAGCTTTCACCATGATTCTTGCATTGTTGGTGATCGTTCCAAGACCACCTGCAACTGTATAACTGTGTGAACCATCATTGGGAGTACTTGCAACCAATACAGTAGGGAATGTAAGACCTCCGTCTTTTGATAATAAGATTGTTACATTCTGAGTACTTACCGGTGCTGCGGTTGTATTGGCAACATCCCATGTAATTGTCTGGGTTTGTCCTTCGGTCCACACGACACCTGCTGTATTTTGTGAAGTCACTACAAAAGGTCCCGCAGTATTTACTACTGTTAATTTCACATCATCACGACCAGTCTGACCTCCCAATGCATTGTTATCCCTCACTAAAACAGAGAAGTTAAGCTCTCTTGCGACAGAAGGAAGAACTTCCCAGGTGCTTAAAGTAGATGGAGTTACAATAACAGGTAATCTTGGGAAATATCTGTAATTTACAGTTGCCGGGCTAAAAGATCTGAATAGAGGACCTGCAACAAGAGTAGAAGCTGGCGGCGCTGTAGCAGCGACAGTTCCCGGATCTATCTGTTCCCATGTATACGTAAGTGAATCATTATTAGCATCTGTTGCTGAGGCAGTTAACACAAATGGTGTGCTCTTAGGAATACTCTTATCTAATCCTGCATCAGCAATAGGCTCCGCATTATTTATCGGCGTTTTTTCACCACAGGTAGAAGGTGATCCTGTTCCTGTAAGCGTTGTATACATTTCTCTTATACTAACTGCGTGGTAATAAGCATCACTGTTATTTTGAACATTGGGTGCACAAATTCCTGCATATCCCATAATAGTACTTGCACTTCCCGGCTCTATGGACGTAGGACCATTTCTATTACAGCCATTATTCTGAGTATGCTTAGCACCAAATTGATGTCCCATTTCGTGAGCAACAAAATCAATCACGAAAGGATCTCCTACAGGAATGGCAGACCCCGTAACACCCCCTGCTTTGCTGGTACCACATACAGAAGGAGTAGCAGCCAAACCGTTATCATTACCCGCCGTTGCTCTGAAAAACAAGTGTCCGATATCATAGTTTGCTGCGCCAATCGTAGTTGTGGTTACTGAAATGTTTTCATTAAGCATTTGAGCAGCATCCAATGTGTTAAAAGTATCAGTACTGATGAAAAATAGTGCATCTGTATTAGCTATCAGTTGTAACCTTATAGACATATCTCTTTCAAAAACCTCATTAAGACGGGTAACTACTAAATTAACAGCAGCAAGAACGGCAGCTTTTTTCTGAGCATCTGTTCCTGTACCCACACCAGCCTGTCCTGCGATATAAGCAGTGTATTCTATTGTTGTTGTAATTGAAAGTCTGTACTTTCTTTTAAGTCCGTCAATAACTGTTTTCTGAGCAACAGCCGACGCCGCATCTTTCAAGTCGCTGTCACCATTAAAAAGACATTCAAACTGATTCAGTGATGATGCTTTTTTTCTGTCATACATTTTGTAGACATTATTATCTTTGGTATGAGAATCGATATAGTAAATACCATTATCATTTCTCACCATACCGTTGAATCCGAAATAAGGATCGATGGTAAATCTCAACATTGATGACTTGTCATCTTTTTTGAATCCTATGTAAGATCTTACATCAGAGTATCTGTTTTGAAGATCAGGATGCATTGTTGAAGATTCAAAAACTTCATACGTATCAAAACCTCCCTGAAGATTCGGGAAGGTAATCATTACTCCCTTTACAGCAGGATATTGATCTCTGTCCGGAGCATTTTTAAGCTGATTCTGAATGTCGTTGACATTAAGTGTAAATAAAGAATAATCAGATAATCTCACATTACTCTCACGTACTTCACTGTTTACTTTAGAATCAAATTTCTTCCAGTGATTTTGCTGAGCAAATCCTGTAGCCGATAAGACAAGCAGGGAGCCCAGAATTAGTAGTTTTCTCTTCATATTTTTTCAATTTTTTTAATTTTTCTGGAGTAAAAGTTTTACATCGGTCGGAATTATACCGGTCACTCTCAGGATCAGTATAGGATTACTTTGTTGGTTTAATAAATATTCATTATTGGTTATTTCCTTATAATATACATTCAAAACAGTCCCGTTTTTATCAATTTTTGTCACTTCAATATCTCCATACTGCTCTTTTTCAAGTTTTGGTTTTAATATCAGAAAAAATTCGTTATCTGACAGTGTTGGAATTGGTTCTGAGCGGGAGAATTTTCTATCATCCAGTTTGCTGTATAATTTTACCATTTCACTAAAATCAGAGATAATCATATATTTGCTCATCTGTATATTGCGGTTTATCCTTCTGACTTCTGAAAAAGCGACAGTTTCATCCCCTTTAGACATTCCTTCCTCTTTTTTTATTTCACTTTTTGCTATAGAAATATTTCTACAACTAAAGCCGGTAGCAACTGTTAAAAACGACAATACTAATAACCAAGCATATTTCATTATTAAACTCTCAAAAAGCAAAGGTAAATATTATTATATTTCCAAAGAAAGTTTTTTTTTAACATTTTTTATATTTAACAAAAAACTTTGTAAAACAATTGTAATCAATTTATAATCAATTGGTTTTCAGCAACATAAAATTTTACCAAAATCATACATTTCTTTTACAAATCAGAAGAGGTATAACCTTCTAATTTTACTTCAGCAAAAAAAATAATCTTATGAAAAAGTATCTCTTACTAGTAGCTGTATCAAGCACTTTCATCATGTGTAAAAAAGGAGAATCTTCAACTTCTCAAATCGAAAGTACCGTTGCGTCGGCAGACAGTACTCTCACAAATGCTACCGAAAAAATCTATTCCGTAAGTAACGATGCAGAAGCAGTTTTTGACTCTGCAAGTATCAAAATTAAAGATTTTGAAAAAACAAAAAGTGAGGTTACCGAAAAAATAGAGTCTACTTCTAAAAGTATCGACTCTATATCAGACAAAATCGCAAACATGAAACTGGAGTCTAAGATTGATAAAAAAGATTCTTCACTAACAAAAAATGAAAAAATTGTAGTAAATGTTCCGGCTCCGAAAATTATTAAAGAAACAAAAATCATTTACAAGGATAAACCAAAAACAAATTCTGAAGTTTTAACGATTTCTAAAAACAGAATGCTGAAATCCGGAGTTCTCGAACTTACTGTAAACAATGCAGAAACTGCCAAAGAAATCGTAAAAGAACAGGTAAAAAAATATGACGGTTTTATCAGAAGTGAAAATATTTCTCTCAACAATAATGATAAGAAGATCGCATATCTGAAAGTGAAAGTTCCTATTCAGAAATTTGATTACCTGATGGATGATCTCAGTTATAATATTGGTGAGGTTGAAAATAAAGGCATCGATGTCTCTGGTCAGGATTTTGTGAACAATACTTTATGTGATGTAGAAATTACATTGTATGGAAATGAGGAAAATTTACCAATAAAAGAAAAGCCTGAAGGTTTCGGAGCAAAATCACTGGCTGCAGTATCTTCCGGATGGAATGTTATCACTTCTATTTTCCTGTTTATTCTTCCGCTTTGGCCTTTGTTTTTAATTGCCGGAATTGCTTATTATTTCTATAAGAAGAAAGACAAAAATCTTCCGGGAAATTAATTCTAAATAAAAATTAATAAAATTTTAGAAAAAAATACTTTTCGAAAAGAAATTCCTCATACATTTGCATTAATAAATGTTAAAGTTATAATAAAACCCACATTGTATTTAACTTAATAAGGCAAATATAATCAAAGAGTAAAGAATTTAATATTTCATATATTATATTTGTGATTTGGTGTAAAGTAAAAGGCTCTCGATTTGAGAGCCTTTTATGATTATTTCATGTTCACTATTTTGTCTACAATATACTTTGTGTTTCCTCTCCACGGTAGGGTTCCGTTGTATTCTTTGTAGTGAAGATCAAAAGTTTTCCCGCTATTGAGTTCCAACTGCTTAAAAATTTCAGGATTTTCTACAGAAAACTCAAACTCATAGCTTGTTACCGTTCCGGTTTTTCCTTTTCCAAAACCTTCCTGAATAAGTTTTCCTTCATAAGTTTTAAAAACATAACCTTTTTTGATGGCATAATTCAGGTATCCGGATTTTACACCTTCTCCGAAAACGAAGAAAAATTTGTACCAGATAAAAACTCCTACAAGAAGTAAAACAACTCCCAAAGCGATTAACCAAGATTTTTTCATAATAGTGTTTGTATTAAATTATTTTGAAATGCTTCTCGAAATCACAATTTTCTGAATTTCAGAAGTTCCTTCATAGATCTGAGTGATCTTCGCATCTCTCATCAGTCTTTCTACGTGATATTCTTTCACATATCCGTATCCACCGTGAATCTGTACGGCTTCAATCGTAGTATCCATCGCAACCTGAGAAGAGTACAATTTTGCCATTGCTCCGATTTCTGAAATATCTTTTCCTGCATCTTTTTCTACTGCAGCTTTAAAGCAAAGCATTCTTGCAGCTGTAATCTGAGTTGCCATATCTGCCAATTTGAAAGCAATTGCCTGATGATGGATAATTTCAGTCTTAAAAGCTTTTCTTGTTTTTGCATATTTAAGAGCCATTTCGTAAGCTCCGGAAGCAATACCTAAAGCCTGAGAGGCGATCCCTATTCTACCACCGTTCAACACAGCCATTGCAAAATTGAATCCGAAACCGTCTTCACCAATTCTGTTTTCTTTGGGCACTTTTACATTGTTGAAAAGCAAAGAATGCGTATCACTTCCTCTGATTCCCAATTTGTCTTCTTTTGGTCCGATCTCAAAACCATCCCACCCTCTTTCTACGATAAAAGCGTTGATTCCTTTATGCTTTTTTTCAGGATCTGTCTGTGCGATCACAATATAATAAGAGGCTGTACCTCCGTTGGTAATCCAGTTTTTCACACCATTTAAAAGATAATAATCTCCTTTATCTTCAGCAGTTGTTTTCTGAGAAGTTGCGTCAGAACCGGCTTCCGGCTCAGACAAAGCAAATGCTCCGATTACCTGACCGCTTGCCAAAGGTGTAAGATATTTTACTTTTTGCTCTTCAGATGCATATTTTTCAAGACCCGCACAAACCAATGAGTTATTTACAGACATTACAACCGCCGCAGAAGCATCAATTTTCGCAATCTCTTCCATTGCCAAAACGTAAGAAACGCTGTCCATCCCGGCTCCGCCGTATTGAGGATCAACCATCATTCCCAAAAGTCCCATTTCTCCCATTTTTTTTACCTGCTCAGTAGGAAATTTCTGGTCACGGTCTCTTTCTATTACTCCAGGTAATAGCTCGTTTTGTGCAAAATCTCTTGCTGCCTGCTGAATCATCAGCTGTTCTTCGGATAAATTAAAGTCCATAAAATTATAATTAGATGGTCGTAAATTTACACTTTTTAACCAAATCTGAAAATACTAATAGAATTTAGTAACCGCAACTTCCAATTTTCCTTTACTCATGCAGTTTTACCGTTGAAACAAATATCAAAAATCACTATATATCACTGATCTTTTTGTACTTAATTATTTATTTTAAAAATCTAAATTTATAATAAAAAAAATGCTTATATTTAAATTCTTTATTAAATATATAATAAATTATGACAATTAAAAGATTATTCGATATACCTCATTTTGCTTTAGAAAAACTCCCAAATGATGTTATGTTTGCCACAAAATATCAGGGAGAGTGGCAAAAAACTTCCACACAGGAATTTATCAATCAGGGAAACAAAATCTCTAGAGGTCTTTTGAAACTGGGAATAAAACCCGGGGATAAAATCGCTTTGATCACTACCAACTCACGTACAGAATGGGCAATAATGGATCTCGGAATTTCCCAGATCGGCGTAGTTTCTGTGCCTGTTTACCCAAGCATTTCTCCGGAAGACTATGAATTTATCTTCAACAACGCAGAAATAAAATACTGTTTTGTATCAGATAAAGAGCTGCTTGCGAAAGTAATGAAGATCAAGCATAATGTAGCTTCTCTGCAAGGCATTTTTACGTTTGATAACATCACAGGAGCAGCAAACTGGAAGGAAATTCTTGATCTTGGTGAAGATGATTCTACACAGATTGAGGTAGAAGACCTTTCAAAAGCTATCAATACACAAGATCTGGCAACCTTAATATATACTTCAGGGACGACAGGAAAACCAAAAGGTGTGATGCTGACCCATGAAAATATTGTTTCAAACGTTTTAGGCTCGGTTCCGAGAATTCCAAAGAAGAAAAGTTTAGACTATAAAGATACAAGAGTGCTGAGCTTTTTGCCGATCTGCCATATTTTTGAAAGAATGCTTTTTTATCTTTTTCAATATAACGGTTTTTCAATTTATTTTGCTGAAAGCATCGAAAAAATGGGTGAAAACGTAAAAGAAGTAAAACCACATTACATGAGTGTTGTTCCGCGTTTGGTGGAAAAGGTGTATGATAAAATCTATAATACAGGTTCTTCTGCAGGCGGTTTGAAACAAAAAATATTCTTCTGGGCTTTGAATTTGATTCAGAAAAAGAAAGAAGTTACAAAACCTTCAGGTCTTTCTGAAATTATTGCCGACAAACTGGTCTTCAAAAAGTGGAGAGAAGGTTTGGGAGGTGAGATCATCACTTTAGTTTCAGGTTCTGCAGCTTTATCAACAAGATTAAATTTAATGTTTCAAAATGCGGGAATTCCGATTCTTGAAGGATATGGCTTAACGGAAACTTCCCCGGTAATCTCTGTAAACTCTTTTGGAAAAATGAAAGTGGGAACTGTAGGTCATCCTTTAGATAATTTAACGGTAAAAATTCAGGAGGACGGGGAAATTACCGTAAAAGGACCTTCTGTATTTAAAAGTTATTTTAAAAATGAAGAACAGACAAAAGAAACATTCACAGAAGACGGATTTTTCAAAACCGGAGATATCGGACATATCGACAGTGAAGGATTTTTACAGATCACCGACCGTAAAAAAGAAATGTTTAAAACTTCCGGAGGAAAATATATTGCTCCTCAAACGATTGAAAATTTAGCCAAAGCTTCAAAATTCATAGAGCAGGTAATGGTTGTCGGAGATGGTGAAAAAATGCCTTGCGCATTTGTACAGCCTGATTTTGAATTTGCCAAAAACTGGGCAATGAGAAACAACCTCAACATCGGATCTACTCCACAGGAAATTGCCAAAAGCCCTGAACTGAAAGAGAGAATCGAAAAAGAAATTGACGACATCAATGAACATTTAGGAAACTGGGAACAGATAAAGAAAATTGAACTTACTCCTGAAGTCTGGAGCATCGAAGCCGGACTTCTGACTCCCACTCTCAAACTGAAAAGAAAAGCCGTAAAAGAGAAGTTCAAAGATCTTTACGACAAGATGTATGATCATCATGATTAAATAAATGAAACCGTTTCAGTTCTGGAACGGTTTATTTATTTCTAAACACAAATTGCACTAATGTTTTTGGAGAGTGACACTGATTACTATTTAGATGTTTTTAACATTCAATATCAACATTCACTTTGTCATTCCAGAGGCATATCAGCTTAGAATTAAAACATTGTTGAGATTCCTCCGGAATGATAAACATGATGTAATAAAAAAACATACCGCAATAAAAAACGGCTTCAAAATCTGAAGCCGTTTTCTATTTTTATAAAAGAATCTGAATTAAATTTTATTAGAATTTAATTACAGAATTCATTTTTTCAGTTTCTTCGTTTACTAACTCGTCGTCCACAAGAATTTTTCCTGAATGCTCATCAATGATGATTTTCTTTCTCTGAGCGATTTCCATTTGTTTTTGTGGCGGAATTGTAAAGAAAGATCCTTTCGGAGCACCTCTTTCAAGACCTACAACTGCAAGACCTGTGGAAGAATTAGCTCTGATTCTGTGGTAAGAAGCCAATAATCTTTCGTCGATTTTAGAAGCAAACTCTTCAGATTTTGTGATCAGATACTCTTCTTCTTTCTGAGTTTCAGAGATCAGACCTTCCAATTCTTCTTTTTTGAATTTAAGGTGATTTTTAAGATCATCGATTTTAGAATTCAACTCGTTTAAAGTTTCTTCTTTGTGACCGATCTTAGCTCCAAATTCTTTAATTCTTTTTTCAGAAAGCTGAATCTCAAGTTCCTGATATTCAATTTCCTTTCCTAAAGCTTCAAATTCTTTATTGTTTCTTACGTTATCCTGTTGAGATTTGTATTTGTCGATTAAAGTTTTTGCATGATTGATCACCTCATTTTTGTTGCTGATCTGATCATTCTGCTCTTTAATCTCTGCGTGAAATTTTTCCGCTCTCTTTTCCAGGCCTTCAATCTCAATTTCAAGATCTTCAACCTCGATTGGCAACTCTCCTCTTGTATTTCGGATCTCATCCAATCTTGAATCGATGATTTGCAAATCGTATAAAGCTCTTAATTTTTCTTCAACTGAAATTTCGGTGATTTTTGCCATATCTATAGGAAATAATTTACTGGGTTTGTTTTTTCACTAGATTTTAAGACTGCAAATGTACTAAATTTTTGTGACAAAATTTCAAATAATTGTTGACTTACCAATTGCTCCGATTCGTAATGTCCAATGTCGCAAATCAGCATTTTAGATTCTGCCAGAAAATAATCGTGGTATTTGAGATCTCCCGTAAGATACGCATCACATTTTTTTGACAGCGCAGCTTTTATTCCGCTTGCTCCGGAACCTCCCAAAACTCCTACTCTTTTGATTTTTTTATGATTTAAATCTGAATGTTTAATCATATTTAAATTAAATTTTTCCTTTACAAAATTCAGGAAATCCGTTTCATCCATATCAGTTTCAAATTCAGCATACATTCCCAATCCTGAATATTGATTTTCGTTTTCAAGCTGATAAATCTGATACGCAACTTCTTCATAAGGATGTGCAGCTTTCATTGCGGCAACAACTTGATTTTGTTTAAAAGATTCAAAAATCACAGAAATCATATCTTCTTCAGCATTTTCGCGAACATTTTGCTCTCCAGAAAACGGATGAGAACCTTCAATTGGTCTGAAAGTTCCTTTTCCTTCTATTTTAAAACTGCATTCGTCATAAAATCCGATATTTCCGGCTCCTGCAGAGAAAAGTGCTTCTTTTACATTCTCAGAATAATCTTTTGGAACAAAAACAGTCAATTGTTTTAAATTATTTTTTTTAGGCTGAAGGATTTTCAGATTTTTTAACCCTAAAAGACTGCAGATTCCGGCATTCACTCCGTGAAAATCATTATCAAAAGCTGTATGGATGGCATAAATCGCCACTTTGTTTTCTATTGCTTTTAAAACAGCTCTTTCAACATAATTTTTCCCGGTAAGAGATTTCAAACCAGAAAAAATGATAGGATGAAAACATACAATTAGATTACAGTTTCGGTGAATTGCTTCATCTACAACATTTTCCAGGGCATCATGACAAACCAGAATCCCGGAAACGTTACGATCGGGCAATCCACAGAGAAGTCCTACGTTATCAAAGTCTTCTGCCTGTGAAATGGCAATGTGTTTTTCTATCTCTGCAATTACTTTTTGTATTGTCATTTTATTATGTATGTTTGTTACGAAAATAGGGATAATTTGCTAAATTTAAAAAAAACTCTGATCATGGAGAAAGAACACAATCTTGTTCCCGGAGATAAGCTCTGGAAAAGATTTCTGTACCGCGTTATTTACCGCTCAGATACAAAACTGGGCAAATTGTTTGACGTCGCTCTTCTCTCTCTTATTCTTGTGAGCACTTCTATCATTATGATGGAAAGTATCCCGAAGCTCGACAAAAAGTTTCATGTTTATTTTATTATTTGTGAATGGATCATTTCTGTAATTTTTACTGCAGAATACTGGATGAGAATAGCTGTTGTAAAAAATAAAAAGCACTATATTTTCAGCTTCTTCGGGATTATAGATTTTCTTTCACTGGTTCCTTTTTACCTGAGCTTCTTTTTTCCTGTGACCAAATATTTTCTGATTTTCAGAATGCTGAGAATGCTGAGGATTTTCAGGATTTTTAATTTGCTGGATTTTATGAATGACGGCTTTGTCATTGTGAGAGCGTTAAAAAACAGTTCGAGAAAAATTTATATTTTCCTTCTATTTTTAATTATATTTTCGGTGATCGTAGGTTCGCTGATGTTTATGGTGGAAGGCGGAAGACCCGGTTTTGAGACAATTCCGCAATCGATTTATTGGGCTGTAGTAACGGTAACGACTGTAGGATATGGTGATGTTTCTCCGATTACACCCATGGGAAAATTTTTTGCGGTGATACTCATGTTGGCCGGTTATTCTATCATTGCAGTTCCCACAGGAATTGTCACTGCCGAAATGAGAAACAAAAGACAGAACCTGGAATTGATCTGCGAACGTTGCGGAAATGAAGATATTGATGATGATGCAAGGTATTGCAAACAATGTGGCAAGAAATTAGCATAGTATTTCTTATCAAATAATCTATTAATCTAAATATCTCAAAAATCATGGAACCACAAAAGAAAAACAAGCCCAACAGTTTAGTGATTATCTTATTCGCTTTAGTTATCTTGATGATCATTATCTATTTTATACTCGTTATGTTTTTCCCGACTGTATTTGACCTAATGAATACGGGAGACATAAAACCAGTACCACCTTCAGAATAGAATCAGTTTTTATACATATAAAAAGGATGCAGATAATTATTTTACCTGCATCCTTTTTTATTAGTTTATTTTATCTAATTTATTTTTTAATAACTTTTAAAGATTGCTTAGAGCCATCTTTCATTATTAAAGTTAAAATATACATCCCGGATTCCAAATTATTTAAATGGATGACTGAATCCGGATTTTCTATTGTTTTTAAAGTTCTTCCTGCCATATCAATTACATAGACAGATTTTACATTTTCAGCATCTGATATATTAATCACCTCAGAAAATGGGTTTGGATAAACTTTCATTTTAGTCTTTACCTGCGAAACTTCTGTAGCTGCCAGGAAATCTGATATAATATTAATTGTGAAAGTATCTTCCAGTTCGTTATCTGAGCTGTCATAGTGCCCAACATTTACATAATAAACAGTTCCTAAAACAGTAGGTACAGAAAGTATTTCCGTTTCACCATCACCGCCACTGTCTTCAGTATCTATACAAGTAAGTGAAGTACAGCTTCCTGTAAACACACCAACCTGTGGATCAAAAGAACTTCCTACCGGCAATGATACAATAACATCAACATTACCCCCATTTCCCACAAAGCTAAACCATGTTCCGTCATTCATTCCGTCTGTACAGGTTGTTAAAAATCCTGAATTATTAGTAGCTCCTAAAGCATCAGTTTGAGTATAAGAATATGGAAAAGATGTTGCCGACAAAGCTCCGGAACACGCATCGTTAACTGGCGGCGGCGGAATCGTTCCGACACAAATATTAAAACTCTGATTGCTCCCTGCACCATCATAACTGTAAACTCTGACATAATAAGTTGCTCCAACAGTCAACCCTGTAACCATAGAAGAAGCCGGATCGGAACATAAAATACTGCTCAAATTACCACAGACTCCGCTAAAAACCTGAAAATAAAGATCATCATTGTCAGTTGTACCTATGGATTCAATATTATTAAGAGAAATTTTATGTGAAGCAGCCGTAGCAACAAATTTAAACCAGACATCATCATCAGGATCTCCATAACAAGGAGCGGGAGCCAGCCCTGAACTTGTTGCTCCTAAAGTATAACCTTGTGTAGAAGCTGTGCAGACTGCATTAGGATTAACCGTTAATGTAATTGCATTGGCACATTCATCGTTTGCAGGCTGTCCCGGTGTTGTTCTAAACATCACTGATGAGCATCCCTGTGATTCCCCTGAAGCATTTACCGCAACTACTTTTATATAATAAATGGTGTTTGATGCTAAAGTTACCGGAATTAAAAGACTATTGGTAGTAACAGATTGTTGATTGACGACATTTGAACCACCACTCGTTGTCCCCACAGAAACTTTATAGCTTGTCGCTCCCGTGACTGTATTCCATTCGACAGTCGGTGACAACGGGATATAATTTGCATTATTGGAAGGATAACTAACATCCGGACAAGCAATCGTTGAACTTGCATTTAAACCATTAAAAGTAATCACAGATTTTTTGTTATCTAAAGATCCGCCCGGAGGAAATGAAGGATTTGGATTCGTATTATCATTCTGATAAGATAAAACTGAGCCTTGAGTTGAATTATACCCATAAAAAGCATCATCAAAACCATTCTCATCATAGCCTGCAGAATTTTCTTCGGCTGCAACTACCAAGTTATTTAAATTATTATAGGCAAAAGGTACCGGGAAAACAATTGTTACAACTCCGTTTACGCTGGTAACAGTTCCTGAAAAAACCTGCGTGAGCTGAGAGACAGGAATCCAGTCTGAGCCGGAGGTGAAAGTAGTTTTTGAAGTGGTTCCCAAATATATTACCCAACTTGAAGAATTGGTAATGCTTGATGACGGACTCAGATAAAACTTAAGACCTGTAATATTTCCCGCTGCATTTGCATTGATCTCATTTTTTGTGAAGATTTGCTGAACATACGAGTATTCATAATAAGTACTTATTGGTGCAACACCAACTGCAGTACTTCCCGCACCCAAAGTAATCTGGGCATTTAAAGCCATATTTAACAAAAACAGGCATAAAAGTAAAAATTTTCTCATAACCGAACACATTTAACTATATGAATACGAATTTATGACATTCTAACGATTTATGATTTTAATTTTTCAAGAATAATTAGTTACAAAAACAATAATGACGATCAAAAGACCGTCATTATTAAATTTAAAAGCTATTTAAGTATTTATTTTTTAATTGCTTTAATTGTCTGCTTGGAACCATCAGTCATGGTAAGTACCACCAAATACATTCCTGAATTCAGTTCTCGTAATTGAAGATCAGAGCTTGGCTTCTCAAATGTCTTAACTACTCTACCCGCAATATCAACCACAGAAATTGATTTCACATTCTTTACATCTGAGATATTTAAAACATCTGAGAATGGATTAGGATATGCTTTTATGCTGTTTTGAGTTAAAGAATTTTCTACTGTAGATAATGATGACTGAGTAACTGCAAAATTATCAACAAAGAAGTCATTATCTTCCAGATCATCTACTGCACCTTCCGTAGCGAAAATAGCAAATTTCATTTGATTGGTTCCGCCAGTTACAGTATATGTAAACTGAGTAGAAGTATTGGAGATCACTGTAGATGCATTCCATGTTTGAATAGCCGTCCAGGTTGATCCGTTGTCATTTGACATCAAAACTTGTATTACATCGTCAGAGCCAAGAGTTGAAGCATTTGTTGTATTCCATATTGTCATCCCATAATCAAATTTAAGATCATAAGAAGCTCCTGATAAATTGAAAGTAGGTGAAATCAACCAACCCGTTTTATTGTTAGAATATAAATTGATTTTAGCAGCTCCGGTTGTTCCATTATTAAGGAATCCGTCTTCTTCCCAATTACTGCTGTTACCGGTTGATCCGCCACTTACAGAACCTCCCGAAGCCTGCCCCCAACAAGAAGTAGTAATACTTGTGAAGTCATTTGTATAATTTGGCGTAATTGCCGCACATGCTGTAGTGAAGCTTCTCACAGAACAAGAGGTTGAGGTAACACCTGCTCCATAAGCATTAATGATATAAAAATACTCAACATTATTTGCCAAAGGAGCACTAAATGTATAAGAAGTAACATTACCTAGATCAACATTATTCAGAACATCCGAACCTCCTGATGTAGTTCCTACCGTTATTCTGTATCCTGTAGCTCCCGTCATAGCTGTCCAGCTGATCGTAGGAGTTAGCGGCGTATTGATAATACCATCTGCAGGACCTGTAACAACCGGACAGAACGATTCGGTTGTGAAAGTAGCAACAGATGACCATGCACTTTTATCTGTCGCAGTACATACTGAGCGTACCCACATATAATATGTGGTAGATGAAACTAATGATGTAAGACTTATGGCTGTACTGTTCGCAGTTCCTGTAGCAACCGTTGCTGAAGTAGGAGGCGTATTGGTTGTTGATAAATAATATTCGTATCCAATAGATGGCGCAGGAGTTGTAGCAGTAAAATTTGCTGTGGCAGTAAATGCTGTAACCGCTGTTACTGACAAACCAGTTGGCTCAATACAAGACGGATTAACCTCTACAAGAATGTCATCAACATACAAATTAAACATATTTGCATCCGAATAAACATTGAATCCAAAATAATACACACCGCTTGATGCAGGAGTAAATGTATAAAAATCTGTCACAGGATTTAAAACATCAATGATATTTGTGTAATCATGCAAAACATTCGTCTGTGCAGCAGATGTTGGTGCGCTACCGTAAGTAACTTTCATTTTTTCAGAATAACTGGCGCTGTTATTACCATACTTATATTTTATTCTATAAGTTGTACCGGCAACCAAATTTATCCCCTGAGTAAAAAACCACGAGTTGGCTGCTTCCTGATAATTATAGTAATAAGTTAGCGTATTATCAGTAAAACCATTTCCCGGATCATTAGCAATAACCCAATTATTACCTGCTCCGGCATTGGTAACAGCTGTACAAATCGGCATTGCCGGAGGTGTAGTGTTTTCAAAATTTAGCGAGTAAGGTACGTTTGCAGCAACACATGCAGTTACAAAGCAGGTACTGATCCATACACTCGCATCTGTTGCCGTACATTTTGACCGTACCCAGACACAATAATTACTACCCGGAGTAAGTGAAGTTATTGTAGCACTCGGTATAGAAGAATTCATATTTGGAACAGTAGCAGCATTTGGAACAACACCCGTATTGCTGTAGAAAATATCATATCCGGATGTAGGTACTGTAGATGGCGCCGTCCATGAGAGACTGATACTGGTCGCAGTTATATTTGAAGTAGTCAAAGCTGATGGTGCAATACAAGTAGGCGGCGCAGTCACAATAAGTTTATAATCATGCGCTTCTCCATAACCACTAGTATCGCAAGGTATTGGTGCCGTATTCCAACGGTCTGCAACTCTGAGCCTGTAAATACCTGCTGTAACTGCCGAAGGTAAAGTAATTGTACCATTTGTAGTCATAGTAGCACCACTTGATCCTGAACCAATAAGTTCTGTTGATTCATCAAAAGTACCGTCATTGTTAAAATCTGCCCAAATTTTCACATACTGACCTTCGTAAGCATGCGTTGCAGAAAAAGAATAAGTGACAGTCGGAGCAAGAGTAATAGTCTGTGTTGCATAATAATCACCGTAAGTTCCTGAAGAACATCCCGTACCAAGATGACTAAATCCTGCTGTAGAAATTGTAAAATCGTCTATCTGATCACCTCCACTACATCCACTTGTATAATCGGGTGTACAGTAGGTTTGTGCGCTAATGCCTATTACAGACAGGACAAACACCAAAAAGTAAGCTTTTTTCATTTAAATATATATTTTTTTTGAATTTATAACGAAATTTATAAAAAAACTATTGAATAACCAAAATAAAATTATTTTTATTATACGGATACTATTAAATAATATTAAAATTACATTACATCACAAACATCTAAATTACATTAGTGTGTACATAAAAAAGAGGTAGCCAAATGACTACCTCTATAATAAAATATTTCGAAAATATTATTTCTTAATTGCTTTGATAGTCTGCTTAGAACCATCATTCATATTAAGAACAACCATATACATTCCTGATTTCAATTCTCCTAACTGAAGAGCTGAACTTGGTTTTTCTATAGTTTTTACCAATCTTCCAGCAATATCAATAACCGATACAGATTTTACATTTTTCACATCTGAGATGTTTAATACATCAGCAAATGGATTTGGATAGGCTGTAAGGTTATTCTTAATCTTACCAGCTTCTGAAGTTGACAAACTTGCATCATAAGCTGAAATTTGGAAAGTACCGTTATTTGCAGAACTATAATTCCAAACACCTATTAGTAGAGTTTGACCTGGAGTAATTCCATTTGCAGCTGTTAAGTTTAAAAGTGAGAAGTTTCCGTCAGTAGAACTATCATCATCACAACCTACAGAAGTTAAAGTGCCACAAGAACCCGTATAAACACCTAAAACTGTATCTGTAACAGAAGATCCTACTACTGATTTAGTTTCGATAGTAATATTTCCACTTGCAGGTACAACTACTGAATACCAAGTATCAGCAAACCTTGTTGTTTGACAAGCTGTTGTAGCTGTAGTATCACTTGTAAGTGTAGCACCTATAGTAGTTCCGGTTACAGGATTTTGAGCAAATGCAGCACCTGGAGTTATTGATGTAGGAGCTGTACAATTGTCATTTGCTGGTGGTAGTGCTAAAGTTGTAAATGTTACTATAGTCGTCCAAGGAGATTGACTTGAACCACAATTTGATCTTACCCAAACATAATAAGTTGTTGCTGGAGTAAGTGGAGACAGAGGTGTTGTTGTTGCTGTAACACTTAATGTTGGTGTTGTTGTAGCCGTTGGAGCCGTATTAGTAGTGCTATAATAAATATTATATCCACTTGCAGGTACAGTTGAAGGTGCAGTCCAAGCTAAAGTAGCACTATTAGTAGTAATAGCTGACGCAACAACCGCTGTTGGCTCTAAACAAGCCGGAATCGGCTCAATACTAATATCATCAAAACGAACAGATCTATAAGTACCACCTCCTGCATGTCTTAGAGCTAAATACTGATTTGTTCCTGCAGGAATATTTACAGTATATTGAGTAAGTGTTGTTGTTAAATTTATTGGGCTACCAATAGCAACAAACGTACTTGCATCAGTAGGATCTGATAAAGTTCCAACTTCCATAGTATATGAACTTCCGCCAGCATTTGCAGAGAAACGAACTCTATTGTTTCCGTTTGTCAAATTTGTAGTCTGTGGAGACACTAACATTCCGCCTCCTGTACTTGCAGCATCACTATATATATAATAGCCATTAGGTGCAGATGTGAAAGCAGTCGTACTCACATATCCATATCCAGCCCATCCAGATGGCTCAAGATATCTCCAACAAGTAGGCGCATTGGTATTTGTAGAAGTTCCTACAGCAGTAGTATCAAAGTTTTCTGCATATGGAGCTGTAATCGCCGTACAAATTGTAGTAAAGTTTCGTTCTGTACAACTTGTAGAAGAAGTTGTAGCATTATAAGAAGTTACGGTATAATAATACTTAGTAGATGAATTTAATGGTGTAGCAAAAGAATACGTCAGTACATTTCCAACATCCTGATTATTTACAACATCTGTACCTCCTGTTGTTGTTCCAACTTTAATTTTATAACCAGTAGCTCCATTTATAGCAGCCCATGTGATCGAAGGAGACAATGGGACGTCTGTTGCATTTGCTATAGGAGCAGAAACAGCAGGACATGGTATATTTACAGTAGTGAATGATCTTTCCACGCAATTTACTGACGGAATAGTTCCATTGTAAGCAGTTACCTTATAAAAATATTGCTTATTATATTCAAGCGACGTCGAAAAAACAAAGCTAGTCACATTACCCAGATCTTGACTATTTATTACATCAGTTCCTCCGGCTGTTGTACCAACCGAAAGTTTATAACCTGTTGCATTACCTATTACTCCCCAAGTTATTGTCGGAGTGACAGAAACACCTGTTGCAGCGGCAGCTGGCGAAGTAACTGAAGGGCAGCTAGGAACAGGACTAGGAGTAAGACCAAGTAAAGTAACAACAGACTGTGTTGCAGATCTTGTACCAGTTTGTGTAATTGATACCGGATTAGGGTTTGTAGAGTCGCTTCTATAATACAAAGTCTTATTAGATCCATTTGAATACGTGTAAAAATGTTCTCCGCCGTCATCTCCAGATTTATTTTCATCTACAGCAATTACCAAATTATTTACGTTATCATAAGCAAATGGTGTTGAAAAAGTAATTTCCACAACTCCTGCGTTATTGGTTGCTACTCCACTAAAAACCTGTGTAAGTGAAGTTGTAGGAATCCAGTCGGTTGTGGAAGAGAAATTTGTTTTGTTTGTTAACCCTACGTAAACTACAACTTCATTTGAGTTAGTAATTACTTGTGATGCTCCCAAATAAAACTTGAGCCCCGTTATACTTCCTGCAGCATCTGCGTTTATATCGGTTTTTGTCAAGATCTGCTGAGTATAGCTGTAGCCATAATACGTACTCCAAGGTACAGTAGCAACTGACGTGGATACTCCCCCACTTGTAGTACCAGATCCCAAGGTGACCTGAGCAGAGATAAATGCACCTATAAATAAAAGGTACGTTAGTAAAATTTTCTTCATACTTAGTTAAATTAAAATTAGGGGGCGAAATTACTAAATATTTGTAATATACATTGAAAATTATCTTAAATTTTTATACAAATTTCAACAAATAATAAAATCTACTAAATATTTCCAAACAAACATTTGATTTTTTTAACTAATTTTTCAAAGAACAATTAATATATTTTAATCAAGAATTACTTAACCATATTAAATACCAGAAAATAATAATTTCCTTAAACATTGCCTAATTATAATAATTCAAAAAAATAGCGGCTATAAATAGCCGCTATTGATTAATATTTAAAAGTGCAATATTATTTTTTAATTGCCTTTATAGTTTGTCTAGAACCATCATTCATATTAAGAACAACTATGTACATTCCTGATTTCAATTCTCCTAACTGAAGAGTAGAACTTGGTTTTTCTATAGTTTTCACTATTCTTCCTGCAATATCCATTACTAAAATTGATTTCACATTAGCTACATCTGAAATATTTAATAAATCAGCAAATGGATTTGGATAAACTTTGATCTTTTCATTCACTTTTACCACTTCTGATGTCGATAAACTCGCATCGTAAGCTGAAATTTGAAAAGCACCATCAATTGCAGTTGAAAATCTCCAAACACTTATATACAAGGTAGCTCCTGGAGTTTGACCCGTTAATACCAATTTAGAAAAATTACCATTTCCATCATCATCGTTACAACCTAAAGATGTGGTTGATGTACAATCTGCAAACACAGATACAACCGTATCTAATAAAGGCGAACCTGTAACTGCATCTGTTTCAATTGTTAAATTACCTGAAGCAGGCACAATTACACTATACCATACATTTCCTCCAACATTTGTTGGTGTAGCTAAACAACTTGCTGTTAAAGCTGGTGTATTAGCAGAACTCACTGTTGTTCCTGTTATAGCATTCTGAACGAAAGTTGCTCCTGGAGTTAAACCAATTGCACCTGAACAATTATCATTTGCTGGCGGTGGTGGTGGTGTTCCTACACAGATATTAAAACTATTGCTATATCCTGCACCATTACTGTTATAGACTCTCACATAATAAGTTTGCCCTAATGTTAAACCAGTAGCAGTTGTAGAGGTTGAGGTACCACAAACAACACTTGTTAATGTTCCACACGCTCCACTAAATACTTGAGTATATAAACTTGTAGAAGATGTACTTCCCGTAGAAATTACATTTGATAAAGCAATAATATGCGATGCATTTGTTGCTACAAAAGAGTACCAAACATCATCATCTGCCGTTCCTGTACAAGGAGAAACCGCAACAGATGAATTCGTTGCACTAGATGTAGTTCCGGCAGTTGTAACACCACATAAAAGATCAGGATTCACAGTCAATGTAACAGCATTTGCACAGTTATCATTTGCCGGCGCAACTGGAGTAGTAACACAAATATTAAACGAATTGGCATAACCCGCTCCATTACTATTATAAACTCTTATATAGTAAGTATTACCAACCGTTAAACCTGTAAGCTGTGCGGGTGTAGCAGAAGATGTATCACAAATAATACTTGTTAATGACCCGCAAGTACCACCTAAAACCTGTAGGTATAGTGACGTTGAGGAAGTAACTCCTACAGATACAACATTTGTCAAAGCCACAGTATGCGTTGCAGAGGTAGCTACAAATGAATACCAAACATCATCATCTGCCGTTCCTGTACATGGAGAAACAGCAATGCCAGAATCCGTAGCAGATAAAGTAGTTCCGGCTACAGGATTAGCACATAAAGATCCGGTACTTACTGTTAAAGATGTCGCACCTGAACAATTATCATTTGCTGGCGGCGGCGGCGGTGTTCCTACACAAATATTAAAGCTAATATTTCTACCTCCTGCGTTAGATTCACCAAATGTAAACACTCTTATATAATAAGTCTGCCCAGCAGTTAAACCCGTTACCAGTGCAGCATTTGGATCTGAACAAAGTACACTAGCCTGAGAACCGCAAGCACCACTTAATACTTGAAAATATGCATCTGTAGTACTTGTAGTTCCTGTAGAAACAACATTTGTCAAGGTAACAACATGTGTTGCAGATGTAGCTACAAAGGAATACCAAACATCATCATCACCAACAGCCGTTGTACTACACGGAGACACCATAGTAATCCCCGAATTAGTTGCCCCTAAAGTATTTCCTGCTGTAGTTACCCCACAATTCATATCTGAATTCACAGTTAAGGTAGTAGCATTAGCACAATTATCATTAACAGGAGGACCTGCTACAGTAAATGAAGTTTCCGTACACCCTGAAGCTTCACCAAGTATATTGACAGGAGTAATTGTTACATAATATGTTGTAGAAGCCGTAAGATTTGAAAGAGCATACGAAGTTACATTACCAATATTAGTATTAGCAACAATATCAGCTCCACCCGGAGTTGTTCCAATTCTTAATTTATAGCTTGATGCTGCACCAGCCCCTGAAACTGCATTCCATGTCAAAGTCGGAGAGTAAGGAACGTTTATCGCTCCTGCAGTAGGGAAAGTCAGCGTAGTACAACTCGGAGCGGAGGTCGGAGGCACATCAAATGCAATATGAGGTCTTCTGTAATCTGATGAAGTAAGAGTAGCTCCAAACGCTGAAGTTGTTGTTACATATTTTGTTGTATTGCTATTACTTGTATTTACACATGGGGAAGAATATTCATATTCCCAGTTAATTGTTGCAGCTTGCGCTGTAGTTTGGCTGTATTCTGTAAATACGGCAAGATTACTTCCTGAGGTATAAGGAAAGTTGACCGAATGAACAAATTGTTTAAAACCAGCAGAGTTTCCTACAGCAGTTTGAGGATTAGAATCATACACCAATGTTGCCCCGGTAATTGCAGTAGCCCAATCTAACGCTCCTGACCCAAAATCAGTAGCAGTGGTATTCATCAAATAGATTTTGAAATTAGCATCAGCATTTAGGGTTCCTGATGCAGTATACCTTTTCAAATACGTTGATGTAATTGAATTATTAGCTATAGCCGTTAATTGTGATGCCGGAATAATAAAAGCTCCACGACTCTTAGAATTTAATGTCGCATTACTATTTGGCGCTCCATAGCTGTTCGTCCCAATTGTTCCGTTACAAACCGGAACAGTGTAGGCTTGTCCCCAATACTTTTGATAAGTTAATAAACTCATTAAAAGTAGAAAGAATAGATTTAATTTTTTCATACTTAGTTCAATTAAAATTAGGGAGTTAAATTACTAAATATTTGAAATATCTATCAAAAATTATCCTAATTTTTTATCTAAAACACATAAATACTAAAAAACAATTAAATATAATTTAAACATCCATTTAATTACTTACTAGAATTAAATTTACAATATATTGATTTCCAACACATTAATTTGATACAAAAAAAATCAACAACAATGGATTTATCCATGTAAGATTGTAATTTATTATCATTATAAACAAAAAAAGCGACTAAAAAAGTCGCTTTTTGAAGAATTTTAGTCAACAATCAATTGAGATAAAACTCATATTTATTCAATAACTGAATTTCTTTAATCAAATCACCGTTTAAATCAACAGAATACTTCATCGATTGTAATTCAATATGAGAATCTTCTTCAGGGTTTTTAATGAAAAATTTAAACTTCTGATCACCTTTATTCTGATCAAGTACATTTCTGAAAAACTCAAGGTCTTCTTTTCTGAAATCCATAATATCCATTACCAAAGAAATACTTTTTGCAAACTTTTCAAATGCTTCCTGAAGTTCGATAACGTCGACAACATTTACGAAAACCCGACCATCTTTCACCTGTGCAAATTTTATTTTTAAAATAACGAAACGCTGTACTTCCAGTTTTTCTTTTAATCTCATATAATCACGGTCGCCCAATCGGAAAGAGTATGATCCTGAGTAATCTTCTAAGGTTAAAAATGCCACTTTCTCTCCACTTTTAAAACCATCTTTTACCACATATTCAGTAATCAGACCGGCAACGGTAAATTCTTTTCCGCCACCCCCATTTTCTCTTTCTTTCTGAAGGGTTTTCCAGTCTTTCTTTTTTTCTTCAAACAGTTCTGCAGGTTTATTCGCAAAAGCCTGCTCTTTATAAGCATCAACTTCATCAAGATTTAAAAACCCGAAATTACCTTTTGGCTCAGCTTTTTTAACAGCTTCTTCAATAATTTCCTCTTCTCCGGCGACAATATCGTCAGAAACGATTTCTGTAATATCTGCCGTTTCATCTTTGTCATCAACTTCCAGAATCGGAGCCTCATCAATCACTACTTTTACCTCATCTTCTTTTTCCAATACCGCTTTTTTTGACAGTTTACCCTGCATAAACTGATAATGATATTTGAATTCATCCAAAGGATGCGCAGAAAGATAGAAACCGATGATTTCTTTTTCTTTGTTTAATTTATGCATATTCGGCCATTCCGGGCAAGGTGCTAATTTTGGCTGCTCGATCTGAACCTCTTCGGCAAAGTCTGCGAAAAGAGAATTTTCCATCTCATTTTTACTTTCCTGAAAACTCTGTCCGTATCTGATGAGTCGTTCAAGATTCGTTCTTCCTGCCATATCAATATCAAAATACTGACCTCTGTGATACATATTAAATTCATCAAAAGCTCCTGCCAGAACCAAACTTTCAGCAACTCTCTTATTCATTTGGGAAGGTAAGATTCTTTCAAAAAAATCATAAATATTTTTAAATCTTCCGTTTAATCTTTCTTTCGTAATAGCTTCACTCGGTCCTTCCCCGATTCCTTTAATTGCTCCCAACCCAAAACGGATCTGACCTTTTTCATTTACCGAAAATTTATACTGAGATTCGTTCACATCGGGTCCTAAAACATCTACACCAATACTTTTACAATCCTCCATAAACATTGTGATCGAGTCGGTGTTGTTAATGTTATTACTCATCACACTCGCCATATATTCTGCAGGATAATTCGCCTTTAAATATGCAGTCTGATAAGCAATTAAAGCATAACAGGTGGAGTGAGATTTGTTGAAAGCATATTCTGCAAAGGCTTTCCAGTCGTTCCATATTTTTTCTAAAGGTCCTTCATCCAGATTATTTTTTCTTCCGCCTTCAATAAACTTTGGATACATTTTATTCAAAACCTCAATCTGCTTTTTACCCATCGCCTTTCTCAGCGTATCGGCTTCACCTTTCGTGAAATTGGCTAATTTTTGAGATAAAAGCATTACCTGCTCCTGGTAAACAGTAATTCCGTAGGTTTCTTTTAAGTATTCCTCAGTTTCGGGTAAATCGTAAACGATTTCTTCAATTCCGTGCTTTCTGTTGATAAAGTTTGGAATATATTTGATCGGACCGGGACGATACAATGCATTCATCGCAATAAGATCGGCAAAAACCGTTGGTTTCAGTTCTCGCATATATTTCTGCATTCCCGGACTTTCATACTGGAAAATTCCGACCGTTCTTCCTTCCTTAAATAACTGATATGTTTTTGCATCATCCAAAGGGATTGTATCCGGATCGATATCTATATGATGTCTTTGTTTAATTAATTTTAAAGCGTCTTTGATGATCGTCAATGTTCTAAGTCCCAAAAAGTCCATCTTCAACAGCCCCGCACTTTCCGCAACCGAGTTGTCGAACTGAGAAACTAAAATATCTGCATCTTTAGCCGCAATCGTCACAGGAACCAGATTACTCACATCTTCAGGCGTGATAATTACTCCACAAGCGTGAATCCCTGTATTTCTGATACAGCCTTCCATCTTTTTGGCACTTCCCAAAACATCATGCCGAGGATCATCGGGATTACCCAAAACAAACTTCATCTCGTCGACCAACATCTGATCTTCAGGTTTCAGCTTATCATATTTTGCTAAAGCTTTCGCAATATTCATTCCCGGACTTGGCGGAATCAATTTTGCAATATTGTTGGTATCGGGAATTGGCAAATCCAAAACTCTTCCCGCATCTTTAATCGCAGATTTCCCACCTAAAACCGAATAAGTAATAATCTGAGCTACCTGATTTTTACCGTATTTTTCAACCACCCATTTGATGATTTTATCACGACCTTCATCATCAAAATCAATATCAATATCGGGCATCGAAATCCTTTCCGGGTTTAGAAATCTCTCAAAAAGGAGATCATATTTAATGGGATCAACATTGGTAATTCCGGTGCAATAGGCAACCGCTGAACCAGCTGCAGAACCACGACCGGGACCCACCCAGACTCCCATTTTACGGGCTTCATTACAAAAATCCTGTACAATCAGAAAGTAACCGGGATAACCTGTATTAGCGACAACTTCAAGTTCAAAATCAAGACGTTCTTTGATTTCCGGGGTAATTCCGGTTTCAACATACCTCTTTTTCGCACCTTCATACGTCAGGTGTGTCAAATAAGCCATTTCACCGCGCTTTCCGCCATCAATCTCATCCTCTTCACAAATAAATTCTTCCGGTATTTCAAATTTCGGAAGCAGTACATCTCTTTTTAAAGTGTAAGGACTGAATTTTGCCGTAAATTCTTCATAGGCATCAAAAGCATCAGGATAATTCAGAAAAGCTTCCTTGATCTCATGCGAATTTTTAATATAATATTCTCCTGTTGCCAATCCCCTTCTCTTACCAAAACCTTTCCCCACAGGTGTTGTCAGCTTCTCACCATCTTTGATGCAGCTTACAATATCCTGAATATTAGAATCGTCTTTATCGGTGTAATAAGTTTGGTTTTGTGCTAAAATTTTAACTTGATATTTATCTGCAAAATGTAAGAGTACATCATTTAAATGCTCTTCTTCTGGAAGTTTATGATTCTGAATCTGAACATAAAAATCATCTTCAAAAGTATCTTTCCACCATCTGAAAAGTTCCTCTCCTTTCTGTTCTCCTGTATTTAAGATCGCATCGGGAATATCTCCGTTGATACCGGAGGTAAGAGCAATCAATCCTTCTTTATATTCAGCAATCAATTCACGGCTGATCCTCGGAACTCCGAAATAGAATCCTTTTAAAAACCCGATACTTGAAAGTTTTGCTAAATTTTTATATCCGTTAAAATCCTTCGCCAGCAAAACGACCTGCGTTCTTCTGTCCGGATCATCTTTTGTAAATTGCTTTTGCTCGTAACGGTCTGAAATAAAAAATTCACAGCCCACGACAGGAATCAAAGGTTCTGAAACAGGTTCGGTCTCGTTAAATTCCGTTCCGTTTTCTTCCGCTTCCTGTTTTTTTGCTAAATATTCTTTGTGTTTTTTTGAACGGTCAGAATTGGCAGATTCTACAGCAGAAACAAATTTGAAGGCCCCCATCATATTTCCGAGATCAACCATTCCGACGGCAGGGAAATTTTCTTCGGCAGCTTTTTTAATTAAATCATTAATGCTGGAAGTTGCCGTCAACGTTGAAAAAACACTTTTATTGTCGAAATTGAAGTATCGTCCTAGATCAATATCATCAATGCTTCCTACATCAGATTGTTTTTTCTTGTTATTAAAATCTGCAACCTGCCTTCTGATAACGATCTCAAAAGGTTTGATCGGATTGGGATGAAGCGTTTTAAAATACGCCAATTGATCCTCAGAAGTTTTCAAAACCTCAGCAGGAATAATTCCGATACGCATCATTTCAAAAAAAACCTGAGCCGTGGCATTCACGTCGGCTGCAGCGTTGTGCGCTTCATCAAACTTGTGACCGTACAATTTTTCATACAATTCTTCCAGTTTCGGAGATTTGTATTTCCCTCCTCTTCCACCTCCGAGCTGACAATAATCTGTTCCCAGAATCATGGTATCTGCTTTCGGCTTTTCCTGAAGATTATCTTTGATGTTTTTCCTGAAAAATTCTGCACCGACAATGTTGTAATCGAACTCAACATTGTGCCCGGAGACAACTCGTACTCTTTTGAGAACTTCAGCAAATTCCTCTAAAATTTCCTGAAGATCACGCCCCTCTTCGTTGGCTATTTTTGTAGTAATTCCGTGAATTCTTGCGGCGTTGAATGGTATATCATAACCTTCCGGCTTAATTATATAATCCTGGTTTTCAAGCAAGACACCATCATCATCATGCAGTTGCCATGCAATCTGAACCATTCTTGGCCAGTTGTCTGAATCTGAAAGCGGTGCGTTGAAATTTTTCGGTAAACCTGTGGTTTCTGTGTCAAAAACTAAATACATAAATTATCTCTGACTTTTATTTAAAAAAGAATGTAAAGTTAATGTATTTTTTGGTTTTTATAGCAATTTTGGGTAACCCTTCCAGCGTTTAAAACGCTGGAAGGGTTGTATTAAATACTGTTTCAGAAAAAAGTATTGGAAAAAAGTAGACTTCATACCAACTTCGTTCAAACTTTGTTACTGAAAATAATCTTCCCTATCAATTGTTAGGTAATTATTTTTCAAAATCCAAAATATGTTTATCTTTGCTTTCTATGGAAAATACACTTCACGAAAAAGTTTCTCAGGATATTTTACTTAAGGCTTACAATCACATGATGCTTGCGAAAGCAATGGCAGATATTTATGAAGAAAACAGAAATATCTGTAAATATGTACACAGTACTTCGAGAGGGCACGAAGCCATTCAGCTGGCAACTGCTTATCAGCTAAAAAAAGAAGACTGGATTTCTCCATATTACAGAGACGAAAGTATTTTATTAGGAATTGGTTTTGAACCTTATCAGTTAATGCTTCAGCTACTGGCAAAAGCTGATGATCCTTTTTCGGGCGGAAGATCGTATTATTCTCACCCTTCGAGCAGAAACGAAAATATGCCGAAGATCATTCACCAAAGTTCAGCAACGGGAATGCAGACCATTCCTACCACCGGAGTTGCACAGGGAATCAAATATATTCAGGATTTTAATTTAGAGCAATTTAAAAACAATCCTGTGGTCATCTGCAGCCTGGGCGACAATTCTGTGACTGAAGGTGAAGTGAGTGAAGCTTTGCAATTTGCGGCTTTACATCAGCTTCCAATCATTTTCCTTGTTCAGGATAATGAATGGGGAATCTCTGTAACCAAAGAAGAAGCAAGAACTTGTGACGCTTACGATTTTGTAGCCGGATTTGAAGGTTTGGGAAGAATGAGAGTTGACGGAACTGACTTCGCTGAAAGTTTTGAAGTGATGAAAAAAGCGGTAGATTTTGTGAGAACTGAAAGAAAACCTTTAGTAGTTTGCGCAAAAACAGTTTTGATTGGCCACCATACTTCCGGAGTGAGAAGAGAATTCTATAGAGATGAAGAAGATTTATCCAAACACAGAGCAAAAGATCCGGGAGAAATCCTTAGAAATCAATTGCTGGAATCTGGTACAGACGAAGAATTATTAAAGCAAATCACCAAAAAGGCAAGATTAGAAGCCGAAGAAGCCTTCGAAAGGGCTCAAAAAGCTGAAGATCCAAAGCCTGAAACGGTGATGCAACATATTTTTGCACCGACTCCGATTACAGAAGAGGTGGGAACCCGTGAACCGGAGGGTGGAGAAAAAATAGTAATGGTTGACGCAGCCATTCACGCAATCCAGGAGATTATGTGGAAACATCCCGAAGCTTTGTTGTACGGACAGGATGTTGGCGAAAGAATTGGCGGAGTTTTCCGGGAGACGGTGACTTTAGGAAAAAAATTCGGGAGCAAAAGAGTTTTTAATACGGCAATTCAGGAAGCTTATATTATTGGTTCAACCACGGGAATGAGTGCTGTTGGTTTAAAACCAATTGTTGAGGTACAGTTTGCTGATTATATTTATCCGGGAATCAATCAGTTGATTACGGAGATTTCAAAGTCAAATTATTTAAGCAACGGAAAATTCCCTGTAAGCAATATTATAAGAGTCCCGATCGGAGCTTATGGTGGCGGCGGACCTTATCATAGTGGAAGCGTTGAAAGTATTTTAGCCAATATAAAGGGGATTAAAATCGCTTATCCAAGCAATGCAGCCGACTTTAAAGGTCTGTTAAAAGCGGCTTATTATGATCCGAATCCTGTGATCATGCTTGAACATAAAGGTCTTTACTGGAGCAAAGTTCCGGGAACTGAAGATGCAAAAACCATCGAACCTGCTGAAGATTATATTTTACCTTTCGGAAAAGGAAAAGTGATCATCGAAGCTGACGAAAATGAAATTAAAAAAGGAAATACTGTTGTCGTAATCACTTACGGAATGGGTGTTTACTGGGCAAAAGAAGCCGTGAAAAACTTCGGCGGTAAAGTAGAAGTAATCGATTTGAGAACCATCATTCCTTTGGATGAAGAATTGGTTTTTGAAAGAGTAAAAGCTCACGGAAAATGTATCGTTCTTACAGAAGAACAACTAAATAATTCATTTGCTGAAGCTTTTGCACACCGTATTTCTAAAAACTGCTTTAAATATCTGGACGCTCCTGTAGAAACGATGGGATCGCTTGACACTCCCGCTGTTCCGATTAATTTAATTCTGGAAAAAGAAATGCTTCCAAACGCTGAAAAGCTTTCGAAGAAAATCGACGAAATGTTGAAATATTAAAAAAATAAAACCTCTAAATAGCCTTTAGAGGTTTTTTTGTACGGTTTTTGTTAACTTGGTTTTATTAATTACTTTTTAAATGATCACAACAAAATATTTTAATTACAAACAAATTGCTAATCTTGCCGGGATGCACCTTATCTGGCTTACTGCATGGAGTACATTCGTTGCTGCAATCTATTACTTTTTTGAGTGGCAATGGATGACGATTCCGTTGATTCCGTTGACTTTGGTAGGTACAGCAGTTGCTTTCTTTGTCGGTTTCAAAAGCAATCAGGCATATGACAGGCTCTGGGAAGCCAGAAAAATCTGGGGAGCCATTGTAAATTCGAGCCGGTCATTTACTTCAATGCTGTATGCCTTTGATACGGGGAAAGGCGAAATGCACTATATCAAAGATTTTAAAAAGCAGCTTGTTTATCGTCATATTGCATGGCTTTATACCTTAAGAGAACAACTTCTCATCCCTGCCGAATGGGAACATATGAGCCTTGAAAGGCATTTCGGAGAGATCAACACCAAAAGAAACCGTCTTATCAAAGCTGGTTTCCCGGATTATGTAAGAACCCATCTTTTCCAGCAGAAATACCTTTCAGAGCAGGAATTGGAAGTACAGGAAGATTACAAAAATTTTGCAACATTCCTCAACTCAAAGCAGGCAAAAGATTTAAACTATCTAAAAAATAAAAAAGTCATTACAGACTTTGACCATATGCAGCTTCAGAATAGCCTCAATGATTTTTATGATTATCAGGGGCAGGCTGAAAGAATTAAAAAATTCCCTTCGCCAAGACAGTTTGCCAATTCAGGATTTATTTTTATTGTTATTTTCATCATCCTTTTACCGCTGGGTCTGGTAAGCGAATTCAGCAAACTGGGAGATTGGGGAATCTGGACCTGCATCCCGTTTTGTGTCATCGTCGGATGGATTTATATTATCATGGAACTGGTCGGCGATTACTCCGAAAATCCTTTTGCGGGATTGATGTTTGACGTTCCGATGCTTTCTATCTGCAGAACGATCGAGATTGATCTTCTACAGATGATCGGTGAAAATGATGATCTTCCGGAACCGATTGCTTCAAAAAATGGTGTTTTGGTTTAAATAAAATTATAGCACCAGTTCAGTAGTATTTTTCACTTCAGAAATTGTAAAAGAACTTTGTGTACTTGCAATATGCTGAATGGTCGTGAGTTTTGTAAGCATAAAATTACGGTAATCTTCCATGTCTTTTACACAGATTTTGAGAATATAATCGTAATCTCCGCTTACGTGAAAACATTCTGTAACTTCATTTAACGTCATTACTTCTTTTTCAAATCTCAGCACATATTCTTTTTTATGCTGAGTCAGTTTTACATGACACAGAATGATAAAATTTTTATCAATTTTTGTTTTGTCTAAAATTGCTACATATTTTGAAATCACACCGTTGTTTTCAAGCTTTCTGATACGTTCGTAAACAGCAGTAATCGACAAGCCTAGCTTATAAGACAACTCTTTGGTGGTTTGTTTGCAGTCTTGCTGTAGAAAAAGGAGGAGTTTTTTGTCGGTTTCGTCAAATTGCATAGAAATATCATTGGTTAAAAATTACAAAATTCAAATATAATAAACTTTTTATCGGTCAAAATCGATTTTAATAGATTTATTGTCTAAGATAGAAGAAATTTATTGTAACAAAATATAAAAAGATTCATTTTTAAAACAAAAAAAATATGGATCATTTTAATGCAGCAAACGAAATTCAGGATTTACAATATTTCGGAGAATTCGGGGGAGTAAACCCGTCGATTTCTGACAGTTCCACATACACTTTTCTTTCTGCAAAAACCATGTTTGATACTTTTGAAGGCAATGCAGACGGCTGTTATCTCTATTCAAGACATTCTTCACCGATGAATCTCTACCTTTCTCAGGCATTGGCAAAAATGGAAAACACAGAAACTGCCAATGTGACGGCTTCAGGTATGGGAGCCATCACTTCTGTTCTGATGCAGATCTGTAAAAGCGGTGATCACATCATCTCAAGCAGAACGATTTATGGTGGAACATATGCTTTTCTTAAAAACTTTCTTCCACCTTTTAATATTGAAACAAGCTTTGTAGATATTAATAACTTTGAATTGATAGAAAATGCGATCCAGCCGAATACTAAAATTATCTATTGTGAAAGTGTAAGCAATCCGCTTCTGGAAGTTGCAGATCTGAGAAAACTTTCGGCAATCTGTAAAAAACATAACTTAAAACTTATCGTAGACAATACTTTTTCTCCGCTTTCCATATCACCCACGCTTTTAGGTGCTGATATTGTCATTCACAGTTTAACTAAATTTATTAATGGTAGCAGTGATACGGTTGGCGGAGTTTATTGTGGTACGCAGGAATTTATCAATGATACCAAAAATGTAAACAACGGCGCCTGTATGCTTCTTGGTCCTACGATGGACAGCTTCAGGTCTGCAAGTATTCTAAAAAACCTGAGAACCCTTCACATCCGGATGAAACAGCACAGCCACAATGCGATGTATCTGGCTGAAAGATTTGAAAACGATGGTTTAAAAGTTTCATATCCCGGCTTGAAGTCCCATAAAAATCATGACCTAATGAAAAGCATGATGCAGAAAGAATATGGTTTTGGCGGACTTCTCACGCTTGATGCCGGAACAACCGAAAAAGCCAACGAACTCATGGAAATGATGCAGCAGGAAAATCTCGGATATCTTGCGGTAAGCTTAGGATTTTACAAAACATTATTCTCCTGCTCAGGAAGCTCAACCTCATCTGAAATACCCGAAGAAGAACGGGAAGAAATGGGAATTTCTGACGGACTCATCCGATTTTCAATAGGACTCGACCATGACATCGAGCGAACCTATCAAAAAATGAAAGAATGCATGATCAAAACAGGCGTTCTGCACCATGAAACTATTTTTACATCCTGATCAAAAAAATGCTGTTGAAATTCAACAGCATTTTAAGTTATAATTCTTTCTTCTTTTCCACTATCGAATTTTTCGCAGCCTTTACCAGCTCATTGGTATCGCTGTAGAGAAGCTCCCAATCCGGAACGTCTTTCATTGCAGTTAATAGACTGATGTACGATTTCAGGTTTTTCTCCAGATCCTTGCGAATGGCACTTGCGCTTGTCATGTTTCGGAGGTCTGCATTGGCTTCTGCCTGATCTGCAAACAATGTTTCAAAAGCTTCATGTTTGGTTTTCATTTCCGTAAATGCTGCATCCAAAGAAAGAGTGCTTATTTTCTGCATATTTTCAGGGATCTCCAGTTCTTCGATCAGCTTTTTCATCTGAGCTGTCTGTGAAGAATAGCTTAAGCGGTCGAGATTCAATCCGAAAGTCTTAAATATCCCAAACATATCTTCCGCCGACTGATAATTGGGTGCTGACTGAATCTTTTGGTAACCGTTCAGAAATGCTTTCAGATTGCTGTAAGCGACATCTCTGTCGTGATCTGCCGCGGCAACATCATTTCCTTTTCCGCTGTAGATCTGCTTGGTATAGACGAGATCGTACTCGTTGTAGGAAGTCTGCAAAGTTGCGGTAAGAGGATGGTTGGAAATCACAGGATATTTTCCTGACTGAATGTTGATAATAATTCTCTGAGCCAAAGTTGCAAGGTCTTTAGTGCTCAACTTTGTGAGTGCAATTTTCATCTGTTTGCGTTTTTAATTAATAAATTAGAAATCAAATATAAAAAAAACTTCTGTGGTAGCAAACAGTTTTATTTTAAATCAACGGAATGCTACGGAAGTCAAAAACAATGTTGTTTTAAACCAAAGAAGTTCTCCGGAGGTTTCCCGCAACTTGTAGGAAACTTCAGTAGCACTCCGGAAGTTACAAACAGAGTTGTTTTAAACCAAAGAAGTTCTCCTAAGGTTTCCTAAAGTCATACTGAAGCTATAAAACAGGGTTTATATTAATTGCAATAGATGAATTGGGTAAATCTACGATAATAACCTAAAATATATTGGAGAGAGGTTTTACACTTTCTATGATTTTAGATCCTTTATCTAATATCTCATAAGGAAGTATTGTAATATTCTTCCAATCATTTAGTCTTTTGCCATTATCATATAATTTTTCAAGAAATGTTTTAGCTTTTTCTGGTTCAGAACTTAAATCGTTAATATTTAATTCTGATAGTTCCTGTAAAAGTTCAATGAAAATTCCATTAATATTATCTTGATATTGGTTTTTGTTTTTTAAATCATTTAATTCATCAATAAAAGACTCAATTTCTTGTTTTGCTGATTCTAATTGAAAATTATATGTGTTCTTATTATTAACCTGTTTACTTTCGTTTCCAGTTTGTATTATAGCATCATTCCCATTGATGATGTAAGTGTTTGTTGCTGACGATTTTTCTCTCTTCTTCAATTTTTCATTTTCTTTTTTGAGCACTTCCAACTCCTTATCATTATTTATCATGCCTAACATTTTTGCTACTTCCAAATTTATCACATCATCCCTATATATAATCTGTTTATTTGGAATTCCTTTTTTATATAAAGTTATAAGTTCCCTATAATTAACTTTAGTATCCAAATTTTCAGGAATTATGAACTCTATATATGTGTAATTTGTATTTTTCAGATAGTCTAGTATTTTGTTGCGGATTTCCTTAAAGAAATTTCTTACATCATCTCCAAACATGAATATTCGTATCCTCCTTTCTTTTTCTAAGGATTGGACGAGTGCTGAAACCGATCTTTCTATATCTGCATCATTGTCTTCAAGATATATTCCCGTTTTCCAATAGACATCATCCTTTACTTTTCCAAAGAAAAAAACGATCAGTTTACTTATAAGAATTTCTGGAAAATAGGTATCAAATTCAAAGACAAATTCCAAGCGTGCCTCTTCTTTGAGTTCCTTAATGTAAAAATCATTTGGAATATCGGTTTTAAATTGAGCGGGAATAAAGTAATTTTTATTTTCATCAATATAAGCCAGTTCAAAATCTTGCATCAACTGTCTTAAAAAATAAATATCCGATGTTTTGTAAACATATTGAGATACACTTTCCTTCATTATTTGCACTATGTCAATTTCTTCTAGAACCCCGAATTTACTATTTGCCAAATCGGACATCATAATTTTATAAACTCCATCACTCAGCCATTCAGGACTTAAAATTAATCTGTCGTGATTTTCAAAATATCTGAGAGTGCCCATCGTTTGAAGTACTTTCAAAAGTATTTCCGAATTGCCTTTAATAGAATGTTTATCTATTAAACTTTCTTCAAAATCTTTAAATGGTAAGGAATGATTTTTATCTAGGAAATTATCTTCTAAATCTGATTTTAAATTATGATAATTAATAGGATGTAAAGCGTGAATATTTTTGAGTGACATTAATTGGTTTTCAATATCTTTCATCAAATCATTCATATTTAGCTTTTCTCTATCATCATTTTCTGAAGTTTTTAAAAGCGAAATGTAATGAAAACTCTTGATGAAAGAATATTCAGCTTTCAGATTGTTTTCCTCCAAATACCTGTTGGCATTTTCTTCCATTTGATTTACAACAATGATGGTTTTGGAATTGGAGCCATAATTTTTAATCCAATCTAACCATTTATAAGGTTTTTCCAAATTTCTTGCATTTAGAACAATCACATAAAGACATTCAGAAGTTAGAAAAAATTGATGAACTTGTTGCTGAATCCATTGCCCACCAAAATCCCAAATATTAATACGGTAATTATTTTCGTTAATGATAGGTTTCCAATGGTCAATTTTAATTCCTGTTGTTGCACTTTTTCCTTTCTCAAAAGGAATTCCCATAATATAATTAGAGAAATTGGTTTTTCCGGCGCCACCTTCTCCAAGTAACATAAGTTTAGCTTCTCGAAAAGGAGCAGCACCTAATTTTATATTTTCATAATAATCTAATAAGGAGTTTCTTCTTTCTTCCAAATCTTCTATTTCCAGACGAACTTCTAAATCTTCTCCCAAAGGATTTCCTTCTAAAAGTATTATTTTATCATCTCCATTAAATGGATAAACACGATATCTCAAAAAATGAAAATGAAAATGAAAATTGTTAACAAAATTTTCTAAAAGATATCGGACATCAAAAATTTGGTTGTCGTTTAAAATTATTTCCTTTACTAGCTTCAAATTTGCTATTTGTTCAATATTTGTAATTTTATTATTTCCAAGAACTAAAATTTCAAGATTAACCAACGAAGTCAAATTCTCAATTTTTTGTATGCTGTTCCCACTCAAGTCTAAGTATGTAAGTCCTAGTAAACTTTCTAGACTTTCTATTTTTGAAATTTGGTTATAGCTTAATTCTAATTTTTCAAGATTTCTAAGGAAATCCAAATTTTCTATAATAGAAATTTTGTTACTGCCTAAAAGAATTTCTTTTAGATTTTCTAAAGCATCTAAGTTCTCTATTTTTGAAATTTGGTTATGATTCAATTCTAATTTTTCAAGATTTCTAAGGAAATCCAAATTTTCTATAATAGAAATTTTGTTACTGCCTAAAAGAATTTCTTTTAGATTTTCTAAAGCATCTAAGTTCTCTATTTTTGAAATTTGGTTCCCGCTTAATTCTAATTTTTCAAGATTTTTAAGGAATTCCAAATTTTCTATGACAGAAATTTCATTACCGTCTAAAAGAATTTCTTTTAGATTTTCTAAAGCATTCAATTTCTCTATTTTTGAGATTTGGTTTTCGCTTAATTCTAATTTTTCAAGATTTTTAAGGAATTCCAAATTTTCTATAACAGAAATTTTGTTATGGTATAAATTAATTTCTTTTAGATTTTCTAAACTATCTAAATTCCTTATTCTTGAAATTTGGTTATGGCTTAATTCTAATTTTTCAAGATTTTTAAGAAAATTCAAATTTTCGATGATAGAAATTTTATTATTATCTAACTTTAATATTTTTAGATTTTCTAAGCCATCTAAGCATTCTAATTTTGTAATATTATTATCATTTAATTCTAATCGAGTTAGATTTTTAAGATAATCAATTTTTTCAATTTTTTCAATTTGATTAAATGCTAAATCCAGATATACTAATTCAGTAAAAGGTTTTAAAAGATTAAAATTAAATTTAGCAAATCTATAGATTGCTAACCCAATTATTTGTTTACGCTCTACTAGATATTTACCGATTTCTTTCCCTCTAGAATATTGAAATAATTCTTCTACCTTAAAAACTTCAATGAAATTAAGAGAATACTCATTCTCTAAATCTATAATTTTTGACGGTTTTTCCATGTTCTAACTATTAAATTTTCAGTACATTATTAGTTTATTTGAATTTTAAAACAAACTCTCATCCACAAAATTCGGCAACGTTACTTTCAAATTTGGTTCCGCTTCCATGGCTCTTTTGATGGCAAAAACAGCACCTTCATTTCTTGCCCAGCTTCGTCGGGAAATTCCGTTGTTCACGTCCCAGAAAAGCATTGATTTTAATCTTCGGTCGGCATCTTCGCTTCCATCGAGCAACATCCCGAAACCACCGTTGATCACTTCGCCCCATCCTACTCCGCCACCATTATGGATGGAAACCCATGTTGCCCCACGGAAACTGTCACCAATTACATTGTGAATCGCCATATCTGCCGTAAATCTCGAACCGTCATAAATATTGGAAGTCTCTCTGTACGGCGAATCTGTTCCCGAAACATCGTGATGATCTCTCCCTAAAACTACCGCTCCGATCTCTCCTTTTGCAATGGCTTTGTTGAAGGCTTCTGCGATTTTCATTCTTCCTTCTGCATCGGCGTATAGAATTCTAGCTTGCGAGCCAACCACGAGATTATTCTCCTGCGCGCCTTTAATCCACTGGATATTATCTTTCATCTGTTGCTGGATTTCTTCCGGCGACGTTTTAATCATTTCTTCTAAAACCTGACAGGCAATTTCATCTGTTTTCTGTAAATCTTCCGGTTTTCCGCTGGTACAAACCCAACGGAATGGTCCGAAACCGTAATCAAAACACATCGGTCCCATAATATCCTGAACGTAAGATGGGTATTTGAACTCTCTTCCAATCGTTGGATGGTCTGACATGACATCGGCTCCGGCTCTGGAAGCTTCGAGTAAAAAGGCATTTCCGTAATCGAAGAAATACGTTCCTTTTTCTGTATGTTTATTGATGGCTGCAGCGTGTCTTCTCAATGTTTCCTGAACTTTTTCTTTAAATAATTCAGGGTTTTCAGCCATCATTGTATTGGATTCCTCAAAAGTTTGTCCGACCGGATAATACCCTCCTGCCCAAGGATTGTGAAGCGAAGTCTGGTCTGAGCCAATATCAATTCTTAAATTTTCCTGATCAAATTTTTCCCAAACCTCAACAATATTTCCAAGATAAGCCAATGAAACCGTTTCTTTGTTTTCCTGAGCTTTTCTTACTCTTTCTACCAGTTCATCCAGGTTTTCATGGATTTCATTCACCCACTTCTGTTCGTGACGGATTTTTGTGATCTTTGGATTCACCTCAGCACAAACGGTAACACAACCAGCAATATTTCCAGCTTTTGGCTGAGCTCCGGACATTCCGCCCAAACCTGAAGTCACGAAAAGTCCGCCTTTTGGTTCTTTATTTATTTTCCTGAAAGCATTCAGAACGGTAATCGTTGTTCCGTGAACAATTCCCTGCGGACCGATGTACATGTAACTTCCCGCCGTCATTTGTCCGTACTGAGAAACACCCAACGCATTGAATTTTTCCCAATCATCGGGTTTAGAATAATTTGGAATCACCATTCCGTTGGTAACAACCACTCTCGGCGCATCTTTATGCGAAGGAAACAATCCCATCGGATGACCGGAATACATGGTTAAAGTCTGTTCGTCTGTCATTTCCGACAGATATTTCATCGTCAAAAGATACTGTGCCCAGTTGGAGAAAACGGCTCCATTTCCGCCGTAAGTAATCAATTCATGAGGATGTTGTGCCACCGCATAATCCAGATTGTTTTGGATCATCAGCATAATTGCTTTTGCCTGTTCAGATTTTCCTGGATATTCAGCTATATCTCTTGCTTTCATCTCATAATCCGGACGGAAACGATACATATAAATTCTACCGTATTTTTCTAATTCTTCTTTAAACTCAGGCAATAATTCTGCATGAAATTTTGGATCGAAATAACGTAAAGCATTCTTTAAGGCTAATATTTTCTCTTCGTCCGTTAAAATTTCTTTACGTTTTGGTGCGTGATTGATATTGGCTTCGTATGGTTTTGGCTGAGGTAATTCTGTTGGAATTCCCTGTTGTATCTGTTCCTGGAAAGTCATTATATAGTTGATTGTTGTTGGTTGATCGTTGTTGGCTTTTTTGTGGTTTTAAAGATATTAAAAATGAAAATTATAATACCAATTACACTAAGTGGAATAAGGATTTTGCTTATCGTATCAATGACAAGTAAAAAATAGTTTGTTCCAAATAGAATGAGATTTATTAGCGAGTAAAAAAGGTTTGTACTTCTTTGAGCTAGGAAAACAATAAAATAGCCTAAAAGATATATTGCATATGATGAATAAAAAAAAGATATCGTGTAAATCGGATTGCTTAAAATAGCATCAATATCAATTCCTCCAAAATTAATAGTTCTATTGACTCCCCAAGTTTTTATTTCACCTTCTGTTTTAGTTCCAAAAAAATAAGCTAAAATGAATATTAAAATAGGCAGAAGAAATACGAAAAACAGATATTTTGTAAGAACTTTTTTCATAATGAAATTTCGATTTTCAAAGTTTTAAAGATATTCAAATTAAAAAATTCCTGCAACTAATGTGTGAAAATATACAATGTACTACAATTCCCCTCCTCTGGAGGGGTGGATAAATTTTCAGGGAAAATTTAGACGGGGTGGTTTGAGAGTGATGGATGGCAAAATTCTAATGTTTGATACTGATCTAAAACCACCCCGTCAAAAATTCTTTGAATTTTCACCACCCCTCCAGAAGAGGGGAATTGCGTTGTGGAAAGATCCGGCTGATTTTTTTTTTAATACAACAAAACCTCACTGAAAATCAATGAGGTTTTATCGTTCAATTATTGAAGATTTTAATTATTATTCTTCACAAGAATCCATCCGGTGAAAACTCTTCCGTCCGGAACAGTGATCACATACCAATAACTAGCTGTTGGTATCGGTCGCCCGGAAATCGTTCCGTCCCAGATAATCTGAGTATTGGTATTCTGTTCAAAAATTAAATACTGATAACGGTCAAAAACTTTTACATTAGTCATTCTGCTTCCGAAAACATGAAGGTCACTTACAATCCATTTATCATTGATTCCATCGCCGTTTGGTGTGATGGCATTTTTAATATCCAAAACCAGACCGTCCTGTTTTACGATACATTTTCCTTCAGCATATTTTACATAAAAAGTGGTGATTCCAGTAGGTAAATTATAAAAAACATTTGATGATTGCCATGTAATCCCGTCAATAGAATACAAAATTGTTTGTGAACCTGTTGCCGTAACTGTATAAGTATTGCCATTTGCCACCAATTGCTGAATGACAGGTACGTCATAATGTTTCACTTCAAAAGTATCGGTATAGGTACATCCGTTCGCAGCTGTGACTGTAAGACTGTAAGTTCCAACAGCTGTAACTCCCGTTATGGTATCTGTATTTGAAATTACCTGTCCTGAAGGGTTTGTCCATACATAATTTGTAATCTGATATCCTTCTACTTTTACAGTATAATTTAAACTACCATCCGGACAAAAATATAATGTAGGAATATCAAAGAAAGGAGTAGGTTTCAGTGAAAGATTGATCACAACCATTTGCGGACAAGAACCAGGAACACTTATTTTAACATAGACTGTACTTGAACCTGTATTTTGATTAAATAAATAATTGGATGGATTATTTATCACGTTCGTTCCTGCATTTAAATCTGCCAAAGACGGATAATAGGTAAAAGCAGCATTGCTTCCTGAATAGATATATTGCTGAAACTGAGTTAAATTAACATTCTCGATTCCATCATTTCCTGTATCACAAACATTGATCTGAAATGGTCCTGGATCCTGAAGAACAACTTTACTTCCAAATATAAAACTAATACTTGCAATATCATCACAACCTGGAATATTCTGAATCTTTACCCAAATCTGAGCCGGAAAAGGCTGAGCTGTAAAGTTCTGCGGATTCTGAATGGCATTCGCCCCATTCTGGGCATCCTGCTGTGTAAGATAAAAACTGAACGTATTCATCGTATTTGAAATATCCACATACAGATTGGTGTAATTCAGTAGATTGACCTCATAACTTCCATCTAAATTCTCATCACAAACCGTAATGGTTGAGTTGATCGCTTTTGGAGGAAAATAGGTATTCAGCTGAATGGGAGCTACAGAAAAACATCCCGTAGTTTTAGATTGAAATCTCGCCCAAACCTGCACACTTGAAATATTCGCAGTGTATGTATTTCCTATCTGGCTGGATGTATTCCCTGCATTGGCATCAGCTGAGGTGAGGTAATACGAAATATTCATATCAGAAAGTAAATACGTATTCTGAGTCTGTACAAATAATTGCGAAACCGCATCATTCAGCTGGAAAGTTTCGCTCAGATTAAAATCTTCATCACAGGTATTTAAGACTGCATTAGACAAAACAACTGCCGGTAAAAAAGACATCTGTATATTTAGCTGGGCAGCAGAAAAGCATTCGTTGCCAGTAAATTTCACTTTTACAAACACCATAGCACTTCCCTGCACCGGAAATTGAGCAGGATTAGTGATTTCCCCAGAAAAAACATGAGTTGTTTGATTGTAAGAGCTATAATAAGTAAAAGTCACATTGGCAGAACCGTTGTAAATCTGAGGCTGAGCAAGAGTAAGGTTATAATTCTCTACACCATCATTATTGTTGTCACAAATATTGTTTAGAACAACATTTACTGTAGAATTTACTGCCGGTGTTGAAATGAGATTAAAATTTACAGGATAAATCCGGGTACAGTTGTAAGAATTGATTTTTACAAAAACCTGTGTAGTTCCCGTAATCATCGCGTTTGTCACAGGGTTATTTCCCGACTGTGCATCTGCCTGATTCAGATAAAATAAAACAGTTGCATTCTGACCTCCGATGATTGCTCCCGAAAACGGGCTTAGCAAAACATTTTCTGTATTATCATTATTAAAATCACAAGTGCTGAAACTGGAAGTTACAACGACAGGATGAACCAGATGCACACTCAACGGTCTGATTGTATAACATGTATTAGATTGCTCAAAACGCACGAAATAGGTTTGAGTAACGAAATCCCCGTTGGTTGTAATCGTCTGATTGGGAGAGATAGGGTTGGTTTCAAGCTCTGCATCGGCGTAATTAGCATAAAAATCAGTTACAGGAACAGTAGTCGGCAGAACAAGCATATTTGCAGAAAGTGTCTGTAAATTAAAACTCACATCTTCAGTCCCGTTGAAACAGATGTATTCGTTTTTTTCATTCACTCTGATTTCCGTAAAAGTCACATTCATATTGACCTGAACGACAGCAAAACATCCTCCCGGAATTTCTACTCTTACAAAAACCTGATAATTCCCATTTTTTATCGTATTCAAAACAGTTCCGATTCCCGTATAAGCTTCATTGTACGTATTATATACGGTAAATATCGCTCCGGATTGTGTAGAAATAAGAGAACCGATATTTAAAGCAAAGTCAAATGGCTCTGTATTATCAGCATTAATGTCACAGATTGTATACGGATAATTGATCGTTAGATTGGCATTTACTCCAGGTTTAAACTGGAAATTAACCGGCCCTAAAACATATGCACAATCCGGATCCTGAATTCTCACCCAGATTTGTGTAGATGCAGTAATATTTGCCGTTAAAACAGAGTTTGTATTATTCTGTGCATTAGTCTGTGTAAGATAATAGGAAATTCCGGTAGTTCCTGGTGGTAGAATCTGATTATTTAAAAGAATTAAATCATATCCGTTTTCTACTCCGTCATTGTTTGTATCGCAAATTTCGATCGTATTTTTAACTAAATTCTTAGTAAGAAAATTTAGTGTAAGAACTGCCACCCTAAAGCAACCCGGAACATTCGGATTCTGAATTCTTACATAGAAAACAGCATTAGAACTAAGGCTGTAAGTTGTTGATAAAGCATTCTGACCAGACTGTGCATCCTGCAAGGTAGAATGAAAACTGAAATTGAAATTTGAAGGATTCTGAGAAGTGAGGTTGGGCTTAAAACTATTCAGATTAAGATTTACGGGAGCGTTTCCGCAAAAGCTTTGTGTATAATTTTTCGAAACCGGATAACCTGCATCAAAATCGAGAATAAAATCATCCGTAAAAGTCAGAAAGCTGCTTCCACAGACATTGAATTTAACGGTCGCTGTATATGTATCATTTTGAGTGGGACAAATTGTAGTCTGTACACCATTCCCAACGGTTTGTCCTGCAGAATTAGTCCAGATAACTTCCGGCTGGATGGTGTTTCCTGTTGGGGTAAATTTATACGCTTCCTGCAACGCCTCCCAGTTTCCGGTATTTCTTGAAGCCGGAGAATAGCCTAAAGTTCCGTCATTATTTATTATTCCGATCAAAGCATTTTCAAACTTTCTCGTGGGACATGGAGTCAGTTTTTTATCGACAAAAACTTCTACAATATTTGTTGTTTCATGCAGCACAATCTGCGATGAAGAACGGTCTGTACATCCCGCTACTCTTCCGTCATAAAAGTTGATGACAAATTTTCTGTACGGCGCAGTTCCTATCGTAGAATAATATATTTCAGAAGAATCTCCTGCCGCAAAAACCATATCATGATAGACTCCGAAAATTGAATTTTTCGGAAGGCTTGCATTCGGATTTTGCCAGTATACATTGGGATAATTTATATTTCCAAGCTGACCGAGGTCAAAAGTAACCATTCCGTTTGAGCCGACTACCAAAGCATTATAATTCTGGTTAAAAAAACAGAAAGAAAACGGAAGATCAAGCTTTACAGCAAAAAGATCGTCAAAATTTGCATTCAAAGCTGTTCCTTGGTTTAAAGGTATTGATGGATTATACACTTCCGATGTCAACGCATAAGAAGTAGTTTGTTTTAAAATCGGATATTCTGTATGGAGCTGCAGACATCCATTGGCATCGAGATCATTAGTACAGGTTACATGAAAATTCTCATTTCCTGCAGCATCTTTTATTTTCACCTGAAGAGGAATTTGGGAAAAGATCAAAACACCGATAAACATTAATAAAGCCGATAAATATTTTTTCATTAAAAATTAAAAAATTAATATTTTATTAAACAATAATCATTTACAAATAAATTGTTATCAAAAATAATACTTTTTAATTACAAAAAATTAAATCATAAATATTTATTTATATATAATTAATATTTAATTCATATAAAAAAACTGCCTCGATTGAGACAGTTTTAATTAATTTTATTAATAACAGATCAGCTTACAATATCATCATTTTCTTCCTCATGATCATCTTCATTGTCACTTCTGCCGTAAAATTCATTTTCCTCATCCGGAAGCTGATCAATAATCTGTTCAAAATTATCATCATCTTCTGCACCCGGAACATCAAGTCCGTAAGGCATTCCGTCATTTACATGATTAGGATTAATAATAGGGTTTCCGTCTCCATCTAAAGGAATATGTTTTTCTTTATTGAAAATATCTTCACCCGGATTGTAATCCATCTCTTCCAATTTTCTTTCCTGCTCTTCAGTATTGTCTTGTGGAATCATAATATTATTTTTTAGTGTTGATATTGATAAGACAAAAATGATTCCAACCTGTGATTATTGGTGATAAACTTCCGGATTTGCACAGTGCGGCATTTTTTCACCTTTTGAAAAAGCAATAATATTCTCAGCAGCCAGTTTTGCCATTCCGTTTCGTGCTTCTACAGTAGCAGAACCAATGTGCGGCAAAACACAGACATTTGAAAGTCTCAAAATCGGATCATCCTGTAAAATCGGTTCAGGATTGGTCACATCCAGACCTGCTCCCCAGATTTTCTTTTCCAGAAGTGCATTGTATAAGTCAATCTGATGATGAAAACCACCTCTTGCCGTATTAATGAAAATCGAATTCGGTTTCATTTTTTCAAAAACAGAACTGTTGAAAAGTTCTTTTTGTTTTTCTGTGAAATTTGCATGAATACTTAAAACATCAGACTGAGCGATCAATTCTTCAAAAGAAACATATTTTGCATTAAGCTCTTTTTCAGCTTCTTCATTATGACTTCGATTATGATAAATGACATTCATATCAAAAGCTTTTTTACATTTTTCAGCCATCTCAAACCCTATTCTTCCCAAGCCAAAAATACCTAACGTTTTTCCGTATAATTCCTGACCTAAAGCGTGCAGCGGATCAAAATCTTCCCAGTCACCCGATTTTACTTTTTCAAAATAATAACCCGCTCTTCTCGCAACCGACTGCATCAGCAAAAATGCTATGTCAGAAGTTGCCCTGCTTAAAACGTCCGGTGTGTTTCCGACAGGAATATTCCTTCTGTTAGCCTCTTTAATATCAACATGATCAAAGCCAACAGAATACAAAGCAATTGCTTTTATATTAGGAAATTCTTCAAAAAATTCCCTGTTATATTTATTTTGCCCTACATTCAGAATAGCATCCGAGTCTTTGCAGTATTGCCGCCATTCTTCCTGCGAAAGATCGCTGCTTTCCGGAATCACAACTTCAAGCCCTGCATCTTCCAGCATTTTGATTCCTATTTCCGGAATTCTTTTGTTGATGAATACTTTCATTATTTACTTATTTTTATTCAATAAAAAACCTCACTCCTTTTAAAAGTGAGATTCGTTTTGTACTTAAGATTATTTTTCTTTCTCTAAATCTGAATGATCTTTATTTTTATCCCACCCTTCTGAAGCCATTTCCTGAATTTCCTCCCAAACTTCATGTGCTGTTTTCTGAGCGTGAGACAAAAACCCCTGTTTTGTAGCTTCCTGATTCTGGCTTCTCATATCATTGATGTAGTCTTTTGCCTGCTGAGAAAAACTTTCTATAGTGTAACCAGGGTTATTGCGCAGATTTTTTTCGATGTTACTGAAATCGTGAGACGATTTGAATCTGTTAGTGTCCATAATAATAAGATTTATGTGATTAGGTTTAAAAATCAATTCAATTTTTATTCCGAAATGATTTATATCTTACTTTTGTGATGCATTAGAAAGCAAATCATTTTAATCTGATCAATTCGCCTTTTCTTTTTACAATATTTTTATAGTCCCATTGGATTTCTTTAGATTTTTCCAGCCAACGTTTCAGATCATCTTCATCAATTTCATTTTTATCATTAAAAAATATTGACGCATCCTGAAATTTCTCACCTTCTGCATTCAGTTTTTCTTCATTAAAAGATTTCCCGCTCCAGAACATTAATCGGATTCCTTTTTTCTGTTTGCTGTAACCCACAATCGGATTTCCTTCCAAAAACCAAACCGGATGACCGTGCCAGATTTTTGACTCCGAACTGTTTAAATTTTCATCAATTAATTCAGATAATTTTGAGCAGATTTCCTGATCAGATTCAGCCTGTAAACTGTTATAATTTTGAATTTTGAGATTCATGTTTTTAGATTTAATTTAAAAGAATTTGTTTAGGTTTTTGTCATTCCGCAGGAATCCAAGCTCATTTTGTGAAAATTAAATTATAAAAACTCTGCTGAGATTCCTACGAAATGACAAAGAATATTTCTAAAAAAAAATCAAACTAAAATTATTGATTGGTATCATTCAACATCGGAACAAATTTATAAGCTCCGAATTCTTCTTTTTCAAATTCCGTAGGTGAAGTTTTCGTAAATCTGTACAAAACCTGCTCGTCTGTCTGACCCAAAGGAATCACCATTTTTCCACCGACTTTGAGTTGCTTTAATAATTCCGTTGGTAAAACTGCAGCACCACAAGTCACAATGATCTTATCAAAAGGTGCAAAAGTCGGTAATCCGGCAAAACCATCTCCAAAACTTTGGAACTTAGGATGTAAATGAAGTTCTCTGAATTTTTTCTTCGAAAAATCAAACAGCTCCTTTTGTCTTTCAACTGTATAAACCAGTCCTTTCATCGCTAATAAAACAGCAGTCTGATAACCACAACCGGTTCCTATCTCAAGAATTTTTTCACCAGCTTTTACCTGCAGCAATTCTGACTGCTCGGCAACCGTTGAAGGATGCGAAATCGTCTGATGTGATAAAATCGGGAACGCACGGTCTTCATAGGCAAAATCTTCGAAAATACTTTCGATAAAAAGATGCCTAGGAACTTCATTCATCGCCGAAAGTACGTTCTCATCTGAAATTCCGATCTTCTGACGGAGATATTCAACCAAAATCTTTCTTTTTCCTTTGTGTACGAATGAATCCTGCATTATTATTCAGTAGTTATTAGGTAATTGTATAAGAGTTTCCACAAAAATAGCAAAACAATCAGTACTTGTCAACCTAAAACCTATCATCTGTTTCCTAATACCTAAAATTACTATATTTACAAAAATTAAAAAGCTATGTTGAAAGCAGGTTTGGTAGGCGCCGGACATTTGGGAAAAATACATTTAAGACTTCTAAATCAGTCGGATAAGTACGATTTTATCGGGTTTCATGACAAAGACGCAGAAAACGGTAAGAAATTAGAAGCTGAATTTGGTTATAAATATTTTGAAAATCTTGATGACTTGTTGAGCAGGATAGAAATGCTAGACATCGTTACTCCTACAATTTATCATTACGATTATGCTTTAAAAGCCATTGATAAAGGTCTTCATTTTTTCATTGAAAAGCCCGTTACCCAAACTCTTGAACAGGCTGAAGAAATTCTTTACAAATGTCGCGAACATGGTATTAAAGCACAGGTTGGACACGTTGAAAGATACAATCCAGCATTTATCGGGGCAAAAGATTACATCCAGAATCCAATGTTTATTGAAATTCACCGTTTGGCAGAATTTAATCCTCGCGGAACGGATGTTTCGGTGGTTTTAGATTTGATGATCCATGATCTAGATATTCTGTTAAGCGTTGTAAAATCTAAAGTCAAAAACATTCATGCAAGCGGAGTTTGTGTTGTAAGTAAAACTCCCGACATTACAAACGCAAGAATCGAATTTGAAAACGGATGCGTTGCCAACCTGACAACGTCAAGGATCTCAATGAAAGCAATGAGAAAAAGCAGGTTTTTCCAGAAAGATGCTTATATATCGGTCGATTTCTTAGAGAAAAAAGCAGAGGTGATCCGAATGAAAGATGCTCCTGAAAATCCTACTCCATTTGATATGATTATTGAAAATGCGGAAGGTGAAAAGAATCAGATTTTATTTGAATACCCAAACATTCAGCCGAATAATGCTATTTTGGATGAACTGGAAAGTTTTGCAGATGCCATCTTGGAAGACAAGAACGTGGAAGTTTCTTTGGAAGACGGAACTGAGGCATTGAAAGTAGCTTTGGAAATTATGAAGCTGATTTCTTAATTTTTTTAAATATAAATCATAAGAATATTTTTCACAAATACACAAAAAATGACTAATACACATCAATAAGAACGGGCTGTCAAGTCCGTTTTTTCATTAGCAAAATCTGATTACAAAATCCTAACCATCCAATTTTGTCATTCCGTAGGAATCGTAAGGATTGAAAGATCAAAGACTTTGTTTAGATTTCTACGGAATGACAGAAAAAATTACAGCTGCAATTATTTTTCATTTTAATTTTTATTCAACAAATTTTGAATATATTTGTTTATACTTTAAAATTCAACTTTACAAACTTCCCTAATTTTTAAAATAATCAAAACTATGAAAAGAGCCATCCTATTATCCGCAGTTTTATTGTCTCAATTTGGGACATCACAGTTATTGAAAACAGACGGACAGAAAATTGTTAATGACAAAGGTGAAAACATTCAATTGAAAGGTCTTGGATTGGGAGGTTGGATGCTGCAGGAAGGTTACATGCTGAAAACCGCAGATTTTGCCGGTCCGCAATTTAAAATCAAAGAAAAAATTGCAGAATTGATCGGTGAAGACGGAATGAATGAATTTTACAAAGCTTACCTAAAAAATGGAATTACAAAACAGGATATTGATTTTTTAGCAAAGGCAGGATTTAATTCTGTACGACTTCCGATGCATTATAATCTTTACACTTTACCCATTGAAAAAGAATCTGTAAAAGGACAAAACACATGGCTGGAAGAAGGTTTTAAAATGACTGATGATTTATTGAAATGGTGTAAAGACAATAAGATTTATCTGATTCTCGATCTTCACGCCGCTCCGGGAGGACAAGGAAATGATGCCAATATTTCAGACAATGACAAATCAAAACCATCACTTTGGGAAAGTGAGGAAAATCAGAAAAAGACCATTGCACTTTGGAAAAAACTGGCAGAAAGATATAAAGACGAGGTATGGATTGGAGGTTACGATCTCATCAACGAACCCAACATCAATTTCACAGGAAAAAATCCTAACGGAACTGATGAAATGTCAAATGCCCCGCTTTGGAAATTACAGAAGGACATCACAGAAGCTATCCGCCAAATCGATAAGAAACACATTATATTTCTGGAAGGAAACGGTTGGGGAAACAATTACAACGGATTAATTCCGATTTGGGATAAAAATATGGCGTTCAGTTTTCATAAATACTGGAATTATAATGACGATGAAACACTGAAATTTGCCTTAGATCTGCGAGAAAAACACAATATGCCAATTTGGTTGGGTGAAACCGGAGAAAATTCTAACGTCTGGTTTACAGAACTGATTCAGCTCTTAGACAAACACAATATTGGTTATGCTTTCTGGCCGATGAAAAAAATCGACAATATCGCAGGAATTACCAACGTAAAAATCACGCCTGAATATCAAGAACTTTTGGATTACTGGAAAAACGGGGGTGAAAAACCATCAAAAGAATTTGCAAAAAAAGCATTAATGATAATCGCAGAAAATTATAAATTTTCTAATGTTGAAATCAAAAATGATGTGATCGATGCAATGTTCAGACAGACTAAGGAAAATTCTACAAAACCATTTAAAAACCACCAGTCTCCTGGAAAAATATTGGCAACAGATTACGATTTGGGAAGAATGGGTTTAGCTTATGAAGATAAAGATTTCATCAATCTTTGGGTAAGTGATCCTGCGAAGAGATCAGAATGGAATTCCGGAAATCAGCTGAGAAATGATGGTGTTGACATTTACAAAACAAAAGACAATCAATATTATGTCGGAAAAACGGAAACCGGAGAATGGCTGCAATATACCGTCAATTCCAAAACAGACAAAACGTATACTTTTGACATAAAATATTCAAGTGAAAATGATGCAAAAATCAGAATTGAAGACGCTTCAGGAAAACAATTGGCAACAGTTCCGTTAAATTCGACAGGAGGAAATGAAAGCTGGAAAACATCTTCCACAAAAGGAATTAACCTTAAAAAAGGAGAAAATAAAATCAGGATCTATTTTGAAAACAACGGAGTCAATCTGAATTATTTTGAATTGAAATAAGAAAAAATCTTAAATTGCAAATCCCTTTTAGAAACTAAAAGGGATTTTTTAACTCCAAATATTATGAAAAAAATAAGCCTTTTATTTCTTATAATTTCTGCGTTTGCAATGGCTCAAAACTCAGCATTAGAAAACAAAATCAACTCGATTACAAAAGATAAAAAAGCAACCATCGGAATTTCTGTTCTCGGACTCAAAAATGGTTTTAAATACAATAAAAATTCAGATAAGAAACTTCCGATGCAGAGTGTTTTCAAGTTTCATATTGCTGCTGCAGTCTTAGATTTTGTTGAAAAAGGAAAGCTCTCTCTGGAACAGAAAATTGTTTTAGACAAATCAAATTTACTTGAAAATACATGGTCGCCGCTTCGGGATAAATATCCAAACGGAAATCCCGGAATTCCTCTAAGTGAAATTCTCGAATTTACTGTTGCAAAAAGCGATAACAACGGTTGTGATATTATGCTGAAACTTTTGGGAGGCACACGGAACGTGCAGAAATTTATGGATTCTAAAGGTGTAAAAGGTTTCCAGATCAAATATAATGAAGCCGCAATGCATAAAGACTGGAGCGTACAATATGAAAATTACAGCACAACACAATCTGCCGTTGATGTTTTGAAGAAATTCTATGACGGAAAATTACTTTCAAAAAAATCTACCGACTATCTGATGAAAGTGATGCTCTCAACATCAACCGGACTGAATAAACTGGTCGAACAGCTTCCAAAAAACACGCCTGTTGCAAGAAAAACGGGAGCTTCCGGAAAAAACAATACAGGCTTAACAGGTGCAGAAAATGAAATCGCTATCGTGACTTTGCCTGACGGAAAACATTACGCAATTGCCGTATTTGTAAGTGATTCTATGGAATCTGATGCTATGAATTGCAAAATGATTTCTGATATTTCGAAGGCAGTTTGGGATCATTTTAATAAGTAAATTTTAAAGCTTATTTTTAGCCTTGAATATTGCCATTAAAATAATCTTAAAATGGCCATTTAAAAATTTAAATATGAAAAAATCAGTTATAAGCTTTGCTATTTTCTGTTGCAGTTTTGTTTTTGCACAGAAAGGTCAAAATTTTCTAGAAATAGGCTACGCAAGTATTTGCTGCGGTACTCCGTCAACAGATCCTGTAATGAAATATATTGCTGATTTTCAGAAAAAAAACAAAACCAAAGATTTTGAAATTCTTCAGCAACCCGGATTAGGAAGAGAAGGTGAATTTAATCTGTTTATCGGTACTGATAAGTTATCAAAAATTCAGAAAGCAAATTTCACTAAAGGTCTTCTTTCTGCAATTACTTCACAAAACAGCAAAAGAAATGAAAATAGTGACGGAATCGTTAATTTCGAAGCATCAAAGAGGGTTACGAAGGCAGATTTATTAAAAATAAAAAACTTAATTATCTATAAAAATAATTTAAAAAATAAATAAGGAAAAATGATCAAAAACATTGTAGTTATCGGGGCCGGAACCATGGGAAACGGTATTGCACATACCTTCGCACAAAGCGGTTTTAGTGTAAATTTGGTAGATGTATCCCAAGATGCATTAGACAAAGGAATAAAAACCATCACCACCAACCTTGACAGAATAATTGCAAAGGGAAACCTTACCGAAGAACAGAAATCAGAAACTTTAGGAAACATCAAAACTTTCACCGAGCTTAAAGATGCTGTAACAAATGCTGATCTTGTGGTAGAAGCTGCTACAGAAAATCAGGATCTGAAACTGAAAATCTTTGCTCAGATGGATGAATTTGCTCCTGAAAACTGTATTTTATCTACCAATACTTCATCAATTTCTATTACTAAAATTGCGGCGGCTACCAAAAGAGCAGACAAAGTAATCGGAATGCACTTTATGAATCCTGTTCCGATCATGAAGCTGGTTGAGATCATCAAAGGCTACTCTACTTCTAAAGAAACTTTTGACTCGATCTATGAAATGAGCAAAACTCTAGGAAAAGTTCCTGTAGAAGTAAACGATTACCCTGGTTTTGTTGCCAACAGAATTTTGATGCCGATGATCAATGAATCAATCGAAACTCTATACAACGGAGTTGCCGGAGTTGAAGAGATTGATACAGTAATGAAACTGGGAATGGCTCATCCGATGGGCCCGTTACAATTGGCTGATTTCATTGGTCTTGACGTTTGTTTAGCAATTTTAAATGTAATGTACGATGGTTTCAAAAATCCTAAATATGCTCCAAATCCGTTATTGGTAAACATGGTAATGGCTGGAAAGCTGGGTGTGAAATCAGGAGAAGGTTTTTACGACTATTCTGAAAGTAAAAAAGCAGAAAAAGTGGCGAAAATGTTTTCAAAATAGTTTCCTGAGTTATTAATTTTGAATTATAAGTTATAAATTTGGCTGCAATCCATATGCAACCAATGAAATTTAAAGAAAAATACATTCAGATATCAATGGTCATCATTACTTTAGTGATGACCATTTTGCGTTTTTTACTCAATGAAAAAGGCAGGACAAATCCGGATTCTATCCGTTACATGAGATTTGCGCACGTATTTCCTGAGATAGATAATACGACTACGCCTGTTGGATATCCGCTTTTCATTAAATTTTTTACGTTTTTCGGATCTGACGAATTCTGGTCAAGCAAAATCGTTGGTGTTTTTTCTCTTTTGTTCATCGTTTGTTTTGCCTGGAGAAAAAAATTCTTCTTAAAGGAAACGATTGTTACCTGTTCGCTATTCAGCTTTCTTTCCATATTTGCTTTTACGATGAGTGAAGCTTTGATTTTACCTTTTGTTTTTCTTTTTGTTTATTGTTCAAATCAAATCATCAACGGAAAACTGACAGGCGGAAAAGCTGTTTTTTATCTTTCAATATCTTTAATTGCTTTGTATAATATAAGATACAGTTCACTTTTCTTTATCGGTGGGACCGGATTTTTCGGATTATTATTTTGGAAAAAAGCATACTCAAAGATTTTTATTACTTCATCAATCGTAGGATTGGCATTTGTTGTTGGGTACAAGTTTCTTTTCATCGATTATTTTAACTCCAGTTACCTGAATACATTCCTTGAAATTGGTCTTTATCCTACATCAAAACTGCTTACAGAATTAGGTCAGGGATTGGCGACCACATTCAATCCGTTTATTCATATAGCAAATCCCGCAGGTGGAATGATTAATTACGCCATTTACGGAATAGGAATCATCAACATTTGTTTGATGGTTTATTTATTTTTAAGTAAAAAATTAAACGAATCAGAAAAATTTATATTAATTATTGGAATCTTCGGAATTATCTGTTCTTATTTTATCCAGTACTTTTATGCAATAACGCCATTAGATTACAGATTACTTGCCCCATTTTCTTTTATGATCTGGCTGCTGTATTTCAAAAAAATGTTTGAGAATTTCGGATCAAAAGTGTATGCAATAGGATTTCTGAGTCTTTGTTCAGGGCTTTTGTTTACCATACTTTCTAAAGGCAATTATCTGGAAAACCGAAGAGCTATAACTAAATTTCTGAAAGATGAAAAGCTTGAGAACACTCCTTTACTGTATTATATAGAAAACGAAGAGGATCTGGAAAAGATACAGATCGCAGAATTGATCAGTACGGTAAATCCTAATATAGATCTGACTTTTAAACCTTCTGACACCTTAAATAGAAAGACATTAACCTATTACAAAGTTTTACAAAAAATTAAAATCGACAAGAATAAATATCAATAATTTTATATATCTTTGAGAAAGTTTAAACATTAAAAAAATGAAATTACCAAAGTTTTTATTAGCAGACAATTCGGAATTTCCTGAAGATTTATTCGTAGTTCATACAGAATATCCAAGATTCATATTGAATGTTGAGGAAGAAGAAGTTGAATGGTTAGATGATCTGGAAGGCGATGACGAAGAAACTATGGCAGATGAGGCTACAAAGGTTGTAGAAGCTGCATTCAAATGGTGTGATGAAGAGTTGGCAAAATACGACGAAGAAGAGGAAGAATAATCAATTAATTTACTACTCATAAAAAAAGGAACTCAAAATTGAGTTCCTTTTTTTATTTTATTCAGCTTTATTAAATTTCAATAATAAAAGATTATCCTGATACAGTTCCAAAGTATTTCCGGAAACCACATACTTATTCACCTTCCCCATCATACTCATAAAATTTTGCTCAACACTCATATTTTCACAAGCCATTTTTGTGGAACCCAATTGGGATGCGGTAAAAGTTCCTGAAGCTGTATCTGTAGACAGTGTTCCGAAGTAGCTGTTGCATCCTGCATTTCCGTTTACTTTTGTTCCGTCAATATTCAGTGTTGGTGTTTTCCCTTTTACATTATCTGCCAACACCCACTTGGTCGCAGCAATTGAAGGTTGAGATTTTCCTACTTTTGATGAAGAAGTATTTGCCATTGTTCCGCAAGAAGCTAAAAAAGCAACTGTACATATACTTAAAAAAAGATTTTTCATTTTTTTCTTTTTGATTTAAACCAAATTTACGGAAATTATATTTTCTAAACGGGTTTCAGAGGGATTTTATTGCTTTGTGAAATCCAAATCTCTAATGTTTAAAGATTAAAACTTATAGTTTGTCATTCCGGAGGAAACTAAACTGTACTATTAAATCAGCTTAGTTTCCTACCGAATGACAAACACAGTTTATAGGGTTAGATTTAATTTAATATTTAAAAAACAAAAAACGGACTGAAGTCCGGTTCTATTTTTGATCAAGTGCTTTTTTCAACAACTCTATTTGGTCATCTTTAGATTTTTATAAACTTCTTTATTTTCCTGATGTAAAGTTTCAACATATCCTATAGAACCGCTTTCATTAGTTTGGTTAAAAACTTTTTTTCCAATATCTGAAAAAAATCACAAAAAACCCATAAAAAATTGTATCAGATTTAAAAGAAATTGCTCAAATTTGAAAATATAAGCATAGTGCACAAATTTTTTATCACAAACACAATTTTTAACATACTTTTTCTATAAAAATCAGATTTTAAACGGTAAATTATTCACTTAATTAGACAATTTATGAAAAAAACTATTTATAGCTTCAATGCTCTTAATGACAGTTGCAGCTTTTGCTAAAAACTGGACAATCACTACAACCTGCGGCAAAAAAAGCCACGCTTCAAACAGCCAACAAGTGCAAGAATATTTGACAGTAATCAATTATGACCTTTGCAGCTCAATTCCAAAGCATTTTGTCATCAATGGTTAAGATTTAACATTAAAAAAACGAAAGGCAGAACATAGCATTCTGCTTTTCATGGTTTTCTAAAAATATACCAGATGAAAAAATTATTACTTCTATTCTCACTTTTATTCAGTCTCCATTATTTTCCACAAAATATGAAAACAGATTTTCTGGTTTCTTATAATGTAGAATATCCAATTTATAAACAAAAAAATACTGAGCAATTTCTTTTATTTATAAATAGTAAAGAAAATATAAGTTATTATAAAAGTACAAATCAGTACGTCTTAGATTCATTAAAAACAAACGGGAAAATTAATAATGGCGATTTTATGACCGGACTCAATTATATGACCGCTCTTGGTGAGGAAGTTGTGAGGAAAAAAGATATATTCACTGTATATGAAAACACAGTGGACGCAAAAACAAAGTATTTGGAGCCTGTTTCTCTAAAATGGATCATCCTTAAAGACACCAGAAATTATTCGGGATATAAAACAAGAAAAGCTTACACGTATGCATACGGTAGAAAATGGATTGCGTGGTATGCAGAAAGCTTACCTCTGAATTACGGACCTTACAAGTTTTCTGGTCTTCCCGGTTTGATAATTAATATGTATGACGAAAAAGCCGAATACTTTTTTACACTCACAATATTTAAGAAAAAATCAAAATCGATTCAACTTCCAAAAGATAAAAATTACAAAGAGCTGACAAAGAAAAGAGCAAAAGAAGTAAAATATAATGCTATGTCTAATCTTCAGGGAATGATTTTCGAAGATCCTAACGAAAAAAGAAGAATGGAAAAAACAAACCAAAGAAGAATTAGCGAATCTCCTCAGTTAGATATTGAATAAAGGAATGTATAAAAAGTAAAAAATAACCCTTTCAGAGTTTTCAGACTCTGAAAGGGTTTATAGTTAAAAACAGAAAACAGGCAAAACCCATTTTACTGATTTTTTACATTAAATATTAAGATCTCAATTCAGCATTGAATTCTTTCTGGAAAGATTTGATCAAAGAATCCATCACTTCTGAAATTTCTTTTTCTTCCAAGGTTTTTTCTTCGTTTAACAATTCAAAACTCATTGCATATGACTTTTTACCTTCCGGAAGATTTTTCCCTTCATAAACGTCAAATAAATTGATATTTTTAATGAAAGGAGATTTGTTCTTTTTAGCAGTCTGATACAATTCCTGGTACGTAATATTTTTATCAATCAACAACGCCAAATCTCTTCTGATTTTGTTGAATTTCGGAATATCATTAAATTTCAATTCTTTATTAAAACGTAATTTCTGAGCCAATTCTAATTCAATTTCTGCATAGAAACAATCCTGGTCGATATCAAAATCTTTCAGCATTTGAGAAGCCACTTTTCCGATTCTTACCAAAGTTTCGCCTTCTGATTCATAAGCTAAAGCATCAGAAAATCTATCGTCAGACAATGCAATTTCTTTGTAATCAATTGCTAATCTTTCCAATAAAACTTTCACATAAGCTTTTAAATTGTAGAAATCTGTAGCAGATTTTGGCTGCAACCAGTTTTCAGCAACATTTCTTCCGGTAACTAAAATTGCCAGTTGCTTTCTCTCTTCGTATTTTTCTTTTTTGTGGTAGATTTTACCAAATTCGAAGAATTTTAGATCCTGATTTTTCCTGTTGATATTATAAACAGCATTCTGCAAAATCCCTTCTAATAAAGACTTTCTCATAAACGCCAAATCGTTACTTAATGGATTTAATAATCTCACAGCATCAGTTTCATCTTTCACAGAAGTCAGAGAATTGTTCATTACTTCATTGAAACCTAAACCTTGTAAAGTTCTCGCCCAATTATTTTCTAACTCATCCTGATCTTTTGCATTCAGCTTTACTGGCGTAAATGAAATCTTTTGAGGAGCTTCGATCTTGTTGTACCCATAAATTCTCAAAATCTCTTCAATAACATCGATTTCTCTGGTTACATCAGCTCTGTAAGCAGGAACAGAGATTTCAAAACCATTCTGAATTTCATTTAAAACCTGAATTTCTAAAGCTTTTAAAATTTCTTTTACTTTTTCTCTGTGAATTTTCGTTCCTAAAATCTGTTCGATTTTTGAGAATCTGATGATCACATAATTATCTTCGATTTTCTTTGAATATTCTTCCAATAAATCTCCAACCAATTTCCCTTCCGCCAAATCCTGAATCATTTTGATGGCGTGAGTAATTGCCGTTCTTGTGATATTGGGATCAACCCCTCTTTCAAATCTGAAAGAAGCATCCGTATTCAAACCATGTGCTTTCGCAGCTTTTCTCACTGCAACAGGATTGAAATAAGCACTTTCCAGAAAAATGGTTGTTGTCTCGTCAGAAACTCCAGAATCTGCACCTCCGAAAACTCCGGCAATACACATAGGATTATCTTTTCCGTCTTTAATGATGATTTCAGAACCATTTAAAGTTCTTTCAATACCATCTAAAGTCGTAAATTTTGTTCCTTCGGCAACAGTTCCTACTTTCACTTTTTTATCTGCAATTTTATCAGCATCAAAAGCGTGAAGCGGCTGACCAAAACCATGGAGAATATAGTTGGTAATGTCTACAATATTGTTGATCGGACTCAATCCTATTGCTTTTAGTCTGTCTTTCAGCCAAGAAGGAGATTCTGCAACTTTTACGTTTTCGATGACGGCTCCGATGTATCTCGGTGTCAATTCAGCATCTTCAACTTCTAATGTAAATTCATGCGAACCTTCATTATTTAAAGCAACGGAAGATACTTTTTCAAAATCACCTTTCTGCTGATTGGTTGATAGAAATGCGTACAAGTCTCTTGCAACACCGTAGTGAGACATGGCATCAGTTCTGTTTGGCGTTAAACCGATTTCAAAAACCTCATCATTGGTCAATTCAAAATAATCTGAAAAATTTTTCCCTACCTCATATTTATTTTCATCTAAAACCATGATTCCGCCGTGATCGTCGCTTAATCCCAATTCGTCTTCAGCGCAGATCATTCCCTGTGAAACTTCACCTCTTATTTTAGCGGCTTTAATTTCGAAGAAGTTTCCGGCTTTATCGTAGATTTTGGTTCCGACAACTGCTACAGGAACAGTTTGCCCGGCTTCAACATTCGGAGCACCGCAAACGATCTCCAATATCTTTCCATTTCCAACGTCTACTGTGGTTTTCTTTAGCTTATCTGCATTCGGATGCTTTTCGCAGGTTAAAACTTTCCCTACAACAATACCTTCCAAACTTCCTTTTACGCTTTCAAATTTCTCTATCCCTTCTACTTCAAGACCTATATCGGTAAGGAATTCACCGATTCTTTCAGATTTCAGTTCCGTCTTAATATAGTCTTTCAGCCAGTTGTTTGATATCTTCATCCTTTAATTTTGAAAATTTATTTTGAATTTTTTCAAGTTACAAATGTCGTGTTTTTTTGAGAAACAGAGAAATTTTTAACCTTTCAACTGAGTTTAAAAAACAAAAAAGAGGCTGAATAATCAACCTCTTTTCAAATTTATTTACATTAAATATTACAATCCTATTACCGGCATTGATAACATTAAGATATTTTCGTTTTCTTCAAGACCATCAAGAGGCTCGATGATTCCCGGTCTGTTTGGCTGAGACATTTTCATCGTGATGTCATCTGCTCCAAGAATACCCAACATTTCTGTTAAGAATTTAGAACTGAATCCGATGTTGATATCTTCACCATTGTAGTCACAAGGGATCTGCATATCTGCTTTGTTTGCATATTCCGTATCTTCTGCGTGAAGATGAAGAATGTTTGCAGACAACTTAAATCTTACCTGATTCGTAGACTTGTTTGACATGATAGAAGCTCTCTTAATTGCTCCCAACAACAAGTTTCTGTTGATTGTCAAAACGTTAGGGTTTTCTTTAGGGATTACCGCAGTATAGTTCGGATATTTCCCATCGATCAATCTACAAATCCAGATATGTTTACCAAAAGTAAATTTAGCCATGTTTTCGTTGAAATCAATAGTGATGTCTTCGTTTGAACTTGCTAAAATATTTTTGAAAATGTTTAAAGGTTTTTTAGGCATGATGAATTCCATTGGCTCGGCATTCATCAAATCTGTTCTTTTGTACACCACCAATCTGTGAGAATCTGTAGAAACAAAGTTGGTTTCATTTTCTCCAAACTGGAACAAAACTCCTGTCATTACCGGACGAAGAGAGTCGTTACTTGTCGCAAAAAGAGTATTGGTCAAAGCTTCAGATAAAACTCCTGCAGGCATCGTCACGCTTTGAGCAGCGTCAAATTCCGGAAGCTCAGGATAATCGTCTGCGTTGTCTAATGCCACTGCAAAATTATCTTTCTCATCTAAAATCTCAAGCTGGCTTCCCGTACCTTCTGCATTGTCTTTTACAACAAGAGTTAATGGCTGTTCACCATAGGTCTTGATAAAATCCTGAAAAATTTTAGCAGGAACAGCAAATTTACCTGCATCGTCAGATTTTACATCTAAGGAAGTCACCAAAGTTGTTTCGCCATCAGACGCTGTAATGGTAAGGTTATTTTCGTTTAACTCAAAAAGATAATTTTCTAAAATTGGTCTCGATTGAGAGCTTGATATTACGCCACTTACAGTTTGCAATGCTTTCTGAAGTTCACCACTTGAAATAATAAATTTCATAGATTTAAAAATAAGTTTTTACAAATATAACAAATACAAAACAGATAGAAAAAAATAATACTGCGAGTTATTAACAACCATCAAAAGAATTTAATTTTTCATGAAATTATTTAATCAACTATCTTTGCTAAACTTTAATTTTAAAAATGAGAAAGCTACCTATTCATAAGAGTTTCATCAACGCTTTCCGTGGCATTTTTATGATGTTGAAATCTGAAAGGAATTTTCAGCTGGAGTTTTTAGCTTTTTTAATTAATCTTTTTCTTATTTTTTATTTACAGCTTTCCAGTATTGACATAATTCTTATTTTAATGGTCTCTTTCGGTGTTTTAAGTGCAGAAATTTTTAATACGGCGATTGAGAAAATCTGTGATATTATTCAACCCGAATTTGACAAGAGAATTGGTTTTATTAAAGATGTCTCGGCAGGTGCAGTTATTCTGATGACAGTGGTTTCAGTTATTGTCGGAATTTTCGTGTACTGGAAATATATTTTCGGTTAATGATCTCATCAACAGATTGTGCTATTCGTGAAAAAATAGTGCTATTAGTGTTAAAATCTATTTTCCAATGTAGATAAATCCTTTCTTTCTTGATTTAAAAACAGTTTCAATTCTTTTATAATCATCCACCTCGTATTCATCAGCCTGAAGGATTTCTTCGTATGTCACTTCAAATAAAACACCTTCAACTTCATCCTCGCTATTACCGGAAAAAACCAAAATTGGATGGTATTGTTGATTGCTTTTTCTCAACACTTCAGGATCTGTAATTTCCAATTTTTCAAGCTTATATCCTGTTAAAATATCTTTTTCACCTTTCAAAATCCGTCCGAAGGTTTCGATCTGAACCTGTTCTTTTTGTAGTGTTCCGTAGGAAAATAGGTTTGGCATTGATAATTGTTTTAAATGATATTAATTTTGAAGTATTAAGGCTTTAATTTAAGAAGTTAAAGATTATTAAGATGCTTCGACAGGCTCAGCATGACATTGCTAATACTAACTGTTATTCCAGTGAAAATAATCAATCCAAAATTAGCGTAATATTTTTATGCGATTCTATAATTTCGATTAAAATTTCGAATAAGGTTTGTCCGTTATCATCAATCAATTCATCCAGTTTTTGTTGAATTAATTCAATATTAAAAAGCTTTCCCTGTCTGATCTTATTTTCGTAAAATTCTTTAGTTGCATCAAACCCTAAATCTCCTTTTGACTTCTGAGAATTTTTCCACGTAATATCTGTCTTTACTCCGTATAGAATATCATTAAAACCATCCAATGTTCCGACTTTCCAATCCTCATCTTTCATGAAAAGTTGGGAAACTTCTTCGTAGAAACCTTCCAGATTTGAAAAATGACTGCCATTGATGACAGTCATTTTTTTATTTAAATTATCTTTCTTCATATACTTTCAGTTAATGAATCTTTAAATCTTCAACAATTTAGATAATTTATTTTGTTATTTTATCAAACCTTAGGGGTTTTAGATTCAAAAGCCAATTGCACAGCTTATATTCTATTTGAAATACTCCACTCCATTTTTAAAGATATTGTGATAATTCGCAGTTGGAATGTTTTTCATCAACCCTTCTGCAAAACGTTCAGGGTGTCCCATTCTACCGAAAATTTTTCCATCCGGACTTGTGATTCCTTCAATTCCGAATAATGAATTATTTGGATTGAACGGCATTCCGTGAGCGATGTTTCCATCTAAATCGAGATACTGCGTCGCAATCTGTCCGTTTTCATATAACTTTTGGATTTCTCCTTCTGAAGCCATAAAACGACCTTCACCATGAGAAATCGGAATCGTGAACACCTGATCTTTCATTCCTTTCAGCCAAGGTGATTCGTCATTCAGAACCTTCACATTGACCATTTGAGAAATGTGTCTTCTGATTGCATTGTGAGCCAATGTCGGAGAATTTTCATCCAAATCTTTGATTCTTCCGTAAGGCAACAATCCAGATTTTACCAAAGCCTGGAAACCGTTACAGATTCCGATGATCATTCCGTCTCTGTCCAACAATTCGTGAACGGCATTTCTCATCTTCTCGTTTTTCAAAACGTTTACAATGAATTTCGCAGAACCGTCCGGCTCGTCACCCGCAGAGAAACCTCCTGAGAAAGCCAAAATCTGAGAAGTTTTGATTTCTTCTACCCAAGCATCAATACTCTCATCCAATAATTGGTGATTGATATTGATTAAAGGTAAGCTGCTTGTAACTGCACCTTCTTTTGCGAAAGCGTTCAGCGTATCATATTCGCAGTTTGTTCCCGGGAAAACCGGCGCAAATACTTTTGGCTGAGCGATTCCATGCTTTTTAATGATAATATTTCTTGGGTTGATTGAGTTTAATTTCTCATCGATTTCAACCGTCAATTTTTCTTTTTCAACTGTTGGGAAAAGATTTTCAAATGTGTTTGTATTTGCAGCTAATAATTTGTTGATGGTTGTCGGTTGATGGTTGATCGTTAAAACCTCATCCAAAACAACTTGACCAATCAATTGAAGATTTGTAGAGCTTAATTCTTCTTTTGATTCAATGATTAAACTACCGATATTTTTAGTTAATAAAACTTTTTCATCAACTGTAATTTCAGCACCTAATCTGTTTCCGAAGCTCATTTTTGCCAAAGCCACAGCAACTCCACCTTCTTTAACCGTTTTCACAGAAACAATTTTTCCAGACTTAATATTTTCAAAAATTAATTCAAAAATATTTTTTAAGGCATCATAATTCGGAAGTCCATTTTCCTGAGCGATATGATTGAAGAAATAAACTTTATTTCCTTCACCTTTAAATTCAGGAGAGATAATATTTTTCTTTTCTCCGTTTGCACAAGCAAACGAAATCAACGTTGGCGGAACATTCAAATCCTGATATGTTCCACTCATTGAATCTTTTCCTCCGATGGCAGCCAAACCAAAGTTAATTTGAGCATCATATGCTCCCAAAAGAGAAGCCAACGGTTTCCCCCATTTTTCAGGATTCTGACCTAATTTCTCGAAATATTCCTGGAAACTAAATCTGATATTTTTATAATCGCCACCCATCGCAACGATTTTTGCAACACTTTCAACAACAGCGTAAGAAGCTCCCAACAAAGAATTCTGTTTAGAAATCTCCGCATCGAATCCCCAACTTGCCAAAGAAACTGTTTCAATATTTTTTGCTCCGATGATCGGTAATGTCTGAACACTTCCTTCCATTAAAGTCTGCTGATATTTCCCTCCTAAAGGCATCGCAACCGTAGTCGCACCGATTGAAGAATCGAACATTTCCAACAAACCTTTTTGAGATGCTACATTTTTATCACCTAAAATTTTCAAGAAATTCTCTTCATTAAATGATGGAGTTTCTTCTTTTACTTCATTAAGATGAGTGATTTTAACTTCCTGACTTTTAGAACAACCATTTGTATCTAAAAATTCTCTTGAAAGGTCAACAATTTTATCGCCTTTCCAGAACATCTGCATTCTTCCTGAATCTGTTACTTTTGCAACCTCAACGGCAACAATATTTTCAGCTTCACAGAATTTGATGAACTGCTCTTTATCTTTTGGTTCAACCACAACCGCCATCCTCTCCTGAGATTCAGAAATGGCAAGCTCGGTTCCATTCAAACCTTCATATTTTAAAGGTAAAACATCCAAATTAACCTCCAAAGAATCAGCAATTTCACCGATTGCTACGGAAACACCTCCAGCTCCGAAATCATTAGATTTTTTAATCAATCTCGTTACTTCAGGATTTCTGAATAATCTCTGGATTTTACGCTCTTCAACAGCATTTCCTTTCTGAACTTCAGAACTCATTGTGTGGATAGAAGTTTCGTCCTGTTCTTTTGAACTTCCGCTTGCGCCACCAACACCGTCACGACCAGTTGAACCACCTAAAATGATGATAGAATCACCAGCTTCAGGCTTTTCACGTCTTACCCAGTCCACCGGAACGGCTCCCGCAACGAAACCAACTTCCATTCTTTTTGCTTTGTAGCCTTCATCGTAGATTTCAGAAACCATTGTAGTCGCCAAACCGATCTGGTTACCGTAAGAAGAATAACCATTTGCGGCCTGTTTTGTGATTGTTTTTTGAGGTAATTTACCCGGTAACGTTTGATCTACAGGTTCTAAAACATCAGCAGCACCCGTTAATCTCATCGCCTGGAAAACGAATGAACGTCCGGACAAAGGATCTCTGATTGCACCACCTAAACACGTTGAAGCACCACCGAAAGGTTCAATTTCCGTCGGGTGATTGTGAGTTTCGTTTTTGAATAATAAATACCATGGTTCTTTTTTACCATCGTATTCAGCTTCGATCTGGATTGTACAAGCGTTGATCTCGTCAGAAACCACCAAGTTTTCCAAATCACCTGTTTTATGGAAATATCTTCCGCAAACCGTCGCCAGATCCATTAAAGAAATTGGTTTTAATTCGCGTCCTAAGAATTTTCTTTTTTCAATATAATCATTGAAAATGGTTTCCAATGTATGTTTAAACTGTCCTTCAAATTCAATATTTGACAATTCTGTTTCAAACGTTGTGTGACGGCAATGGTCACTCCAATACGTGTCTAAAACTTTAAGTTCAGTTTCTGTCGGATTTCTCTGTTCAGATTTAAAATACTCCTGAATGAATTTCAAATCATCCAAACCTAATGCAAAACCGTGATTGTTAAAAAATTCTTCAAGCTGAGCATCATCAAAATTGATAAAACCTTCGTGAACAATCACTTTTGACGGTGTTTCTTCTGCAGGAATATCTAAAATTGATAAATCTTTTTCCTGAGATTCTACTTTGTTGATTAACAAATCTTTAATTTTCACCAAATCAGATTCGGAAACACCTTCAAACTCGATTAACTTTCCGCTTCTTACTTTAGACTTCTCATTTCCAGTCAGTAAAGCGATACACTGTTGAGCAGAATCCGCACGCTGATCGTACTGTCCCGGCAAAAATTCCATTGCAAAATGGATTCCTTCCGCAGGATTTTCTTCATGCAAAATATCAGTAACAGGGTCTACGAAAGTGCTGTTGACAACCTTTTCAAATTCGCCATCTTTCAAATTGAAAATATCGTATACATTGTATACTTTTACATTTTTGACAGACGGAACCACCGCTTTTACTTCATCAAAAATTTTTGGACTTTCTACATCGAAAATTCCTCTTTTTTCTACGAAAATTCTTTTGTTTTGAGACATTAGATGTCAGATATTATATTATTAGACTTTTATTTACTTAATTTATTAGGATTATCCGGATGTTCTTTTTGAAAATTTTCGGCTTCTTTCACTTCATTTTTAAGCCATTTTTCAAAAGGAATTTTTTCATTTTCAAAGTCAAGGGCAAACACATTTTTGCCATCTTCTGAAACTAAAAATTTGTAGTCCGAGAATCCTGCTTCCATTTTTCTGTAATCATAGCTGTTTATCTGGTAAAATGGAAAATTTTCCTTTGGTCTTTCAACAATCTCAAAGAATAACTTTTTTTCATTTTCAGACAATTTATTATAGTGATTTACATAATAAATATCAGAAAGCTGTTTATTTTGTTTTTCAAAAAACTGAAGAATACTCTTCTCTTTTTCGTTATATTTGAATGGATTCGGGAAATATTTACCATCAACTTCAATTGTATTTTCTGATTTTGAAACAGGTTTTACAATTTCACCTTTGAAATTCATCACTCCCCAGATTCCTCCAACCATTGCTTTGTGTTCGTCCTCGGTTTTTTCCCAATCGCAACCGTCACAAAAAGCTGTGTATCCATAATTGAAAGGTGACGCAAAATCGTGATTGGGTTCAATAACAGTTTTACCATTTCTGTCTGCAAAACCGACTTTCCCGTTTTTGACAAACCTTCTTACACCCTCAGAGAAATAATCTGCTCCATTGTCGTAAAAGAAAGGTCTGTACAGGAAATTTCCTTTTCTGTCGTAGACATATCCCCATTCATTTTTTCCGGGTTTTTCGTTGTTTTTATCCCCATCAAAATAGATCGTTTCTCCTTTTACCGGTTCTCCATCTTTTAAATAAGAAAAAACTTTGAATTGTGCAGGGACAATAATTTTACCGTCCTGATTTTTAACTCCAACCAAGGAATCTTTTGATTTAAAATACTTTAGAACTTCTTTCCTTTGAGAAAAAGAAAGTATAGGCATTAATAATATGATTAAAAGTATTTTTTTCATATTGATCTATTGTAACTGATACTTTAGTCTCTGCTCAGATCAGTTTTCTTACGTGAATTTACAATAATATAGAGTTTTTTAGAAGTATCATAATCGATTGAATTCTCCACTTTCCATTTTTGATAACCTTCATAATCGAACTTATGGTTTTCCGGAGGAGTTAACAGATAATAATACTGTTCCATTAAATATTCATCTATAAAACCATCGTTTCTTAGTTTTGTAAAGAAAGAAATCAATCGCGTTGCAGAATTATTTCCTTCTATCGCATTTTGATTTTTCTCTGTTTTATAATCAATAAAACCATTAATTCCGGCAATTTGAAAATCCAAGAGTATTCCAGGAATTCCCGCTGCTCTTTCGTATTTATCTATATTTTCATAAATCCATTTCATCTTATTTGTAGCACTGCTCATCGTGATTCTCAGTAATGACTTATTTTGAGCTGCAACTGGTGCATATAGAATATTGGCATATCTTGTCAACGGATTTTTCTCAACTATTTTCGCAGGTTGTATTCTATTTAAAAACAGATCCTGAGCTTTATTCAAAGCTAAAGTATCATTTCCTTTTTGACTGACTTCTGAAATAAAAACCCAAAATCCGGCATCATAAATCCTTAGATTAATCAATCGATCAAGATGGCTAAAATAAGAGCTGATACCATGAAGTTTAAATTTCCCTTCGTTAATAGTTACCGCTTTACTTATTTTTTTATTTTCTTTAGGTGAATATTTTCTTTCCTGCAAATCTTTATAATAATGACTTAAAAGTCTTTCTTCATCAAGAGATGCAGGTACAATTTTAAATTTAAAAGACAAATTATTGTTTCGATCTTCGTATTCCGCCGCAAAAACACTATCATTTTTAGAATTTGTAGACAATTCTGTTCTGGAAAAATCTCCCAAACTCATCGGAGCTGAAATTCCTGAAAAAGAATGTTCGAAATCTGTTGTTGATTTAATTTTCTTATTCGGTTTTAAATCCTGGGAAAACATCATCACAGGAAAGAATACCAAGATAAAAAATGTAAAAATCTTCATATCTAATTCAAAATAAAATATGCAGCCCAAAAGACTGCATACCATTTATACTTTAAGATCAGCCTCCAAACCTATCAGGTCTTTGTTGGCATCAATAATCGGCTGAACTTCATTGGCAATGAATTCCTCCGTTTGGATGGGTGCGAAACCGATAAAGTTTTTAGGATCCAGAACTTCTTTTAATTTTGATTTATCAAGCTTCAAAGAATGGTCGTTTAAGATTCTTTCGATCAAATCGTTTTCTTTACCTTCTTCTTTCACCTGCTTGGAAGCTTCCATTGAGTGAACTCTGATTACTTCGTGGATTTCCTGACGGTCGCCACCAGCTTTCACTTCTTCCATGATGATGTATTCTGTCGCCATGAAAGGAAGTTCTTCCATAATATGTTTGTTGATTCTGTTCGGATATACCACAATTCCGTTCATGATATTATTCCAGATCAATAGAATTGCATCAACCGCTAAAAACGCCTGTGGAATCGTCAATCTTTTGTTTGCTGAATCATCCAAAGTTCTTTCAAACCATTGTGTTGAAGCCACCATTGCAGAACTCGTTGTCAAAGACATAACGTATTTTGCCAATGCTCCGATTCTTTCACTTCTCATTGGGTTTCGCTTGTAAGCCATTGCGGATGAACCGATCTGGTTTTTCTCGAACGGTTCTTCAATTTCTTTCAGATTTTGAAGTAAACGTAAATCATTCGTGAATTTATGTGCAGATTGAGCAATATTTCCTAATAAGGCAACCACTTTAGCATCAATTTTTCTGTCGTAAGTCTGTCCGGAAACTCCGAAAACTTTTTCGAACCCGAATCTTTTTGAAAGTTCTTTATCTAAATGTTTTACTTTCGAATAATCACCGTTGAAAAGCTCTAAGAAACTTGCTGCAGTTCCAGTCGTTCCTTTTACTCCTCTGAAACGTAAAGTTTCTAAGAAGAAATCAAGTTCTTCAATATCAAGAACTAAACTTTGTAACCAAAGTGTCGCCCTTTTCCCAACAGTCGTTAGCTGAGCGGGTTGGAAGTGAGTAAATCCTAAAGTCGGTAAATCTTTATACTGAATGGCAAAATCCGAAAGATTTTTCATTACGTTAACCAACTTTTTCTTTAAAATTAAAAGTCCGTCACGGATCTGAATTAAATCTGTGTTGTCTCCTACAAATGCCGAAGTGGCTCCCAAGTGAATAATTCCCTTTGCTGAAGGCGCCACATCCCCATATGTGTGAACGTGAGCCATTACATCATGACGGAATTTTTTCTCGTACTCAGCTGCTTTATCATAATCGATGTTTTCGGCATTCGCTTTTAACTCAGCGATTTGCTCGTCTGTGATGTCGAGACCTAAGTCTTTTTCGATTTCAGCAAGGGCAATCCAAAGTTTTCTCCAATTCTGGAATTTGTTATTATGTGAAAAGTTAAATAACATTTCTTCGCTCGAATAGCGCTCTTCCAATGGATTTTTGTAGGAATTCATTCTTTCTTTTACTTTTTAGATATGCAAAAATAAGGTTTTTAAATGAGAGATAAAAATCGTTTTTCCACGTTGAGATCATGCAGTTTTTACTCAAAAATTAATGACAGAAAGTACATCTGATTTATTATTCTCAATTAAATTTATTAACCATAATTAAATAAAAAACGGTTTGTTGTTTTGAAACATTTCTTTACACCTTAATAATTTATTCAATCTTTACTCTGCCTCAAAATCAATTGAAAGACGTATCTTTGCCCCGCAGAAAAAAAAATGTATGAAATACGCAGAAAATATTCTCGAAACCATAGGAAATACACCTCTTGTAAAGATCAATAAAGTATTGGGAGAAGATTTCCCAGCATTGGTTTTGGCAAAAGTGGAAACCTTCAATCCAGGAAACTCTGTTAAGGACAGAATGGCTCTGAAAATGATTGAAGATGCAGAAAAAGACGGAAGACTAAAACCAGGAGGAACCATCATCGAAGGAACTTCTGGAAATACCGGGATGGGATTGGCTCTTGCCGCCATCATCAAAGGCTACAAATGCATTTTTGTAACCAATGCAAAACAGTCTAAGGAAAAATGTGATATTCTTCGTGCAGTTGGTGCAGAAGTTATCGTTTGCCCGACTGATGTAAAGCCTACTGATCCGCGTTCTTATTATTCAGTTTCTAAAAGATTGGCTAAAGAAACCGAAAACGGATGGTACGTGAACCAATATGATAATTTATCAAACAGAGCGGCTCATTACGAGTCAACTGCTCCTGAAATCTGGGAACAAACTGATGGGAAGCTTACCCACTTTTTAGTTGGAGCAGGAACCGGAGGTACAATTACTGGTTGTGGAATGTACTTCAAAGAGAAAAATCCAAACATCAAGATCATCGGAGTTGATACATACGGTTCTATCTTGAAGGAAATTCATGAGACAGGAGAAATCAATTTAGGAAATGCTTACACTTACATTACAGAAGGTATTGGTGAAGATATTCTTCCGGAAAACTACGATATGTCGGTTATTGATCATTTCGAAAAAGTAACCGATAAAGACGGAGCAATCTATGCAAGAAAACTGGCAAAAGAAGAAGGAATTTTCTGTGGATATTCTGCAGGAAGTGCGATGGCTTCTTTGGTTCAGATGAAAGATCAGTTTACGAAAGATGATGTCATTGTAGTTTTACTTCACGATCACGGCTCAAGATATGTAGGGAAAATCTACAATGACGAATGGATGAAAGAAATGGGTTGGCTGGATTAAGCAGCTTTTCATTATAAAAAACAAAACTCAGAGTACTTGCTCTGAGTTTTTCATTGTATTAATATTTTTTATTTCAAAACGTTATTCTTCACAGCCTGTTTCAACAAATCAAAATCTGATGACTGCATTGATTTTTTTGGAAACATATAATTGAATTTTCCTTCTAAAGCAATAAATTTATCATCAATCTCAGCAGCGGTAAATTCTGTCCAAAGGCTTGTTTCTTTTTCGTTATTAAGATTTACTTTGAAAACCTTCGCATTAAATTGAATTTGATAAATCTCAGCATTTTCCAGCGTTTTCAGGTATTTTACCACTTCTTTTTTCCATTTTGAAACTTTGTTGATTGCCAAAGAAAGATAAACCGCACACAACAGAAAAAGGAAGCTTACAAAATATAGAATCCCGAATTTTTCTTTGCTCAAATCATCTTTAAAAACAAATAATATCGCCAAAATAAAAGCAACAACTACGGTCGTAATGAATTTTCCTTTTACGGAAGGCGAAAAAAACAGGCTTCCCTGACTTCCATGAAGATACACCTCTTCAAAATCTTTTCTGTTGATTTTTAGGTTGATGATTTTATCGTCGTTGATTTTAAACATTGTCTGGATATTAAAGTTTACAAAACTAAATTAAATATCCTCAAATTTCTCATTAATTGCTGAAAGTTTATTCATCAATTCGCGATTTTTCTTTTTAAGATCTTCCATTTTACCGAGCATATCGTGAATTACTTCTAAACCCGGAAGATTGATTTCCAGATCATAATGCCAATTAGTAAATCTTTCAAATGTTGGAAGATCTTCATACATCAGATAACGAATTTCGTCATCAGTATGAATATTCAGCAAACCCGAGTCTACCAATTCATCAAAAAAAGTAATCTCAATATTATATATTTTTACGAGTTCTTCCCGTGATATTCTTTCGCCCATGATTTAAGAATTTTTAAGTTGTTCAAAAAGTTCTTTCTGCTTTTCGGTAAGGTTGGTCGGTAATTTCACATCATAGGTTACAAACAGATCGCCAAACTCGCCTTCTTTTTTATAGACAGGGAACCCCTTTCCTTTTAATCTCACAGTCGTTCCGGTCTGGGTTTCGGGCTTTACTTTAAGATTAACACTGCCCTCTAAAGTTTCCACTTTCACATCTCCTCCCAAAACTGCGGTGTAAAGATCGATAACAACTTTAGTTTTCAGATCATTTCCTGTTCTCTCAAAATTCAGATCTGGAGTGATATTGAAAGTGATATACAAATCTCCGTTCGGACCACCGTTGAAACCTGGATTTCCGTGACCTTTTAATTTAATTTGCTGACCATCGTAAACTCCTGCCGGAATTGTAATTCTTACCTTTTTACCATTGATGTCAAAAGTCTGTTGATGCGTTTTTGCCGCATCTTTTAAATTTAAATTCAATTCTGCATCAATATCCTGCCCTTTGAATTTACCTGAAGCACTGCCACGCGAACTTCTTCCAAACCCTCCTCCTTCTCCACCAAACATACTCTGGAAAAAGTCTGAAAAATCTTCACCTTCGCCAAATTCAGCACCAGAAAAACCACCTCCATAATTTCCTCCCCCCTGACTTTGATATTGTCTTTGTTGTTGCTGAGCCTTTTCGTATTCTTCTCCGTGTTTCCAGTTTTCTCCGTACTTATCATATTTAGCACGGTTTTCCGGATTGCTGAGAACTTCATTGGCTTCATTTAATTCCTTGAATTTTTTTTCTGCCTCTTTATCATTCGGGTTGAGATCGGGATGCAGTTTTCTTGCCTGTTTCCGGTACGCTTTTTTGATATCGTCCTGCGTTGCGCTTTTGTCTACGCCTAAAATTTTGTAATAATCTATATAAGCCATAGAAACGAATGTTTACTCAAATTTAGAAAAATTAAGGCGAAAAAACATCTAAAAAATTCTTAAAAATAAATCTATCTTTACTAAAAATCACTACATGAAAGAGCTACTCAAAAACTACTCAGGAATTCTGTTTTTACTTCTGGGAATTACCGTTGGAAGCATTATCGGCATTATTGCTCCACAAATCGTTGAGTATATAAAACCTCTGGGAGATATTTTTCTGAATCTTCTTTTTGTGAGCGTCGTTCCGTTGGTGTTTTTTGCCGTAGCCAATTCTATTTCGTCACTTGAGCAGCAATCGAAATTTGGGAAAATCATTCTCACCATGTCTTTTACTTTTCTGCTTTTCATTTTGATCGCAGCTATTTTTACGATTGGTATGGTGTATCTTTTTCCTGTTTCATCTATTTCGGGAAGTTCTGAAATTATTACAGAAGCAACGAAAGAAGAAAATTGGGGCGACAGAATCGTAAGCTTCTTCACCGTGGGAGAATTTACAGAAGTTTTCTCACGAAAAAATATGTTGGCTCTGTTGATTTTTGCTTTTCTTACAGGTTTTGCAGCAAGAAAATCCGGTGAAAACGGAAAACCTTTCAGAGTTTTTATTGCATCTGGATATGAAGTGATGAAAGAATTGCTTTTAATGATTATGAAAATTGCACCGATTGGTTTGGGAGCTTATTTTGCTTATCAGGTGGCAACTTTGGGACCTCAGCTTTTTGGGTTTTATGCTAAACCTTTAGGTCTTTATTATATTTCAGGAATCATTTATTTCTTTGTCTTTTTCTCATTGTATGCATTTATTGCCGACCGAAAAAACGGAATTAAAGATTTCTGGAAAAATGCAATATTTCCGACTTTAACAGCTCTAAGTACGTGTAGCAGTTTTGCAACAATGCCCTCAAATTTGGTAGCTGCATCAAAAATTGGTATTCCGTCTTCAATTGCCAATCTGGTGATCCCGATCGGAACTACTTTGCATAAGAATGGCTCGTCAATGTCTTCTATTATTAAAATTTATGTGGCTTTTCAGATCATTGGAAGAGATTTTTTCGAACCTTCAAATCTTCTCTTAGCTTTAGGAATTACTGTCTTTGTAAGCATCGTTGCAGGTGGAATTCCTAATGGTGGTTATATTGGTGAAATGCTGATGATTTCTGTTTATCAGTTGCCACAGGAAGCAGTTCCTGCTGTAATCATTATCGGGACTTTGGTTGACCCGTTGGCAACGGTTTTGAATGCTGTCGGAGATATTGTGGCTGCGATGTTCGTAAATCGGTTTGTGAAGGTGTGATTTTAATTAAACACAAAATAACACTAACTTTTTGCGCAAATTGCACTAATATTCAACATCAAAACCCATTGAAGTTTTTAAAACCAATGAGAGAAAACTTGCCGCTTTTTTACCCGATTTAATTAAATGATAACGTTATGACTTCTTTTTACAAAAATATTGGATTATACGATCATTTAAATTTCAATATTGAGATGGATAAATCTGAGTTGGTTGAAAGCCTGAAAAAAGTAACATATAAAACAAATACAACATTTATCTCAATTGTTCCTGATCACGGAATTCCTACAAGGTTTGAATATCGGGGAATCATCAATAAAGATAATTTTACAGTTAAAAGAAGATTACATTTCTTTGATTTCAATGTTCTTCATTGCGTTATAAAAGGAAATATTTCGGAAGAGAATAATAAAACTTTGATTAGTGTAGAATTCGTACCATTTTTCACACATCTAACAGCCCTACTTTTTGTATCTCTGATAAGCTCAATTATTGCTATACAACTTATTAAAGAAACCAATAATTATTTCATCATTGCTTTACCAATTATTTTAACCATGATTCATTATTCAGGTTTGAAAAGGTGTTTAAAAAGAGATAAATATGATTTTGAAAGAGAATTAAATTTTATCGTTCAGAAAAACAATCGGTTTAAAAGCTATCAATAAAAATTACTCACTTCGTTTTACATCTTCCAGATTATTTAATTCATCTGTTGTGAAAAGTTTATAATGTACTTTAAATGTCTTCCCTAATGGAGTCTCCAACGAAAAACCTCCCGGACCAAAACCATCCAAAACATCTAAGGTAAAATGAGAATACTTCCAATATTCAAACAGATCACGGTCGATCCAGAATTCATGTCCGTTGATGGTTCCGATCATGGCGTCATTCATTCTTGGGAAATATCCGCCCTTTTCAAAACATTGGGGCTGAGTTCCTTCACAGCATCCTCCGGCCTGGTAAAACATCAGTTCTCCATGTTTTCTTTCAAGTTCCCAAATGAGTTCGAGGGCTTTTTCTGTGACTGAGAGTCTTGATATTTTGGTTTCCATTTTCTTTGTTTTGTGTAGGATTATTCATTTTTACGTTGATAAAATACATATTAATCTTTAACAGCATCTTTGTATCTAAGCCAAGATTATAATGCATTTTAATAATTGCGCTTAGATTCCTGCGGAATAACAAAGACGCTGAATTACTTTGCTTCTTGCAATAACTTCCTTTAGTAAAGTTAAAAAAGTTCGGCGAAATAAATTTCGCCGAACCCATAAAACTCAATATAATTTAGTTTGCACTTCCGGCGATGTCGAGAACAATTCTACCATCGATTTGCCCAGCTTTCATTTTATCGAAAACATCATTAATGTCTTCCAGTTTTGCTGCTGTTACCGTAGCTTTTACCAATCCTTCATTTGCAAAATCAAGTGCTTCCTGAAGATCTTTTCTTGTTCCTACGATTGAACCTCTTACCGTAATTCTTTTCAAAACCGTTTCAAAAATCGGCAACTCGAATGATCCGGGAGGAAGACCGTTTAATGCGATCGTTCCTTTTCTTCTTAAAACATCAATTCCCTGTTTAAAAGCTATGGGAGAAACCGCCGTAATCAATGCACCATGCATTCCGCCGACTTCTTTATGTAAATATTCTCCAGGATCTGTGTTTTTTGCATTGACCACGAGGTCTGCTCCAAGCTTTTTAGCCAATTCTAATTTGTCATCTGAAACATCAATTGCTGCAACGTGCATTCCCATTGCTTTAGCATATTGTACAGCTACGTGTCCCAATCCACCAATTCCTGAAATGGCAACCCATTCCCCCGGTTTTGTTTCAGTTTCTTTTAATCCTTTGTAAACGGTAACTCCCGCGCACAAAATCGGTGCAATTTCTAAAAAGTTAACATTCGATTTTAAATGTCCTACATATCTTGAATCTGCAATCACATATTCTGCGAAAGCTCCATCAACACTGTAACCACCATTTTGCTGAGTATGACACAATGTCTCCCAGCCTGTGATGCAATAATCACAGCATCCGCAAGCACTGTACAACCAAGGAACTCCGACTGCATCACCTTCTTTCACATAAGCTTCCGGACCGCAAGCGACTACAATTCCTACACCTTCGTGTCCGGGAATCAGTGGCATTTTTGGTTTTGCAGGCCAATCACCATCAACAGCGTGTAAGTCTGTATGACAAACACCACAGGCGATGACTTTTACCAGGACTTCATATCTTCCAGGTACTTTTACAGGAACTTCCTGAATTTTAAGAGGCTGTCCGTATCCTTGTACTACAGCGGCTTTCATGGTTTTTGGGATCATATTTTATTTTTATTTGACTTAATTTGAAAGCCTTGTCAGGGCTCGATATTTTCACTTAATTATTAAATTGATTTTTGATAATATGAAATTTTCTCATCCGGAAAAACCGATAAGTAAATCGTGAGTATTTGCGTGAAGGATAGGAAGGGCGGCGAGGAACGAGCCGGTGCGGAGTGAAACGGAGCACCGAAACGAAGTGAAGCCCTGGATAGCCTGACCGTCTTGCCTCATTGCAGATGAGGCAAACGGACACGCCCTAAATATTTAATAATTAAAAGAAACCAAGTTTATTTTTGTTGTACGAGATCAACATATTTTTCGTCTGACGGTAATGATCCAACATCATTTTGTGATTTTCTCTACCTATACCCGACTGTTTGTAGCCTCCAAAAGGTGCTCCTGCAGGATACGAGTGATATTGATTTACCCAAACTCTACCCGCCTGAATCTGACGTGGAACATTGTATAACTGGTGCGCATCTCTCGTCCAAACTCCGGCTCCAAGTCCGTAGATGGTATCGTTGGCGATTTTTATACCTTCTTCTTCATCTTTAAATGTTGTAAAAGCCAAAACAGGCCCGAAAATTTCTTCCTGGAAAATTCTCATTCTGTTATTTCCTTTGAAAATGGTTGGCTGAATGTAATATCCTTCATCTAAACCTTCTCCAACATGATTTACATCTCCACCTACCAAAACTTCAGCACCCTCTTCTTTGCCCAATTTGATATAAGAAAGGATTTTATCTTTCTGAATTTTTGAAGCCTGAGCTCCCATCATCACTGTTTTATCTAAAGGATTTCCTACCTTGATGGCTTTTACCCTTTCAATTACTTTTGCAATAAATGCATCTGCAATATCTTCCTGCACCAATAATCTTGACGGACAGGTACAGATTTCACCCTGATTTAAGGCAAATAAAACAGCTCCTTCAATTGCTTTGTCTAAAAATGCATCATCTGCATCCATTACAGAACTAAAGAAAACATTCGGAGATTTTCCTCCTAATTCTAAAGTCACTGGAATGATATTTTCTGTTGCATACTGCATGACCAAACGACCCGTTACCGTAGAACCTGTAAAAGCAGCTTTATTCACTTTTGGATTTGTCACCAAAGCTCTACCAAGTTCAGCTCCGAAACCGTTAACAATATTTACAACTCCCGCAGGAAGAAGATCCTGAATAATTTCCATTAAAACTAAAATAGAAATCGGTGTACTTTCTGCCGGTTTCAAAACCACACAGTTTCCTGCTGCCAAAGCCGGAGCTAGTTTCCAAACCGCCATAAGAATTGGGAAATTCCAAGGGATGATTTGAGCGATTACACCAAGTGGCTCGTGAACGATCAATGAAACCGTATCTTTATCCAATTCGTTGTGAGAACCTTCATCTGCTCTGATTACTGAAGCAAAATACCTGAAATGATCAACCGCTAAAGGCAAATCTGCAGCCAAAGTTTCTCTTACCGCCTTACCATTATCGATCGTTTCTACAATTGCAAGATATTCGAGATTCTGCTCGATTCTGTCGGCGATTTTATTTAAAATAATACTTCTTTCAGTAGATGAAGTATTTTTCCAGGTCTGGAATGCTTTATCCGCTGCATTAACAGCCAATTCCAAATCTTCTTTCGATGAATGTGCCGCTTTTGTAAAAACTCTTCCGTCAACCGGAGAAATAACATCAAAATAGTTTCCGTTTACAGGTGCAGTAAACTGACCGTTAATGAAATTATCATACTGGGTTTTGAACTCAGGCCACTGTAAAGTGGTACCTGATTGTTGTTCTGTTGCTGTACTCATATTATTGTTTGTTTGATTTTTATCTTCAACCAAATTACACTTAGCTCAGACAATCAGATAGCAAAATCCTACAAAAAAACTGCAAAATCGTGCAGAAGGATGATTTTATGGTTTCATTAACAAAATTTTCGCCATTTAATTTCTATATTTGAAAGAAGTGGCAACAAAAAATGTTTAGAAATGAATAATAACAAGGTTTTATTAAATACTCCTGAACTGAAGAAGGAAAATCAGCTTTTGCATATAGTTGAAAACCAGACAAAATTCAATCTAAACAATTGTGAATTCAGCATCTACGAAACACATCAGGCTGCTTTTGACGTAAAACTGCATTTTGAAAACATTGCATTCACCGCAATGCTTCGGGGCAGAAAACACATGAAACTGGAAAATAAAACCAATTATTTTGATTATTTACCCGGTGAAAGCGTTTTAGTCGCTCCGGGTGAAACGATGGTGATTGATTTTCCGGAAGCTGATGAAACTCCTTCACAATGCATTTCTTTAAGTTTAAGTCCTGAATTTATTGAAAACTCTCTTAATCACCTCAATTACAATTTTGCAAAAGTAGACGAAACCTCAACATGGAATCTTCAACTTGACGAATATTTCCTCTTTAACAACAAATCACTAGCTTCGGCTACAAACAATATTATGAGAATCGCTATGGATGATAATTCCCAAAAAGACATCATGGCTGATTTCGCTTTAAAAGAACTTTTAATAAGACTCATGCAAACACAGGCAAGAAGTATGGTAGAGAAAAATTTAGCTAAAAATAAATCGAGAATCGGTTTTGTGGTAGATTATATCAAAAAGAATCTTCATCAGAAACTTTCCATTGACAGTATTGCGAAACTGGCGTATGTAAGCAAATCTAATTTCTTTAAAATGTTTAAAGATGAATTGGGAACCTCGCCCAATGATTTTATCTTACAGGAACGCATCAACAGAGCCAAAGAGCTTTTAGCACTAAACAACAGCATCAAGGAAACTGCTTTTCTGACAGGATTTTCTGACACGAATTATTTCACACGGGTTTTTAAACAATTGGTTGGCGTGACACCAAAGAGTTATCAGAATAAGATTATTACTTATTAATCTATTACACAATGGTTCCTCCAGAAAAAATAATTGAGTTTTTGTTCGGAATTAAAATGACTAAAAAAGGAAATTTGATTTTGAATTTGTCTTTTTTATTTATTGTCATCATAGTGTTTTTACTCATTTTAAGCAATAGAGATCAATTAGACTAAATAAAAAAAGAAGCACCTCAATGAGATGCTCTTTTAGTTTTTAATCTTTATAACCGTAGTATCTCGCTCCCAATAAAACGGGATTTTCCAATTCTACAGATTGTAATCCAAAGCCAGAATAATCTGATTTTACAGAATGTTCCAATTGTTTTCGGTGAAGTTTTTCGTAGGTATCAAAATCTATAGCTAAACGATCATTCAGCTTTTCAAATAAATACCATTTTGAAACAACCGCTTTCCAGTTTTCAGAAACTTTCCCGGCAAAAACTTTTGATTTTGAACCGCTTCCATACCCTAAAAACCCAATTTCTTTTCCTGCTAATTCTTCATTTTCATTAAATGAAACCTCTAACGCAGAAAGTAATGCCATAAAAATTGAAGCCGTGTACATATTTCCGATTTCTGAAGATGCCCGTTGCGTTTTTTCAATTTTATCATTAATAAATTTCAGATAATCTTCAGATTTTGCAACCGCTTTTTGTTCCTCTGAAGTTGAATAATCCAAACCGTTTTCTAAGCTATAGATTTCCGTAAAAACCCTCTTCCCATGAAATGCATACGGAAGATGAAAGATTAAATATTTCCAGCTTTCATAAGGCTTTTCTTTTCCAGAGACTTCTTTATAGTGTTCATACGCTTCCCGGATTCTATCCTGATAACATTGATTGGAATATTGTCCGTCAAAAACAGGTTCGTCAGTGAAAATTTCAATTTTATCGGGAAAATTTTCGGGAGCATTTGTTAAATCTTCTTTCTTGAAATGTCTTCTTGGTTTGAAGAAATCAAAAACACTTTCAGTTGCAACTCCCCAATCGTTGTCGATTTCCACAAGATCAGGCTTTGCAGAAACCAAAAGAGAAACCGCTCCTCCACCCTGTGTATATTCGCCTGAAGAAGCCAACTCGTATTTTGCGTAATCACTTGCAATGACAACAGCTTTTTTATCTGGATTTACTCTTACAAAATCTAATGAATTGTGAAGTGCATCGACTGCACCGATACAGGCAAAAGTCAGATCAACAACATCACAGTTTTTAAAACATCTTTCACCAAACTCTGCTTCTAAAACTTTTTCTACCATCTGCATTGCGTAGGAAGCGGTAGGTTTTGCGGCATCGATTGCGCTTTCTGTTCCTAAATATATTCTTGAAATCTCTTTTGGACTGATCTGGTAATCTTTGATTAATTTCAACAAAGCTTCTGCGGCGAAGGTAGCAGCATCTTCATGAACGTCCGGAAAACCCATTTTATGCAAGCCCAAACCTTTCTCCAATTTTGCAGGTTCGATTCCTCTTTTTTCTGCTAAGTCTTTAATTTCCAAATACAAAGATGGCACATAGTAACTTGCTGCCTCAATTCCAAAACTCATAATTGTTTAATTTTAAAACGAATTTATAAAAGATAATGCAAAAAAAACTTCATTATCGTCTAAATTTTTGAGGAATTATTAAAATATAAACATAAAAAAGCACCTCTAAAAAGAGATGCTGTAGCTCTGGTAATCTTAAAATATTTAATAATTATTTTTTAATCATTTTAAATGTATTAATTCCCGAATCGGTTTTAGCACGGATCATGTATGTTCCTCTCAATAAGGCAGAAACATTGATCTGACCTTTATCTGAATCAACCTTATAATCCATCATTCTTTGTCCTACATTATTATAAACAGAAATTTCAGAAATCTTTTCTTTACTCTCAAAATTTAATACATCATTTGCAGGATTGGGATAATACTTAATCGATGATTTTGATACTTTTTCAGCGTCATTGACACTTAAATTACTTCCTGTAACAACCACTGCATCTACTAATGTAGAGTACCCATAATCTGTCTCGCATTCTATGGCAATCTGATACGTGTTTGGAGGGATACCCATGTTTCCGGTAGACGTCCAAGTTGTTATATTTGAATGGAACTCAGCAATCTGCACCCATGGATCTGTAGCCGAAATTCTGAAAAAAACTCTTAACCAGTTTTGATCAGGACTCCAAAAAGGATTGATATAGTAAAAACTAACCGTTGGACTTGTCACTCCAGATAAATTCAAAACCGGGCTTACGAGTTTTGTTTTATCAAAGTTATGTGAAGTTCCGGGATAGTTTGCAAATTTTGTCCCGTCATAAGCCGTTACGCCAGAACTTCCTGTTGAAGCAGAAGTAGCAAATGTCCATGACATATTGTTCACTTCATAAATCTGAGTCCAGCTTGCTCTTGTTGGCGAACTGTCTTCAAAATTTTCTGTCCATGGAAATGTGGTTATTTGAGCATTGGCAACTGTTATTAATAACAGTGTTGCAAAAAAAGAAAAGTGTAATTTCTCTTTTAACAAGAATAGTTTTGTTTTCATATTTAATTAGTTTTTAATGATATTTCATATCAAATATACAATTTTATTTTAAAATAAATAAAAATACAACAACGAAATTACCACAAATAAGCAATTAATCAATATATTAAAAAAACAAAACCACTGTAAATACAGCGGTTTTTATCATTAAAATTTTATTTATGTAGATTATTTTAATCTATTCTTATTTGAAATTTTCGATTGCCTTATTAATCGCATCAATCTGTGGATTAATGCTTGAAGCTTTTTGAGGATTCTGTTTCAGAAGTTCCATCTTTTTTACCAAACCGTCTTTTAACATTTGCGAGATCATCATTTTCACTTGAGGATTATCTCCCATCTGACTTTTTGCCTGTCCTAAAATTTTGGTAATGCTCTCCGTAGCTTTTAAATTATCGGAAGTCATGATCCAGTTGTATCCTTCTTCCGCAGCTTTTCCCAATTCAGGGTTCTGGAATTTAAGGAAAGGATAAAAAGCAACTAACGGAACAATATTCGACATTTGCGATGTCACTTTATTTTTAACAATGATTGGCAACATCTGGCTCAATAATTCATCAGAAGCACCTTCCAAATCGATTTTATCTGCCAAAGTATTTGCTTTTGAAGGATCTACAGCCAAAACTGCCGCCACAGAATTTGCTTTTACAGAATTTGAAACTGCATTAACACCTTTCTCAAAAACCGGAAGGTATTTTTTATCTTTTGTTTTTGCCAAAGCCGCAATCGCTGCCCCCTGAACCAAAGTTTTAGGATCATTGGAAGCTAATTTTTCAACCTCTCCACCTAAGGCTTTCATTTGTTCGGCATTTGATAAATCCATTAATTCCAAAGCTTTCTGTCTTACTCTGAAATAAGGATCTTTCAACGCTACAGATAATAATTTCGTAGCTGCAGGATTTTTGCCAACCTGATCTTTAATAGCATTTAAAGCATTATATCTGCTTTTAAATTCTTTAGATCCTGTAAACTGCATCAGACTCTGTTCAGGAGTTTTGGTTTCGGTAATATCAGCAACCAATATTCCGTCTGCATTGATATTCACTAAATCCGGATTTTTTGAAACATCAAAACTGAATGTATTTTTTGCAGCTGCATTCACCCAAACCTGCTGTCTTTTTGGCTTCCCGTTATCGAAAACATCGATCGTTAAAGGAAATTCGAAAGGCAATTCCTGGGATTGATTCACAACAACAGTTACCTGTTTTTTCACTGGCTCAAAAGTGTAAGAATAATTCAATTTCGGATGGCCGCTTCCGAAATACCATTGATTGAAAAACCAGTTGAGATCTTTTCCTGAAACTTTTTCGAATGATAATCTCAGTTGATGGGCTTCAGCATTTTTATATTCGTAGGTTTTTAAATAATCATTCATTCCGGCAAAAAATGCTTCATCACCTAAATAATTTCTCAACATATGAAGAATTCCACCACCTTTTTGATAAGTTACCAAATCGAAAACATCTTCGCGCGAAGCATAGTCAAATCTCACCAAATCTTTTTTAAAATCTGAAGGATTGTGTATATACATATTCACATCACTCATCTGGTGGTAATCTGCCTGATCTTTTCCGTACTTGTATTCGTTCCAAAGGTATTCTGAGTAGTTGGCAAAAGATTCATTCACCGTTAAATTACTCCAGCTTTCGGCAGTCACCAAATCTCCAAACCAATGATGGAATAATTCGTGAGCGATGGTATCTTCCCATTTATTTTCATCGATTAACTGTCCGGGTTTTTGTAAAATATCACTTCCGTGAAGTGTTGCCGTTGTGTTTTCCATTGCGCCACTTACATAATCTCTACCAGAAATCTGTGCATATTTCGCCCACGGATAATCGTAACCCAATTTTTTAGAGAAAAACTCGATCATTTCAGGAGTGTTTCCGTAAATCTGCTTTGCATATGGTTCATATTCTTTTTCGATATAATAATCAACGGCAATATTTTTCCATTTATCTTTTACAATCGCATATTCACCGACTCCCATGAAAAAAAGATAGGTTGAATGTCTTTTATCCATCACCCAATGGTCGGTTCTCAAGCCGTTTGCTTCTTTCTGAGAATCTTTAAGAATACCGTTTGAAAGCGTAACATACTTATCAGGAACGGTCATAAAGATTTCCTGAGTCGTCTTTTGAATCGATTTATCTATTGTGGGAAACCATGCAGACGATGATTCAGTTTCGCCTTGTGTCCAGATTTGTGTTGGCTTGTCGGGATCTTGTCCCTGTGCATTAATAAAATAAAGACCTTTTGCATCACTGATCGCAGCACTTCCTTCCTGCTTTACCTCGTTCGGACGAGCTGTGTATTTGATGTAAACCGTATAATCCTGATTTTTCTGATAAGTTTTATCTAAGGAAATTTTTAAAACATCATTCTTGTAATCATATTTTAAAGGAGATTTTTTACTATTGTTATCTAAAGCAACTTCGTGAATCAACATTCCTTTTGCATCCAAAATCAACTCGTTTGTTGCATAAAAATAGGGTGAAGCTGTTAACCATTCTTCCCCGTTCATCTGCTCTTTCTGATAATCGAAACTGACTTTTAGCTTGGTATGCTTAAGCTCAGTAACTTTTGCAGATGTTGCTCTGTATACTTTTTCCCTGCCCGAAGTTTCAGTTTGTGCAGATACATTTCCGGAAAACAAAGCTCCTAATATTGCAATAGATAAAATGACTTTCTTCATTATTTTCTTCTTATTTTTTTGTATTATTTTTTGTAATTATTTCGAAAATATCATTAACCAAAGTTTCGTAATCGCCTTTTTTGAGCTGTTCTTTGGTTTTGGCAAAAGCTTTTTTCAGTTCGCTTTCAGGATTTTCTTCATCAATGATTTCAACAGAATTCACACCTTTCAGTTGAAGGATTGCATTTTGAAGCAATTCCAGATCGGCTTTTTCTTCAGTATTTATTTTTAAATATTTCATAAGATTATTCTTTTGTGAAAACAGTTTCTACATCAGATTGAATGATGGTAAACTGTTTTTTGGAAGGTTCAAAGTTAACAACAATTCCTGCTGTATCAAATTTAAAGCTATTTTTCGAGGTCGATTCCAGTGGAAATGCACTTTGTTCCGTTGCCTGAGCCATCAATGTTTTATCCTTAATGAAAATATTAAATTTAACAGGGATTTCCGGATTAGAATATATACCTACAAACTGTTGTAATTCGGATTCAGGAAGTGATTTTAAATTTGGTATACTAAAATCTTTTCCTGTAGCTACCTTTAACATATTAATCGCGATTTCATTGTTGTCATAATCTGATTGATTGGTCACTGATGCCACCGCAACTTTTAAATCAGGAAAATAATAAAGAAAAGATCTGAATTCATCGATTCCACCGTTATGTCCGAAACCTGAGTGTTCGTTGAAAGGAATTTTTACCAGACCATATCCGTAATTATCTGAGAAATTTTTCATTTGCTTCAGACTTTCTTTTGTGATCAGTTTTCCGTTTTCCAAACCTAAAATAAATTTAAGGAGTTCTGTCGGAGTTGAAATGATATTTCCTGCACCGATCGGAATACTCATATCGGTTTCGGGAGATAAATTGTATTTTCCGTCTTCATAATTATAAGATTTTGCCTGCTTTTTACCGGAATCTATTTTGCCTCCAGCTTCCGTTAAAGCCAGTTTTAAAGGTCTTGCAATTTTATCTTTAATTAATTCAGCGTAAGATTTTTTGTAAATTTTTTCTAAAATAAAACTTAAAAGAATGTAATTTGAATTGCTGTACTCGAATTTAATTCCGGGATTGAAATCGCTTTTATAATTTTTAATGATATTAATTAAATCTTTCTCAGTCTTGGTTTGAGTATAATATTGCATATATTCTTCTTCATCCGTGAGATTATGAATTCCGCTTCTGTGCTGTAAAAGATTTTCAATTGTAATCTTATCAGCATTTACAATTTCAGGGAAAAACTGAGATAATTTTGTAGTTAAAGTCAGCTTTTTTTCTTCCACGGCTTTCATCACCAAAACCGCCGTAAAAGTCTTTGAAATCGAACCAATACGGTATTGCGTATTCATATTGGCTTTCTGCTTGTTTTCTACGTCCGAAAATCCTACAACTTTTATAAAAGAAGTCTGACTGTTATCTGCAAAGGCAAAGCTTCCCATGATTTTGTGATGAACATTCAGAGAATCAAGATAATTACTTAACTTTTCTCTCGTATTATTTTGAGAAAATGCAACCGCTGAAATACTAACAGCAACTAAAAAATAAAGCTTCTTAATCATACCAGATTTTTTATAGATGAGTTGTAAAAAGTGAGGATTAGTTACAAAAAAAGTGAAGTTTTTAGGCTTCACTTTATATTATTTATTTAATAATTTCTGAATATTTTCAGGATTACCTTTTGAAGGAAGAAATAATAAAATTTCTACACATTCCTTTTTTACTTCAAAATATACCTTTACCTGTTTCTTTCCCAACAATGTAAATCTTAATTGATTATCTGAATCTATAGTTTGATATGAAATTAATTGATCATTAAATGACTCAATTAATTTTTCTAAGTCTTTATTGAATAACTTAAGTTCCTTTTGAGTCCAACGTTCATTCAAAAAATCTATGATTTCTTTAAGGCTTTCAATCGCAGTATTTGAAAATATAATTTTCATTACTTTTTAAAAATGGAATCCATCAATTCTTCCGAATATTCTACATATTCTCCGTTTTTGAATTCATTACGACTTTTTTCAATTAGTTTTTTAAATTCATCAGAATTCTCAATCTCTTCCCACGAATAGGTTTTGTCATCTTCTGATATTTCAATACTTTTAATATCTTTTATTTGTGACAATAATTTTTTGATAAAAGGAACATCTGCATATTCGTTTAAACTGATTTTAATTTCCATAATTTCTGAATTTAAATCAAAGTTAATGAATTTATTACTTAAAATTAAACTGCTACCGGAGCTTTAATTCCCGGATGAGGATCGTAGTTTTCTAAGGTAAAATCTTCAAAATTGAAGCTGAAAATATCTTTTATTTCGGGATTAAGCTTCATTGTAGGAAGCTGTTTTGGCTCTCTTGAAAGCTGTCTTTCTACCTGCTCAAAATGATTGTTATAAATATGAACATCGCCAAAACTATGTACATAATCTCCCACTTCAAGATCACAAACCTGAGCAACCATCATCAATAACAATGCATAACTCGCAATATTAAACGGAACACCCAAAAAAACATCTGCACTTCGCTGATACAACTGCAACGATAATTTTCCGTCTGCTACGTAAAACTGAAACAATGCATGACAAGGCGCCAAAGCCATATTCGGAATTTCTGCAACATTCCAGGCAGAAACAATTAATCTTCTTGAATCAGGATTTTTTTTGATCTGATCGATCACCTCAGAAATCTGGTCAACCACTTTATTATCGGCTCCGCTCCAGCTTCTCCATTGCGCTCCGTAGACAGGACCCAGATCACCGTTTTCATCTGCCCATTCATCCCAAATGCTTACTCCGTTATCATTCAGGTATTTTACGTTGGTATCGCCTTTCAAAAACCAAAGCAATTCGTAAATAATTGATTTTAAATGCACTTTTTTAGTTGTCACCAGAGGAAAACCTTCTGAAAGGTCATACCTCAACTGATACCCGAAAATACTTCTCGTTCCGGTTCCTGTGCGGTCGGTTTTATCTGTTCCGTTATTTTTTATATGTGCTAAAAGGTCTAAGTAATTTTGCATAATTATTTTTTTAATGCATTTTTCAAGGTGTCGTTTTCCTGCTTTAAAAATTCGATCATCATATCTTTTTGATTGAGAAGTTCAGAGTATAAACTTTTTACTTCTGTTAAGGTTTCTTTATTTTCATTATATACATTTTCTACATAACCGTTTCCACTACCATTAGATGCGTAATCTCCGTTTATATTGAAAATGTTTCCTTTCTCTATTTCTAAAAGCTCTAATATTTCTTCGGCTTTTATACCCAACGTTTCCGGTAAAAGTTTCAGTTTATCTATTTCGAGATTTCTCTTTCCCGCTTCTACCCTGCCATAAGTAGTTACATCCATGCCCAACATATCTGCGACCTCTTGTTTAGAAAGTTTTCTTGAAGTACGAGTGGTAAATAGTTTATCTGAAAGCTTCATTGCAATTTTTAATACAAATATAGTTTTTTTAGTTTCTTTAAGAAATTTCTATTCGGAAATGTTATTGAAAAGTAATGTTTATCAATTCCTTTTTTTGAATAATAATTCAAAACTTACTCTTAATTTGTCATTCAGGAGGAGCCTAAATTTTTACATTAAATGCTCTGTTGAGATTCCTCCGGAATGACAAACAACCGTTAAGAACTAAGTTCTTACTAATTACGGACTTCCATTTCGTTGATTACCCTTTTTTAAATACGAAAACAAAATTTACTCATAATTTGTCATTCGGAGGAATCTAAATTTTTACATTAAATGCTCTATTGAGATTCCTCCGGAATGACAAACAACCGTTAAAAACTAAGTTCTTATTAATTACCGACATTCATTTTGTTGATTACCCTTTTTTGAATAAAACACAAAATTTACTCACAATTTATCATTCAGGAGGAATCTAAAATTTTACATTAAATTTTCTATTGAGATTCCTCCGGAATGACAAACAAACCGTTAAAAACTAACTTATTACTAATTACCGACATTCATTTTGTTGATTACCCTTTTTTAAATACGAAAACAAAATTTACTCACAATTTGTCATTCCGGAGGAATCTAAACGTTTACATTAAATTTTCTATTGAGATTTCTTCGGAATGACAAACAAACCGTTAAAAACTAACTTATTACTAATTACCGACATTCATTTTGTTGATTACCCTTTTTTCAATACGAAAACAAAATTTACTCACAATTTGTCATTCCGGAGGAATCTAAATTTTTACATTAAATACTCTGTTGAGATTCCTCCGGAATGACAAACCATAAGATTATTAATATGATAATTATTAAAAATAATTAAAATTTAACTTATTTATTCAGTTTTGAATGAAATTTATTCAGAACTGATTTTTATCTTAATCTCTAACTGTATATATTTGCATTACTAACAAATTAAAATTTACACAATGAAAAAATTAGTTATTTTAGCAGCTTTAGGAGTTGCAGGATTGATGAGTGCAAAAAACTCGGAAATTAAAGAAACAAAAGAAAATGTTTCAAAAGTTGAAAGTAAAGCTGATTCTAAAACGCAAGTTTTTTATCATCCAATTACGCTCACTTCTTCGTGTGGTTATGTAGAAATTGTAGAAGTTACTCCAGAAGATGATCCATTCTGTTTTCTAGTAGATGCAGCACAAATGGAAGAAGAATGTGCAGCACCATTTTATAACCCAATTTTAGCATAATATTGAGTATCCTAAAAAAATAGTATGCACAAATATTTTTTAATTCTCTTAATATTTTCTTTTGTCACTTTTTTTTCCCAAGAAAAGGATGGTAAAATAATTTCCGAACTTCAAATTAAGTATGAATATTCTTTCGTTCGGGACACTACAGATTTAGATCAAAGTCATCGGGTAAGAGAACTGATGTTATTAGATTTGAATTCTAATACATCACTATTTTATAGCCAGCAATATATGGCTGCACGTAATGTTTTTATACAAGCAGCAATTGATGCCCAAAACAACAGACAAACAAATATAAATACTGGGGATCTACCCAAATATAATATAGGTTATTATGTATTTAGGCAAAATTCAAAAGTTTTTGTTACGGCAAATATAGATCGTGATTCTTTTACGTTTGAGAACAGTTATTTAAAATGGAATACGAATTATAATGACGTCAAAACTATTCTTGGATATGTATGTAACAAAGCTACTACAGTTTTTAATAAAAGACTTTATACTGCTTGGTATACCAAAGATATTCCAATATCTGAAGGACCATATAGATTCAAAGGATTGACAGGTCTTATCTTAGAACTTAATGATGAAAACAATTTTCATTCGTTTAAAGCTATAGGAATTGAAAAAAAGCAGATCGAGATAGCACCTTTACAAACAGGAATTCCTGTAACTAGAGAACAATATCTTAAAAAGAAAGAAGAATTTAAAAGTAACCCTTACCCTCAAAGAAAAAGTCTCACAAAAGAAAGACGAGATCAGATGATTGAAGCTTTTAGAAAAGATAATAATTCAATTGAGAGATAAATTAAAACACCTGTGATTACAGGTGTTTTATTTTGCAAATTACATTTGGCTAAAACTTTTCATTTAAAAACGAAAAAACGGGCTAAAGCCCGTTTTCTATTGAAATAAATTTATTATAAATTTAAACTGCAGTATAACCACCATCAACAAGATAATAACCTCCCGTCATAAAGGATGCTTTGTCAGAGCTTAAAAACAAGACCAACTCGGCAACTTCCTGTGCTGTTCCAAGTCTTCCCATCGGATGTTTTGCAATCAGAGCTTCTTTCATATCTCCACTTATGCTTTCCAGCAAAGGAGTTTCGATGTAAGCCGGACCAACAGAGTTGCAACGGATATTTTTTTGTCCGTATTCTGCTCCGATATTTTTAGTAAGACCAACAACAGCATGTTTTGCCGCTGTGTAAGCTGATGAAAGAGGTGCTGCAACCGTTCCGTGGATTGAAGCAATGTTGACAATTACTCCGCCTCCGTTTTTTTCCATTTGTTCCAATTGATATTTGCAACCGTAGAAAACACCGTCTAAATTTATGCTTAAAACTTTTCTCCAGCTATCAAGTCCGTATTCTCCGGTCAGTTTCTGCTCACCTCCGATTCCGGCATTGTTACAAGCTATATCTAATCTTCCGTAGATTTCAACAGTCGATTTGATCAAAGCTTCCACTTCTTCAGCTTTTGAGGTATCTGCTTTTACGAAAGAAGCTTCACCACCCTCAGATTTTATTTTTTCAACAGCCTGATTTCCGTGTTCTTCGTTAATATCTGATACGATTACTTTTGCGCCCTCTTTTGCGTAAGATTGAGCAATTGCCAATCCGATTCCTGAACCTGCTCCTGTAACAAGAGCCACTTTATTGTTTAAAATTCCCATATTGATAAGATTTTTTGTCCATTTTAATTATATAATAAATTTACGACAATCAATTTTAGATTCAATATGAAGCAATGATAAATTTTTCTTAAATTTTATTACCAAACCAGTCTTAATGACACATCCTTCGTATTTCCTTTTATAGATTTCAACTTTCCGAATTTTTCTTTGTCAAAAATTTTGTCATTCCAATACTCTACATTCACCGCTCCGAACTTTATGAGTTTTTTATATTTACCCGAATCAATATTATCTTTCAAACCAAATTCTACTGAGGCATTCCCTACCAATTTCAATTTCCCAAGTCTGCTGTTATCAATCACATCTTTGTCCCAATAATCAATCTGGACATTCCCGATTTTCTTTACCTTACCAGATTTTTCAATATCAAAATTGTCGTAATATTCTATCGAAATGTTTCCGATGTTTTTAATTTTGCCAAATCTTCTATCACTCTTGTCTAAAATATCCCAATAATCAATTTTTAAGTTCCCAATTGTTTTTAATTTTCCAGATCTATACTCATCAAAATTTGATCTATCATAATAATCGACATCTCCGTCAGAATTGTCTGGATGAAAACCTGAAATTTCACCAACACTATTAAGTTGTACGATCAAATCCCCAATTGTGATATCTACAGATTGTAAATCATAGTTTTTTGCAGAAACATTTGCAATGATTTGCCCCTGAACCAAAGAATAAAGGACTAAAAATAAAACCGGAAAAAAATTTCTAAGATGTTTCATATTTTACCAAATTTTTTCAATAGTCTGACTTATTTTATTCATGATAAAAGTTTCAGATTCTTTTTTTCCGAACATTTCTTTTGCCAAAGGAGATTCGCTTGAGATCGTCATGATTTTCTGATTTTCAAAAGTGATTTCGCCAAGAGAAGCTGAAATATAAAATAAACCTTTGTCGGTTTTTACCAAAGCTCCGTTCTGAACCTTTGAGCAGGTTTCAGCACTCAATTTTTGAAGAAAACTCTGCTGATTCAAAGTCTCATTCAATTGTCTCTGCACGTTGTTGATTTCCTGCTGAAGCATTTCACGACCGGTTTCATACTTATCACCCATCGAGCTTTTGGTATCATTGCTTGAAGCACGTGTTTCGGCAATCAGATTTTCAAAAACCTGAACTTTGTGTGCTATTTTGTCTTTTAAAAGATTTAATATTTTTGTTTTGTTCATTTGATTTTTACTTCATCTTTTTTATTACTAATCTTTTAACCCTGCAACCTTGGAAACCCTTCCAACGTTTAAAACGCTGGAAGGGTTCACTTTATTTACTATCTTAAAATTCAGAATTTATAAAATCATAATTTTTATGACAATAAATAAAGTTTTCGGCACTGTCGAATAATTGAATAATTTCTTCTCTTTTTATTTTAGACGCAGAAGTAGAAAGTATAGACTTGTAAGAACTCCATTTATAGTTTTCAATACTGCTTGAAAAGCTGTGATGGATTGGATTATGATGAATATATAAAATTACTTGTCTTAAATAATCTTCATTAGTAATTCTTTTTCTTTCAAAAGGTTTTTCAAAAAGACTTCCGGTTCTAAAATACCTTTTATTAATTGCCTGCGCATAAGCATTAAACATATGGGCAAATTGTTTTGAAGCATTAACAGATATAGGCTTTTTTGTAGTTTTATAACTTAATTCATCACTTCTAATATCAGCAATTTCTTTAATACTAACCACTAAATGAAAATGGTTTTTGAGAAGGCAATAGCAATAAATATCTGCGACCGGGATTATATATTTTGCCAACAGTTTAAGAAAATATTCATAATTTTCTTCATCAAAAAAAATATTTCCGCTATTGTTTCCTCTGTTATAAATATGATAAAAGTAGCCCTCTTCAATACTATCTATCAACATAGCAATAATTTATAGTTGATCATTCAATTTAATTTACCCACCTTTAATCCTTTCACCCTGCCAGCGTTTAAAACGCTGGCAGGGTGAAAGGATTAAAGGATTAAAGGTTCTGTAAGACAAAAGTATTTAACTTCATTTCTCAAAAACAGTAAAGTCTGAAACTTTAAAATTAAAATCTTTGCTTTCAGTAAAATCTCGTTTGGTTTCATCAAAAACATTTTTAAAAATTCCATCTAAATTTTCATCCTGAATGGAAAAATTCACAGGTTCTTTTGAAAAATTTAACACCACTAAAACCTCATCTTTTCCGTTTTTTCTAATATATGCCAAAATTTTGTCATTGGCTGAAGTATTCAGAAGATAGGTTGCTACATTTGCATCTCCTCCTCTCAACGCCGGATTTGAAGATTTTAAATTTAATAAGGTTTTATAGAAATCTGCCATTTCATACTTTCCGTTCCATTCGATAACATCTTTTTCAAAAAATTCGAGTCTCTTCATATTTGGAAGTTCCTGACCGGAATATAAAAGCGGAATTCCGTTCCAGGTCGCAGAAAATACAGCCATTGGTTTAGTAATATCACCATATTTTTCAAATTCTGTTCCGTTCCACGAGTTTTCGTCATGATTGGTCGTAAACCATGCTCTCATAGAAGAATCTCCGATTGCAGAATATTTTTTGAGTAAATCTGTTAATTCAGTAATAGGTTCATTTTTCTTATAATAATCTGCAGATTTGTGCATCCATTTCCAGGAATAACTTGCATCAAAAATTTTTCCGTAATCAGGATTTTCAAGCTCATCAAATTCACCTATAAAAAAAAGTGGTTTCAATTTTTCAACTTCGGGTCTGGCTTCTTGCCAAAAATCTACCTCGACCCAAGATGCCAGATCACACCGGTAACCATCGATATTGGTTTCTTTCACCCAAAATTTCATGGCATCGATCATGGCTTTTCTCATTTCTTTGTTTTTATAATCCAATTCGATGATGTCATCCATTCCGGAAGCTTTATGGAAACTTCCGTCGGGATCTTTTAAATAAAATTCAGGATGAGTTTTTGTCCAGACATGATCCCAGCCTGTATGATTGGCAACCCAGTCTATAATTACCTTAAAACCTAAACGGTGCGCTTCGTTCACCATATGTTTAAAATCATCCATCGTACCAAATTCGGGATTGATCGATGTATAATCTGAAGCAGCGTACTGACTTCCCAAACTTCCTTTTTTATTAAGTTGGGCAATTGGAGTGATGGGCATAAACCACAAGGTTTTCACACCCATGTTTTTAAGGCGTGGCATTTCTTTTTCAAATGCTCTGAAGGTTCCTTCCTGAGTATACTGTCTTAGATTGACTTCATAAATATTAGTGGTGTGTTTCCATTCTGTAGGTAAATCCATATCTTTTCTGATGTTTTGGGTGGTACAGGACAGCAGTCCCAAACCGACTGTTGCGAGTAAAATTGCTTTCCTCATCTATTTTAATTTTAACAAAAATAACGAATTGCAAACTTATTAGTGAATTGTAAATGGTAAATTTAAATAGATAACTAACTTTTTCTTATGCAAACCATACGAAGTATAAAGTCTTCAAACCTAGCCCCGGTAGGAACGGTTACCCCACAGCAAGTGATGGGATTAAGCTTTGGAGTGAGGAGTATGAGTGGATAACGGGAAACAGCTTCAAAATAATCTGAATATGAAAATAAAAAAGCCACTCTTTCGAATGGCTTTGTATTGATCTCTATTTTGCCCAATTGATTTTTGAATGTTTTACATCCTCGGAATTGGTTCCGATCATAATGTCAAATTCTCCTGATTCCCAATCATATTTCAAATCTCCGTTGTAAAATTTCAGATTTTCAGGAGTAATGTCGAAAGTAATTTTTTTAGATTCTCCTTTTTTCAACATCACTTTTTGGAATCCTTTCAATTCTTTCACAGGTCTTGTAATGCTTCCCACCAAGTCTCTGATGTACAACTGAACCACCTCCGCTCCATCATAGTTTCCAGAGTTTGTTACTGTTACTGAAGCCTGAATCGCCTGATTTCCTTTCGGATTTGCGTTGGAAACCGTAATATCAGAATAATTGAATTTCGTGTAGCTCAACCCAAAACCAAACGGATACAATGGCGTATTACACTCATCCATATAGTTTGAACGGAATCTCTGATATTCACATTTATCCACCAGTTTTTGATCTAAAGGACGACCTGTATTTTTAGCATTATAATAAATCGGAACCTGCCCAAGACTTCTTGGGAAAGTCATTGGCAATTTTCCTGAAGGATTTACTTTTCCGAAAAGAACATCAGAAATTGCATTTCCTGCTTCTGAACCTGCAAACCAGACATTAAGAATGGCATTAGGAACATCTTTCATATTGGTCAAAGCTAAAGGACGACCCGTGAAAAGTACGACTGCGATTGGTTTTCCTGTTTTCTTTAATTCATTCAATAAATCAATCTGAGACTGAGGAATTGTAATTTCTGTTCTTGAAGAAGATTCACCACTCATTTCAGCAGATTCTCCGATTGCCAGAACAATAACATCAGCTTTATTGGCAATATCAACCGCTTCTTTTAATAAAGCTTCTTTTGAACGGCTGTCTCTATCAGTTTTCTTACCGTGAGCTGCATAAATATCTTCTAATTTCGCATCATAATCGATGTTGGCACCTTTCGCAGAAATAAATTTCACTTCTTTTCCGAAATTCGCCTGAAGACCCTGCATTAAATTAACCGCTTTATCATGTTGAGCAGCGACACTCCAGGTTCCTGCCATGTTTAGAGAGTTGTTTACCAACGGACCAATCACGGCAACCGTTCCCGATTTTTTTAGCGGAAGAATCTGGTTATCGTTTTTCATTAAAACCATTGACTGAGCTGCGGCATTTCTTGCAATATTTCGGTTTTCCATATTGTAAACCTCTTTTGCAGCTAACTTTGCGTCTCCATGTTTATACGGATTATCAAACAATCCTAAATCGTATTTTGCTTCAAGAATTCTTTTTGCAGCCATGTCGATTTCAGCCTGAGTCACCTTTCCTTCTGATAAAGACTTTTTAAGTGTTGTTAAAAATCCTTCACCGACCATATCCATATCGATTCCCGCTTTTAAAGCTAAAGCTGAAACCTGTTGAAGATCTCCCATTCCGTGGTCAACCATTTCGTTGATTCCTGTGTAATCAGTTACTACGAAACCTTTGAATTTCCACTGATTTCTCAATACTTCAGTTTGTAACCATCTGTTTCCGGTTGCAGGAACTCCGTCAACTTCGTTGAAAGAAGCCATTACAGAGGCTACCCCTGCATCTACAGCCGCTTTGTAAGGCGGAAAATATTCATTAAACATTCTCACATGACTCATGTCAACCGTATTATAATCTCTTCCTGCTTCACCTGCTCCGTACAATGCAAAATGCTTTACACAGGCTAAAATCGTATTACCAACAGAAAGATCTTTTCCCTGATAACCATACACCATGTTTTTGGCAATCTCACTTCCTAAATACGGATCTTCACCGGAACCCTCGGAAACCCTTCCCCATCTTGGTTCACGGGAAATATCTACCATTGGCGAGAACGTCCAGTTGATTCCGTCAGCAGCAGCTTCTTTTGCAGCCACTCTTGCCGATTGTTGAACTAAATTCATATCCCAGGAAGCCGCTAAACCTAATGGAATAGGAAAAGTGGTTTCATAACCGTGTATTACGTCCATCCCGAAAATCAAAGGGATTTTCAGACGGCTGTTTTCAACAGCAACTTTCTGAACGGCTCTGATTTTATCAGCCCCTTTTATATTGAACAGTCCACCGACTAAACCTTGCTCAACTTTTTTCCCGATGTCGGAACTTTTAGCCAAACCTGTAGTAAAATCACCTGAACTTGGTAAATTCAGCTGTCCGATTTTTTCATCTAAAGTCATTTTCGACAAAAGATTATCTACAAAGGCTTTCTTTTTAGCCTGATATTGAGCCGTCTGATAAGACTGAACGGGCTTCGTCACCATCTCCTGCGCCGAAAATACCGGAGCAAGTGCTAAAGTTGCAATTACAATTAACTTTTTCATAAATCTATCTTCTTAAATTATAGTTCTATTTATTTGATTGTCCATTTTTAATACCTAAAATTAATTTAAACGCAAAGTTCACAAAGATTTTTTGACTACTAATTGCTTTTAAGTTACACAAAGGCGTTCTACTTAAGAAAGAACACAAAGCTTTCCATTACTTGAATAGTTTAGGTTGAAAACGGATATTCAGTTATTTTTTAATGATATTAATTTTAAATGAATTATTTTTCTTTCCTTTTTGACAACATCCATTCGTATAACTTCGGATTTGAATAGGTCGAATCCCAGGAATTGTGGTTGTCATTTGGAAAAATCGTCAATTCTGCAGTTGGATTTACAGGATGAAGTTTTTGATAAAAATTGAATGCATTTTCGGGTAAAACGACATCATCCATTCCTCCATGAAAAATTTTCATGTTCAAATTCTTATACTGATCAATATTCGCATACATCACCCGGTCCGTAGGAGCACAAACTGAAACCACTGCTGCAAACATTTCGGGATGCTCCATTGCCAGTTTTAATGTTCCCCAACCTCCCATAGACAGTCCAGTAAGGTAAATTCTGGAAGCATCAATCTTATATTTTGACTGAATTTCTTTAATCAAATGATAAACCGTCACCGTATCCCACCACCTATTTTCCGGACATTGAGGTGCCAAAATTGCAACAGGCTCTTTGATCAGACTTTTGTACGTGAACGGACTGTGTGCTTTTACGATTTCCAGATTAGTTCCTCTTTCGCCCGAGCCGTGAAGAAATATAATCAAAGGAACATTCCCTTTTGCTTTTTGGGGATAATCTAAAATGTAAGAGATTTTTTCCTGTCTTTGTATTTCTTTATTTAATTCGGCTTTGATTTCCTGAGCGTTTAGGCTTATAGAAAATGGCAGAAATAAAAGAAGAGTATGTTTTAGTTTAAATTTCATTATGAGAATTTCTAAGTTTTGACTGATACCAATTTAATTAATTCCTTTTTATTAAAGAGTTAATACTATTTGCTCTAGAGCATTTTACAGATTAAACCTTAAATGCTTTGGCTCACTCAATAGCCCCGATTGAAGCATTTGTTTGAGCTCATTTTTTGTGTATCGGCGCGGCGGCAAAGCCGCCGTGCCGATACACAAAAAATAGCGAGTGCGGAAAGCGGGAAACAGCTCCTGAAAAAAATTATTTAATGTTATACTTTTCAGACTTGAAGCTTAATTTCTTTAATCCTTGCTTGATTTCAGGTGCATTCATGAATAATTTCCATAAAAATCCTGATCTGTAGTTTTCAATCATCGGAGCAATTGTTCCCTGATCGATCGCCAAATATCTTGGAGTCGTCCAATTATTATAATTGATCGAAGTTGCATCATAAGGTCCTGCAGAACCAATAAATTCTGGTTTTTGCGTATAAATAAATCTTAAAAAATCCATTGATTCTTTTGGCGAATACGGGAAACTGCTTAATGCCGCAGTAGGAGTTATTACTCCCCGATCATTCTGCGGAAAATGAGCATCGTAACCCACGCTTCCGTCTTTATTTCTAGAATAACCCGCAGTTAGTCCCCAATAATTTGGTCCATAACCTTTCCATTTTTTTGGGTTTTCAATACAATATTTGTAATCGATAAGAACTTGATTTTTATTTAAATCAAAGTAATTTTTAATTAATTTGTCAGATAAATTGGTCGGGTCTAAACCGATGTAAGAATATTGTGTCCAAAATAAAGGACCTCCGTATTCTTCAGCTCCGTTGTGTTTTACATACAATGGAAGCCCGTATTTTTCTTTGTCTGAAAGATAAGTTCCGTTTCTCGTCCAGCCTTTGTAATAAGTTTCCGCATCGATGGAATAAGTAGGTGATGAAGCAGCTAAAATATAGGTAATCAGACATTCATTATAGCCTTGTAACGGAAAATTCATTTCCCACTGATATTCCGGCGACCAATGCCAATAAAGAACTTTTTCGCCTCCTTTTGTGTACCAGTTCCATTGAATCCCCTTCCAAAGTTCATCACATTTTTTGGCAAGAGCTTTTTCTTCGGCATTTCCGTTTTTGAAATATTCGCGAACCATTAAAATTCCTGAAGTAAGAAATGCTGTTTCCACTAAATCTCCTCCGTTATCTTTCTTTCCGAAAGGAACGGTTTTTCCTGTTTCTCCATTGATCCAGTGCGACCAGGCTCCTTTATGACGATCAGCTTTCGCCAAGAAGTCCATCATTGTATTTAGCCTTTTTACTGCATCTTTTCTTGAGACGAAACCTCTTTCAACGCCCACCAGTATTGTTGCTAATCCAAATCCTGATCCACCCGTTGTAATAAAGTGTTTATCATTATCCGGATAGATATTGTCTTCGTGATAGCGCTCTCTTCCTAATTTTGAATTTGGCTCTGCATAATCCCAGAAATATTTTAGGGCATCTTTCTGAACTTTATCCATCAATTGCTCATCAGTAATATTGCTTTTAACGGTATTATTTGTAGTAATATTTTGAGCATTTTGATTTGTTTTGCAGGAAAGCAATGTTAATGCTAAAGCTCCTGTCAATGCAATTTTTTTCATTTTTAAATTTTATATGTAAAAAACTTTGCTAAAGATTTTAAACTTTAACAAAGTAATAGATTAAAAACCGTGCTGTGTAGAATGAAATCCTAATTTAATAAGACCCTGTCTCACGTCAGGAGCATTCATAAACAGTTGCCAAAGAAATTGCGACTTATGATTTTCGACCATTGGTGCAATTGTTCCCTGATCGATCGCCAAATATCTTGGGGTCACCCAGTTATAATGTATTGAATAGGCATCATAAGGTCCTGCAACTCCAATATATTTGCTGTAATTTTCGTTATATAAAAACCTTAGCATATTCATACTTTCTGTCGGTGTGTAAGGCATGCTTGAAAGTGCTGCCGTCGGACTAATCACCCCCAAATCATTATTTGGCTGATGTGCAGAATATCCTGTAGAGCCATCTGTATTTCGTGAGTAACTTGCTGTCAATCCCCAACTTTTAGAATTATATCCTTGCCAACCTTTTGGATTGGTTACTGAATATTGGTACATAATTTTCGCATGATTGGTTGTTGCGTTACCATAATTAACGTAATCATCCGTCAAACCTCTTGGATCAAGCCCTATAAAAGAATAGTGTGACCAGAACATCGGTCCTACAGTATTTGCAGCTCCGTTGTGACTTACAGTTAGAGGGAAACCATATTGTGAACCAGCATTTGCAATTGCGCCGCTTCGTGCCCAACCTTGCTGATAAACTGGTTTTGTAATGGTAGAAGTAGGTGAAGCTGCTGCCATTACATAGGTAATTAATGTTTCATCAAAACCCTTCAACTGCATGTTCATCTGAAAATTGAAATTTGGAGACCAATGCCAATACAATGTATTTTCACCTTTGGTATACCAATTCCACTCGATACCTTTGAAAAGCATATCTGCTTTTTGAGACAGTGCAAGTTCCGAAGAATCTGTAGAATTTTTGAAATACTCACGCACACAAATAAGACCTTGAGCTAAAAAAGCTGTTTCCACCAAATCTCCGCCATCATCTTGTGGACTGAACGGAATGACCTGACCATTGGTACCATTCATCCAATGTGGCCATGCTCCATGAAATCGGTTCGCATTCTGAAGAAAGTTCAGTGCTGTCGTAAGTCTGGAAACTGCTTCTGCTTTTGCGACATAGCCATTTTTGATTCCTACCAGAATTGTCATTAATCCAAAACCAGATCCTCCCGCCGAAACAACGTTAGCATCTTGTCCCGGATTATCGGTATGGTATCTTTCTCTGGCAAGTTTTGAATTGCTTTCTGCATAATCCCAAAAATATTTTAAGGCATCTTTTTGAACCATTCCGAGAAGTTGAGTGTCTGTGTAGTTATTAGGAACTTCTGTTCCTCCACCACCTCCAATAGGTGTACCTGCACTTGGTGTACTATCTTCAGATGAACACGAACTAACAATCAATCCTAAAAAAAATATTGCTGCTGTAAACTTTTTCATATTCAAATATATAAAAAAGAGCCCGATAAGGGCTCTTTTGAGATTATCGGTTATCTTTTTCGAGTTTGTATAAAGCAATGGCTTCAGATGATTTTAAAGCTACATTGTATATTCTAAATTCATCCAACTGACCTGCAAAACTTGTTGCCCAATCTTGCTGAGAACCATTATTTAAAGGCGGAACAGTTTCAAACTGGTGAGATCCAAATACAACTTTTCCATTGGTTCCTGACATTTGAAAACTTCCATAACCAGATGCTCCATTAGGATTATTTGCTCCACCTGGGTCTGAAGCAAACCAATTGGCTGCCCCACTAAGCTCTCCACCTGCTGGGGAATAAGCAAACCCGTCTAAATTTTTAGCTGCTTCACCATCCTGATAAACATAACATTTACTTGTTGATGCGTCATAGGCAAAAACAATATGTACCCATTTACCTTTATATCCATCTAAATTGGCAATAACACTTTGTCCTTTCCATGCTGCCGATGGGTTACTACCCTCTAAACCTAATTTTAAACGAATTCTGTCTGGCTTTGAAGAATCTGGATTTTCTATAAACAAATTTATCCCTCCCCAAAACTCTGAAGGACGAACTATTGAGAAGATTCCTTGAGCGCCTTTTCCTTGTCCAGGGGTAGATGTGCCAACTGTTCCATCACTTTTCATCCAAAATGCGATTGTAAAACTTCCGTTTAATCCTGTGATCGCAGGACTAGCATTTCCAACAGAATATCTCATTTCGGACGCAGATCCGTTATAAGCCATTCCTTTAGCACCTGTAGCATACGTTACACCTACTGGCATCTGCCCCGTAATATTATTTTTACTATCAGTTAAATTATTATCAAAACTTAATTTAGTAATTAAATTTCCTGAAGCAATATCGTCAGAATTTGAATATCCTCCGATTTCTGCATACGGAATTGCTGGATTGTCTTTATCGATACTATCTTCACAGCTTAGTAAAATAGCACTTAGCAATAAAGCAGAACCAAAATATTTTAAATTTTTATATGATTTCATATTTTTCTATATTGTGATTAATATCCTGTGTTTTGAGCTGCAAGACCTTTTGCCTCTAAAATAAATTTATTTGGTACTGGAAAAACCTCATGTATTCCTACTTTAAAAGTTTTCCCATTTGCTGCCATTGCTGCTTGAGCTTGCCCTGTTCTTACAAGATCATACCATCTGTCATGCTCCATTGCCAATTCTAATCTTCTTTCTTTATAAATGGCAGTTCTCATAGATGATTGTGATGTAGCCGTAGTATTTGCTAAACCAGCACGATTACGAACCTGATTCAAATAGGTCGCGGCATTAGATGTTTGACCTAATTCGTTCATTGCCTCTGCTTTCATTAATAAAACTTCAGAATATCTCAAATAACGAATATTCGCATCAGAATCATCATCTCCTGTAAATGCCGATGAATACGCTTTATAATTATAGTAGTTGTTTTCTACGGTTGAAGGAATTACTCTACCATCATACAATATAGTTGGTTTGATAATGACAGTAGCATCTCTTCTTTCGGTATCACCTTCAGCATTAAACGCATCAACTAAACTTTGTGATGGTGTATTGAAGCCCCAACCCCAACCTCCAGCTCCTCTAGCTCCCTGAACTTGAGAATATTGCTGAATACCAGGTTGACTCGGACCTCCTTTACCTTGAATCTCAAAAATTGATTCGGCGTTGTTTTCACCAGAAACTTTATAAATATCTTGGAAGTTTGGAGTCAATGAATAGCCTGTTACCTGATCACAATGATCAATTACCTGTTGCCATTTTTTCTGATATAAGGAGACTTTTGCTAATAATGCATGAGCTGCACCCTTTGATGCTCTACCTATATTGTTACCCGAATAAGCACCCTTTTGCGGAAGTGCAGCAATAGCAGCCTGTAAATCACTTTCTATAAAAGCATAAATTTCAGCTTTTGATTTTCTTGTGAATACCATTTTACGATCTTCTTCAGTATTTTCAAAAACTCTATCTACCAAAGGAACATCACCATAACTTCGTACTAAAATAAAATAAGAAAAAGCTCTCAAAAATTTAGCTTCGCCTTCTAACCTGCTTCTCAAAGATGCATCAGCTTTATCTAATAGCGGAAGATATTTCAATGCTTGATTTGATCTATTAATTGCTTGATAATGTCCTTCCCACACATCTTGAAATGAAGGAGTTGTAGAAGAAAATGTAAGTGCATCTAATACATCTTTATCTGAACCCGAATCTCCTGGAGAAGATCCTTTGTCAGCGTCATCAGTTGTAATACTGCTTATTCCGATCCAAGCAAATGAGCTGATATTCCAATCGAGGTACTTTGCATAAATAGATGTAATAAAACTCTCTGCGCCTTCATTGTTGTTATATTCACTCAATATATCTTCTAAAGCAATCTGCTCAGTCGGGGTGGTATCAAGATAATCATCACTACAGCTATTGTTTATAAAAGTAAGTGACAATAAGGATAATAATATGATTGTTTTTTTCATAATAGATAACTTAATAATTAAAATTTAACATTTACTCCAAAAACGAATGAACGTAGGGATGGATATGCATCTAGTTCAATCCCTGCAAGCTCATAAGGATTTCCATTAGCGTTAAGTTCTGGTGTAAATCCTGAGAATTTCTGGAAGATAAAAGGATTAATTGCACTCACATAAAATCTAAGTGAAGAGATATATTCTGCAGGTTTTGGAAGATTAAAACCTAAAGTTATATTATTAATTCTAAAAAAGTCTCCAGATTCTAAATAATATGTTGAAGCAATTGGAACTGCATTAAATGGAGCCGGATTTGCAGCGTTTGTATTAGTTGGCGTCCAAAAATCAGATGCTACATCATATTCTACATTTTCTCCTGAAAATCGCTGAGCTTTTTTACCATTATAAACTTTATGTCCAAAAGCACCAAATCCGTTAATTGCTAAATCTACATTTTTGTAACGTAAATCTATATTGATACCCATTGTAGATTTTGGAATATAAGATCCAAAAAATTTTCTGTCTTCAGCATCCTGAGAACCAGTTCTTCCATTTCCATTGGTATCTACATATGTCATATTTCCGTTAGAATCATAACCGCTAGTTTCCCAAAGATAAAAGCTTCCTAAAGGCTGTCCTACCGCTTGTTCACCAAAATATTTTGTGAATTGCCCATTTCCAAGACTACCTCCCTGCTTGATATTAACATTTGAAAACACTTCATCAAGATTATTTTTATTCTGAGAGTAGTTTGCATTAATTGAATAGCTAAAATCTTGCCCAACTGTATCTTGCCATCCTAAGCTAATTTCATAACCCTTGTTTGATACTTGTCCAAGATGAGAATATCCCTGAATACTCAAACCCGCCGGAGATGGTGCCGTAGATCCTAAGATAATATTTTTGGTAATTTTATTATAAATATCAACAGATCCTGATAATCTCTTGTTTAAAAAAGCAAAGTCAACTCCACCACTTGTTTCTTCAGTTATTTCCCATCCTAAGTTAGGATCCAAAAGCTGATTATTAGTTGTTCCATTTGAATTAGCCGCGCCACCAAAAGAATAATTATAATCTGTTCCGGATGACAGAGTAGGAACATTCAATGGGACATTTTGATTACCCAATCTGCCCCATCCTCCTCTAAGTTTAAGAAGATTTATAACATTGCTATCTTTCAAGAAACTTTCTTCAGACACAATCCATCCTGCTCCAAATGACGGAAAGTTTCCCCACTTTTGACCTTCAGCAAATTGAGAAGAGCCATCTCTTCTGATTGTTGCTGTTAACAAATACCTATTCATTAATTTATATTGAGCTCTACCAAAATAAGATACTGTTCTATTCTCGTTAAAGTCAACACTATTAAAGTTTTTCAAACTGCCGTTCGTTACATAGTCAATACCATCTAAATTCCAGTAATTACTATTTCCGGAAAGATTCTGTCTTACCATTCTCAATCTATCAATACCTGATCTGAATGAAGTTTCTGTACCCGCGGTTGCTTCTATGTTATGGATTTCTGCAAATGTCTTACTATATGTTAAATAATTTGTAAGCTGCCAGTTATAATAATTTTCGTTGGTATTAGTAAGCTGATTTGTAAATGTTGCAGGAGTTTGCCCTATTAGTCTTATTCCATTATCAAATGCATACCCTTTAAAATTATAATACTCTCCACTAAATTGAGAAGTAAATTTTAAACCATCAAATAAATCAATATCTAATTTGAGACCACCCTGCAACTGCATTGATTTCTGTCTTTCATTATTAAGCTCAAGTTGAGCAAGAGGATTTCCCACATTGTTGAATGAAGAAACACCGGTGGGAGATGCAAAACCATCAGCCCCCACAATTGAAACACCATATTGTCCATCCGCAAAATATACAGGAACTATTGGAGACTGCTTATACGCTGAAGTAAATACACTTAAAGGCTTAGGAGTAATATTAGAAAATGCAACACTTAAATTCTGTGCTAAAGTGATCCCTTTGGAGATTTTGAACTCATTATTCGTTCTTACTGTTGCTCTATTATAATCAGTTCCTCTTAGTATTGCTTTTTCATCATAATTATTTAGACTTAAAAAATATTTTGCCTTCTCAGAAGATCCAGAAATACTTACGTTGTGTTGATTGTAGACGCCAGTTCTTGTAACTGTATCAAACCAATCCGTATTAACTGGCTGATCTTGCGAAAATCTTGTTGTTCCGAGTGCTAAGTTATTATAAAGACTAAAAAGATTGCTTCCAGCCATCTTAACTTTTTTCAAAGGATTTCTAACACCAATAAATCCATCATATTCGACTGTAACTCCTCTACCACGACCTGATTTTGTGGTGATGATAATTACACCATTAGCACCACGGTTACCGTAAATAGCCAATGAAGATGCATCTTTCAAAACATCATACGTAAGGATATCATTGGTATTGATATTATTGATGTTATCAGCAAATAATCCATCAACAACATATAATGGACTTCTTCCACCTTCAACAGTACCTAAACCACGGATTAAAATTGTAGGAGTCGAACCCGGTAAGTCAGAAGCTGTTACTTGCACACCCGCTACTTTACCCTGAATGGCTTGAGATGCATTCAAAACTTTAGTTTTTGATACTTCTTCTGCCTTTAAAGAACTTACAGCAGTTGTATTATCTACAGCCTTTCTACTACCATACCCAATCATTACAACTTCCTCAATCTTCTGCTCTTTTGGCAGCGTATCTTGTGGAGTCGTTTGTCCGTTGACGTTCATACCGAAGTAGAGAACAGCAATCAGGCAAGAATACTTTAAATTAGTTTGTTTCATATAGTTTAATTTTATCTTGTACAAATCAAATGTGTAATTACTCAGTCTCATTTATTTTCTCAAAAGAAGACTTTGTTCAAAAATATGAAAAATATCAAATGATGTTAAATTTACTTAAATATTTTAAAATTAACCTGTTAAATTGTAAACTATGTTAATATATTATAAATTTTAATAAATTTATAATCATAATTTTTTAATATAAATGAATATTTCATATTGAAGCAAAGCCTAAAAAAGGTCAGATATTAACCAAAAATTAACTTTAGACTTTTAAAATGATCTACTTTCAATAAATTAAACAACAATTAATTTCATTTTGGAAGCGTATGCAAAATAATCAATTTACAATAGTCTTCGTAGAATAGTTATAAACTAATTTTTGTTAAACATACATTTGTTTTTACCTTTGGTGTATTATTTGACAATAATAAAAAAATTGAAAATGAAAAAATATATTATAGCCATTGCATTGGTTTTTGGAACAGGCGCAGTAATTAATACCACATTACAATCTTGCTCTACACTTGCCACATCTGATTTGGGATTGGCAGTCATCAAAAGAGTTTTATTGGGCGGAATTAATAAGGGAATGAGTATCTACGGTAACCGAGAAGCTTTTCTCCAAAACAATCTTGTAGATAAAGCCTTACCTAAAGAATTAAGAGACATTAATACTACCTTAGAAAAGATCGCTCCGTCACTCGTTGCAAAAGAAAGAGAATATATTGCTGATGCAGCAGTTTATACCGTAAATATATCCAGACCTATTCTCGAAAATGCAGTAAACAGCTTAAACGCTCAGGATGTGACAAGAATTATTCAAGGTGAAAAAGGTACCGCAACTTTAATTTTAAAAGAAAAAACTTCCCAACAACTCATTGCAGCAATCGCACCAAAAGTTGAGCAGGAGCTTAATAAATACGGCATTGTAAAGACCATCAATACCGCGTTGTCAGGAAGTAATCTTCTGGGCAGTTTATTGGGAGGCAGTAAAAGCAATGTTAATGCAGGAGGATTGAGCATGCTTGCTTCTGAGCAGATTGTCAACGGATTATTCAATATCATTGAAGATCACGAAAAGCAAAATTCAGCGTCTCTCCTCGGACCACTTGGAAAATAATTAAATTTTCCTTATATTTATATAAATTTGTATCAATAATGGACATATTACAAGGAAATCAACATGCAAATCCTGAAGATTTTTATATTTCACTAAAGGAAAAACTGGAAGGTCATCATGACTTTCCGGAAGACTACCTTTTTAAATTCATCATTCCTACGGATCAGGCAAAGCTGACAGAAATATACAGGGTTTTTGACGGAATCAAATTTACACTTGGAAATCGCGAAAGTAAAAACGGTAAATATACCGCCTGCAATATCAATGCATTTGTACTCGATGCAGATCAGGTAGTGAACATTTACAAAGAAGTGGCAAAAATAGAAGAGGTCATTCTGTTATAAAAGAAAGAAAGTCAGCATAATTGCTGACTTTTTATTTCTGATCTTAATGTTCAATAAAGAATTTCACATTTTCCACCGGTCTCCCAAGCATGGCTACTGAGCCTTTAATAAGAATTGGTCTTTGGATCAATGAAGGGTTTTCTGATAAAATCTTCAGCCATTCATCTTCTGTTAAGTCTTTTCCGGCATATTTTTCCTGATAGAGTTTCTCTTCTTTTCTGATGATGTAAGAAACATTTTCATTAAGCTTTTTCAAAACCGTTTTCAGCTCCTGAACGCTCAAGGGATCTTCTGTCATGTTGATGATTTCAAATGGCACTCCGTTTTCGTCCAGATACTCCAACACGGCATTTGATTTTGAGCAATTTCCGTTATGCAGAACTTTTACCAGCATTTTATTTTTATTTTAAATGAAAATCTAAATTTTCTTAAACAAATTTAGCACCAAAAAACTTCATTCTGGATTTAATTTTTTCTAAATAATTTTCTAAAACAAACCGTTCAGTTCTGTTTCAATTTTTTCTAGAATCAAACCGAAATCTTCAGGCTTTTCTACAAAATCGAGATCATCCACTTCAATGATGAGAAGCTTTCCTTCTGTATAATTTGAAATCCATTTTTCGTATTTCTGATTCAGTTTAGACAAATATTCGATGCTGATCGACGCTTCATATTCTCTTCCTCTTTTATAAATTTTCTTTACCAGATTCGGAACGTCAGATTTCAGATAGATCAACAAATCCGGAGCGGAAACGAATGTCTTCATCAAATCAAAAAGAGAAGCATAATTTTTAAAATCACGATCTGAAAGCAACTTCATATCATTGAGGTTTTCTGCAAAAATATGAGCGTCTTCATAAATTGTACGATCCTGAATAATGTTTTTACCGCTGTCTCTGATTTCTTTTACCTGACGAAATCTGCTTCCCAAAAAGTAAATCTGCAGTGCAAAACTCCATTTGCTCATATCTGCATAAAAATCTTCCAGATAAGGGTTGTGATCTACATCTTCGAATTGTGCGTCCCAACCATAATGCTTTGCCAACATTGTCGTTAAGGTCGTTTTTCCTGCTCCAATATTTCCGGTAACTGCAATGTGCATACTTCGTCTTCTGTATTATTATTTAAAAATTGATTGATTCTAAAAGCCAAGATCCTGAATTTCGTCCAAGAGTTTCAGCATATCAGGTTTTTCAGACTTTTCTTTTATCAGTTCGTCTACAGTTTTCTCCGTATCATTTTTCGGACTTTCAATTACGGTCTGCATTTTAGAATCTTTGATATTTCCCAGATTGTAAAGATAAAGTTTGTTGCCTTTGATTTCAAAATATGCAAGCGAGTTTTTTTCCACAATTTGTACATCGGGATCTTCGAAAATTTTTATCAGCTCTTTTTCCGGAATATATTTAAACACCGAGTTTTTGGCTACGATCAAAACAAACTCGTTTTCCCTTCTCAGTCTCTTTCCATTTTCGACAGAAACTTCATATAATTTTTCAAATTTCAGATTATAGATTCTGAATTGATTTTTGGTTAAAATATAAACTTTATTTTCAAAAACCAACAGATCAATCAACTCATCGAAACTCGCATCAAAGGGATAAGAATTAATGGTTGTATCATTCCTGAAATTGTACTGAAGAAGACGTTTTGTGCTTTCATCGAGCAGCCAGATTTGTTGAAGATCTTCAGCATAAGCATGTTTGATGTAAGTAAATTTTTGTTTGAAATCTATTTTTTGAATTTCATTTAAATTCTGATCCACAAACTTCATTTCCTGAGCATTTTCAGAGAAAAGCGCAATACTTAAAGGATTTTGTACCCCCTGAACTTTGAAAGGAACAGTAAACATCAGTTTGCCAAGCTGCTTTCCTAAAGAATCATATTTTGTAAAACTGAAATCTTTGTTTTTATACAGATAAATATTTCCGTAATCATCCGCAAACAAGTCTCTCACCTCTTTGATCCTCAGGGTATCAAAAGGAAGAACTCTCTGCGCAGAAAGCGAACAGAAAATGAAAACCAATAATAATTGTACTAATTTCAAAAAAAACTATTTTACGAATGATAGCGCTCCATGGGGAACGCTACCAATTTACATTTATTTTGTTTAAAAGAATTGAATAATTTAAAATTATTTAATGGCAACTTCATATATTTTTGGCCAGTTTTTACCTGTAATCACCATATTGTCACCTTTGAAGGCGATTCCGTTTAACACATTTTCGCTGTTTGCTTTTGTGTACTGATCCGCAATTTGAGATAAATCAAATTTACCTACAACCTCACCATTTGCAGGATTTATTTTCAGAATTATATTTTTATGCCATACGTTTGAGTAGATAAATCCTTTGTGATATTCCAATTCGTTGATTTGGTCATAAACTTCAGAATTTCCTGCCACAGAAATAAATCTTTCCATTTTTGAAGGATCATTCGGATTCAGGAAGTAAATATTTTTTGTTCCGTCTGAGACCATCAGATATTTTCCGTCAGTCGTCATTCCCCAACCTTCTCCGATTACATTTGGATAAGCAAACTCACTAATAAGCTCAAAAGTATTTTTATCATAAATAAATCCTTTTTTCTCTTTATAAGTCAACTGATAGATCTTGTTTCCAAGACTAGAAATGCCTTCAGAAAAAACAGTATCCGGTTGTTTTGCTTCTTTTGTAACAGTTTCGCTTCCTAGTTCATATTTCATAAATTTAGACGCACCTTCTTGTCCCACACTTTCATAAACTGTATTTCCTTCCATGTAAAAACCTTCTGTGAAACTCGTAGGGTTGTGTGGATATTCTGCAACCAAAGTATAAGTCATCTTCACTTCAGGATTTTTCGCAAAAACATTAATTGTTGCATCTTGATTTAAAACCTCTCCACTTTTTGTTTTAATATTAAAAGTAACAGCATTGTCACCCAGCGTAAAATATTTAGAATCTACTACGAGATTTGAAGTTTCTTTGTCTCCAAAACTTATTGAGATACTTTCTGCATTATCGAGAACATCTTTCGGAAGATCTAATTTATCACCAAAATGATAACCTTTGGTTTCCATAGAATTGTTGTAATCAGCTAATGAATTCAGTATTTTTTCGTCATTATTACAAGACACGAACAACAGAAGTGCTGCAAAACCTGTTATTATTTTATTTTTCATTATTATTTTCTAAAAATATTTCCCCAAAAATAACAAAATTTATCACTCTTTACTAATTTCAGCAAGAGGTTGACCAAATTGTAATATGTAGCCATTGTTATCATAAATGGCAAATTCTCTCATTCCCCAGTCAAAATTGTCTATTTTATAACAGATTTTGGTGATTGTGTTCAGATCTTGCCAGAGATCATTCACATCATTTACATTAAAATAAAATGAGCCTGAAAAACCGATTTTATCAAATTTTTCATGTTTATTTGGTTTTGAAATCATGATTCTGACGTTGTCTTTTTCCAAAAAAGCCCATTGCATTCCGGAATTGGCATCCACCAATGAAAATTTTAAAATATGCAGATAAAAACCAATGGTTTCTTCAAAATTTTCTGTCCAGATCACTGGAAAAAACGAATTGAATTTCATCATCAGTTTTCCAGGTAAAGTTTCAGACTTTGACCTACGATTTCATTCCAACCCTGAGTAAAACTTTCGTTTGAAAAGCCTTCTCCCAAATCTTTCAGATTTTCTGTTCCTTCGTGTGTCAAAGTAACTTTTGTATCTTCTCCGTCTGATTTAAGTTCCCAAGTTACAATCGTTTTGTCGTCTGAAAATGTAGGATAAAACCATGTATGTTTCAGTTTTTGATTTTCAATAATTTCTAAAATTTCGATCCGGTGAAGGTATTTTTTTTCTTCTCCCGGTTCGTGAAAATCAAATGATTTTCCAACCTCAGCTTCAAAATCCGGAATATCAAAGTACCATGACTGCATTTCGTTTTTATCTGTCAATGCCTTCCAGACTTTTTCGATCGGTGCAGTGATCTTTTTTGTGACAATAATCGAAGTTTTCATTTTTGTATTTTTTAATTTAAATCAAATTAACTGTGGGCAAATCCTGTAATTTTAGCCTCATCAAAATCGAGCTGCATCTCGATGGTTCTCATGACGTGATCGTCAAATATTTTCTCACGTTTCATTCGGTGAAGTTCGTTTCTTTGAGCCTGTATCAATTGTCTTACAACATCTTTATTTTCATTCATTGCTGTAACGTAATCTCCTGTCGAAGCCATACATTGCGATTTATCTGCCATCATCAGCATTTCATTTTCGAGTCTGTGCTTTTGATGACGAACCATACTGTTGGTGACTGTCAGTTCAGAAAAATCAGATTCCAGTTTATTTAAAGCCGTTTCCTTCAGTTTTCTCATCAGAATGACTTCCTGTTTTTCCTCCGGTAAATCACTTCCGGCATCATCAACTTTTAACAATTTTAAAATCGGAGTCAGCATCAATCCCTGTCCGACTAAAGTTATCAAAATTATCACGAAAGTCACAAATAAAATAATATTACGGTGCGGAAATGCTTCACCATTTGGCAAAAATGCAGGAATAGAAAGTGCTGCAGCCAAAGAAACGACTCCACGCATCGCTGCAAAACTGATGATAAATGGTTCCCGCCAATCGGGTTTCGGGTTTTCTGACCTTAACTTTTTAGACAAAAACCACGGAAAATACATAATGGAATAACTATAAAACAATCTGGTGAAAATAATCGCTCCGCCAATGACGATGCTGTAGAAAATACCTTCTGAAATGGTGTAATCTTTCATTGCAGCCACTACAACTGGCAATTCTAAACCTATTAAAATGAAAATTATCGTATTCATCACAAAAATAAGTACACTCCAAACGTTTCCGGACTGAATTCTAGATGTATGACTCAGATAACAATGCGAATTATAAGACATCAGCAATCCTCCTGCAACGACCGCCAAAACACCCGAAAAGTGAAAATGTTCTGCTCCTACATACAAGATGTAAGGAACGATAAGCGTAATGACGGTATCAATATTTGAGTTCGATGGAATCAGTCTTAAAAAGAACCCGAAAAGCAAACCGACAGCAATTCCGATTGCGATTCCGCCAACTGCCATGCTGAAAAAATCTCCGATCGCATCTCTCCAGATAAACTGTCCGGAAATCACCGCTGCCAAAGCAAATTTAAACACAATTAAACTCGATGCATCGTTGATTAAACTTTCTCCTTCGAGAATACTTGTTATTTTCTTTGGAATCTTCATATGCTTTAAAACTGAAGTTGCAGCAACCGCATCTGGCGGAGAATTCACCCCACCTAACAAAAATCCCATTGCTACGGTAAGTCCAGGAATTATTGATGAAGAAAGGTACGCAACCACAATTGAGGTCAGAAAAACCAATCCGAAAGCCATTGAGAAAATCTGTTTTCGCCATTTGTGGAAATCCTGCCAAGAAGTAAACCAAGCCGCTTCAAATAAAATCGGCGGAAGGAAAATCAGAAAAACCAGATCCGGCTCAATCTCAATATGCGGCATTCCCGGAACCAGACTGATAATCAATCCTGCAATCACAAGAAAAATCGGATAAGCTACTTTGAGCTTTTGCCCGATCATTACCAATATCATCACAGAAAGCAAAACTGCAATGGATATAATGACGTAGGTGTGAATCATATTATTTTGTTTTAGTGTTATTTTTGTTAATGATAGAAGTTTAAAAACAATCAAAATATTTTCAATTCTAGCACCCTTTGTTATTCCGCAGGAATCTCAACTATTTTATTAAAAATTAATTGTCTAGATTCCTGCGGAATGACAAAGATCGTGGCTACTTATTTTCGATTAATATTTAAAAATTTTAAAGTACAATATTATTTTTTGGAACAATTGCTGCAGGAAGATCAGATTCATCCAACATATCTCTCATATCAATTTCAATAGTTCGGCTGATCTGAGTAATCGGAACGTCGTTCGGACTTCCTTCAAACGGATTTACCGAAGCTTCGCCAACACTGTCTAACGTATGAAAACACCAAGTCACCAATAGCGAAAAAGGAATATTAAACCACAAAGTATAATCTGCCAATGCAGTTCCCTCTCCCATTTTATCAAATTCTTTTATTAATCCGAACGGTACAAAAATGATAAACATATGCAAAAGATATGTTGTAATTGAAGAAAAATTTCTCGGATAAGGAAAGTTTTTGATGCGCTCTGCTTTTCCTTGATTATCGGTAAATTTCACCAGTTGCTGATTGATCTGAGACCATTGGAAATCGTTAATTTCACTTTGAGCATAAGCTTCAGACAAATCCTTACTTTGTAACGCCATCAATTGTGTTGCACGATTTTTTTTACCTAAAACATATCGAAGTTCTTCAGCTGAAAGATAGTTTTCCAGTTCGGCATCCAAGGTTGACAATCTTTCCGGAATTTCATATTTCTGAGCATATTCTTTAAACTGTGCTGTACTCATATTTTCCCAGTTTCTGGATTCCCGAAGCTGAAAACGAAGTGCCGTTAACCAGGCATAATGACGTTTAAACATCAATTTTACTTTATCTGAATTCTTTTCTGACAAAGAATCTCTGAGAATATATCCGAAACTTCGGCTGTCATTGATGATCGCTCCGTAAATCTGCCTTGCTTCCCAAAGTCTGCTGTAACTCGCATTATTTTTGAATCCGACAATGAAAGCAACCGCTGTTCCCATAATCGCAATCGGCTGCCACGGAAACGAAACAAAAGTAAATCCTAAATAATAAAGAACAGTTGGAATTGCCGACATAATAAATAAAATGTAAAGACTTCTTCTTGTCCACATGATAAATTCTACCGGTCCGAATCTTTTTCCTGAATGCATTTTTTTAGTTTTAGTTTTTTTAATGAAATTAATTGTTGGTAAACGGAATATTATTGTAAAAACCGATTTGTACCTGTCCACGGTTTTTATTTTCCTGAATCTGATTCATATAACCCGCTTCGATTCTTATATTTTTGTTGATGACAAAACCTAAAGCTCCGTAAACTCTGTTTCTGTCGAAAACCGGACTGTCAAGATTCAGGAAAATTTCGTTGTACGCTGAAATATATAAAGTTTTTGGCAACATTTCTTTATTGGTAACCGGAACGTTAAAACCTAAGTAATAACGAAACCTCATCCTGAAATCATCCTGAAGAAAACGTTCTTCCAAACGGTAACGATGCTGAATATTAAAACGACCGAATTTCTGCTTTGTAATATATTGCTGGAAAATTCGATGCTCAATATTTTCAGTTTTTTCTTCGTTTACATAAGGCTGACTCAAAATAAAACCATAACCCAATAAAATATTATTATTGTTTTCCGTAAGATCATATCCTATTCCGGTACGGATGAGAAGCTGCTCTAAGTCTCCGATACCGTCAAAATTACGGTATTGAATTTCGTTATGAAAATTAAGTTTTTTGCTGATTTTGTTGTTTCCAAAATACATATACCACGCTCCAAGATCACTTTTCTGAGCATGAAAGAATGATGAAAAACTAATTATAATTAAAAAAGAAAATTGCCTGAAAATACTCATTCTATACTTATTTATTACTATTATCTATCATTAACAACAAAATTAATGCTTTAAATCAATAATAACAAATAAATTACAAGCCGAATTCAGGTAGCAAAAACAGGCTGAATTATGAATGTACTTTTTCTTTTAAAATATCGTTTCCGTTATTATCAAAAATAAGTATTTCTAGACCTCCACTCCTTGTTGGTGAAGCTTTAGTCAGATCTAAGCTATCCAGATTGTTTGTGTTTTTTATAATTTATTTCTGTAATATATTTAAAACGAAAACCGGCAAATTAATCTGCCGGTTATTTTAATATTATTTTTCTTTAAAAATTGAAAAATTTAAGGATGTTGCTGCATTTTAGCAGGATCATCATAATTTACCATCCAGTTGATGCCGAATTTATCGGTAAACATTCCGAAATACGCACCCCAGAAAGTATCTGCAAGTGGCATTGTAACTTGTCCGCCTTCAGACAATCCGTTGAACAATTTGTCGGCTTCTTCTTTAGAATCAGCATTGATTGAAACGGAAAAATTGTTTCCGACTTTCAGATTTGAAGACCATTCTCCACCGGTGTCACTTCCCATCAAGATTGTTTCTTTAGAGATCGGAAGAGAAACATGCATGATTTTATCTTTGTCTTCCTGAGGCATTTCTTTCCCATCCTGTGGAGGCATTTCGCCGAAAGTTCCGATGTAAGGAAATTCTCCCCCGAAAACTGATTTGTAAAATTCGAATGCCTGTCTGCAATCGCCGTTGAATGTTAAATAAACGTTTACTGTTGCCATAATTTTAGTTTAAAATTTTTGTGTTTATATTTAAGTTAAATGTTATCGGTGTTGATCAATCAGGATCATATTTCCGTCCGGATCTTTCAGGAAAATATGTTCTGGTCCTGAAGTCGTTTCGTCAGCTTGCTTTTCTAATGTTACCTGATTTTCTTTTAAATGTTTCTGAATTTCGCGCACGTCGTCAAAAGACTCCAGATTATGGGCATTTTCATCCCAACCGGGATTGAAAGTCAGCATATTCCCGTCAAACATTGCCTGAAAAAGCCCGATCAATGTGGTCCCGTTTTTCATGATCAGGTAATTGCTTTCCATACTTCCGCCCATCGTACTGAAACCTAATTTCTCGTAAAAATCTTTAGACTTTTCTAAATCTTTTACACTTAAGCTTATGGAAAATGCTCCTAATTTCATTGTATATTATATTTTTTATTTAAAGCCAATCTGTATCCTGCAAAAACCAACCCCCACGACAAAATTCCCAAAATCCAGAACCAGGTTGGTGTAGGAAGTACAGACATCATGTAAATAGACTGTATCAGGAAAACAATTCCGCAGACTAAAGCATAAATTTTCTTGCCGTCGTTCGCAATTTTAGTAGAAACAAATCCGGAAACTAATGCTGCAACAGCATATGAAATTATCACAAAAAACAAAGCCATAAAAGGTGCTGTTTCTACATAATGTTTCATCGCTACCATATCATCACTTTTCATTCCTTTTGGCATCGGATAAAAATGATGCCCGATTGTCTGAACGATTCCGACACTTATTCCTCCGGAAATGATCCCGGCAATCACTGCTAATATTTTTCGCAACATAGCTATTGGTTTTTTAGTCTTGTTTTAAAATCTAATGTTCCGTCATAGCTTTTCCAGTTTCCGATGAATTCGATGTAAGGATTTTCTATTTTCTCGGTTTTTTTGTTCCAGCTGAATGTATAAATAAATTTGCCTGTGAAAATGCCGGAATGTTTTCCTCTGTTTTCTTCGGCAAACTCATAGTCACCATATACAGTACCTTTCTTTTTTCCGTCTTTATACTTGGTTATTCTGATCTTTCCTTCGTATTTCGATGTCGTATTTTCGACTACAGAATATCCTGAAACAAAGTATTCCTGATCATTTTTTCTATCCTGTTCGGAAAGTTCGACTTTAAGTCTGAGGGCTTCATTTGCGGCGCCTATAGTTCCGGTGTACGGTTTTGAATTATTCGTCCAGACATTTGCAATGTTCGGCATTTGAGCCCATGCAAAATTGGAAATCAGAACGAGGAGAAGTAAAAGTTTTTTCATCTTGTTGTTTTTATTTAAATATTACTTTAGAAATATCATCGTGAGAGAAGTTGCTGAACCAGGCTTCAGATTCTTTTCCACTCTCTAAATTCGTATATATTCCTTTGAATGTCGTACTAGAATAATTTCCTCTCTTATTTATATCTTTTCTTGTCTGAATACGGAATTTCCCTTTGAAAAAACCGTCATCAATATCTGGCTGAGTTCCATTTAAATGAAAATCTCCAAAAACAAGCATTTCATCAGCACGGTCTTTCACATTAAATACATAATTGAAGGTCAGTTTTCCTGCACAAGTTAATGTTTTACCATTCAATGTATAAACGCCTTTTAATAGATAATTTTCCGGCTTTTTACCATCTTTAGAAACGGTTTCAAATTTCACGTCTATTTTCATTCCGTCAATTTCACCGTCAAAACCCAATTTTTCATTTAATAAAATTTTACTGAAATCCTGATCTTTCAGAGGAAAATTATTGGTTTGTGCATAAAAAGTAATGAAAGGAAAAAATAACAATAAAAGTATTTTCATCCCATCTGTTTAAACTCCAAACTGCGCCAAATGATGGTTCAGATGCTTTGCAAACATATTATTCCATTCATCAGATTTTAGTTTACCAAAAGAAAGAGATTCTTTCTCATGAAACGCTGACGCTCCCAATTGCTGTGTTTTCTGAATAAAGCCAATCAACCGTTTCTTTTCATCATCGAAATTTCTTCTTCCAGCGATTACAAACTGAGGTGCTGTAGGAGAATCTCTGGGATAGGCTTTTTCTCCGACCACTTTAGGTTTTACAAATCTTTTTAAAATAAATTTTGCAATAGCTCCCGGTTTTTTATGTTTTTCCGGCTCATACACCATCTCGTAAGTGATGCAACAGTGCGCCAACATCTGATCTACCGTCATTCTTCCCCATAAACCGTGTGTATCTTCTACTAAATTATTTATTCTATTGATATAATTCTGAGCGTCTTTCGCATCAAATACGTTTTCCATAGTTTATCAAATTGTATAGAAACAAATATAATATTATTTCGGCTGATTTTAAAAATTGTTTTTAATCTTCAATTGTGAATTATTGAACAATCATTGCTTCAATCTACAACAAAAGACTCCCCACAAAATTTGTGAGGAGCCGACTATTTTTGAAATGATTTTCTATATTATTTCTGAACTGCTTTTTTCATTGCAGCATCCGGACGTAAAATTCTGTAACGCACTTCCAAATCTTTAGGCACATAAAAAACCAAAGGCAATTTGCTGTTGTATCTCACAATTTCGGGTTGTAGAGAAACAAATTTCCTTGTTTTTTTCTGATCCGGACAAGCCATTAAAGTTCCGCCAGTTTCACCATTGGATTCCACTTCATAATAATTGTAACCCCAACCTTGCAAATCCTGAGTTGTTACTTTCCCTATCAGAAAATGTTTGTTGCAATCCAGTAATTTTTCAACACCCACGAAAAATTCAACTTTCAGATCACTTTCATTTTTTGCTACTGGTAATTGAATGTAAACCTGTTTAAATCCTTCTTTAGCTTCTGGAAACATCTCAATCTGAAGTTTTTCAAATTTTTCTGTTTTCTTCTGAGCAGAAATATTTCCTATGAAAAACATTACTAATACTGCAGATATTGCCTTTAAAAATTTCATAATTAACGTATTTAAAAATTATCAATTCCTTAAAGTCAAAAATTATTCCAGATCATTAAACTGGTCTCATATAGAATAGTATCTTAAATTTTAATTTTTCAGGCAACGATGAAAAATATTAAATTTGAAAACCATATTTTATCGTAAAAAAATCACTTATTAAATCAAAAAATTATGATGAATAGAAAAAAACTCATTCTCTTTTTTATTTTCCTGCAATCATTAAACCTTTTAAATGCACAAAAAAAATCCTGTAAATGTTCGGAGCTTGAAAAGTATGACCAGGAAAATCAAAAAAAATGGAGAACATATAAATTTGAACCCATTTCAAAAGATTCTGCAGTAAAAGCTCCTTTTAATTTTATAACGACTGATTTTCTGGATCATCCTGCAAAGAGTTCGGACATTATAGATTCTGTACACATAAAATTGAAAGCATACGATTATCTGATGGATGTTGGTTATTCTGAAGAAAAAGATGGTAAAAAGAAAAAAAGCAACACTTCGTATATGGATGGCTTTGAAAAGTATATGAGCATTGAAGATTCCATCAGAAGTATTGAAGCAAAAAAATCAGTTGGACCTCTAAGCAAACCGAAAGTAATAAAAAGCGAGAAGAATAACAATAAATGGGCGATTTTATATTACGATTTCAAATATGATGAACTGCTTACTTTCGGAGCCGGATACTGGCTTGCTTATTCTGAAGATTCAGGAAAAAACTGGAAATACAATTATACAGGGCTTTCAGAAAGAAATAATTATGTATTCAAATCCAATTCAAAACTTCCGCTTTGGAAAGATGATCATCACATTCAAATCGAAGCTGATATTGTAAGAATGACCGATCAAATGGGGCATCCGTTACCACCGGAATATGAAACCGTGAAAGATAATGCGTTGGTGATAATGGATATTAATGAAATCTTAAAAGACAGCGATGGAGATGGAATCAATGATATTACTGAGAAAAAACTGTTCTTAAATCCCAATTCCACAGATACCGATAATGACGGAATTCCTGATCATAAAGACACGAATCCACGATTCAAAAAAGGCAGTAACGAGTTTACCATTTTATATGAAGGGTTAATGTATGGAGATTACGAAGTTCGTGGAAAAGGTTTATTTGAAGAATTTGATATTGACACCAATAATCCAAAATTATATTCCGGAAAAGATCCTGATTTTGAAGCAATGAAAGAGATTTTCAGCACTATAAAAATGATCGTGACCGATGACAAAAATCTTCAACAGATCGCTCCACCAAACGAAACAATAATCATTCTTACCACAGAGGAATATAAAGAATATGAGAAACAAAATAAATCAAAAATAATAAAACAAAATTTTTCACCGCTTTTTAAATGTGACACAAAGAAAGACACCTATATTCTCAGAGAAAGTGCATCATACAGCGGCAGAACATATGAAATTACCCGAACCAAAAAAGGTTGGAGTGTAAGAGTGGTATCAAGCTGGATTTCTTAGAAAAAAATAAAAAAACGTCACAAATACAATGTGACGTTTTTTTAATGTTAAATTATTCTGCAATTATAACGTTTGTTCCTTTTGTATGCGCATTCATCTGTGGCGCATAATAATTCTGAATGGTGGTAATTCCGTTTGAGAATTTTCCGGATGCATTGGCTACATAATCGTATTCAAATACATATTTCCCTTTCGGCATCGATTCAATATAGAAGTTTGTGGATGCATCTTTTGTCGATTGATAATATCCTAAACTATTTTTCCATTGATAGCCCGAAAGAACATTTAAAGGCTCAAATCCTGCAGCTCTCATATCTTTGATGTGAATAAATTCCATCGCTCTGTCGGTATTCAAAATCATTCGTACAGTAATCTTATCACCAACTTTCAACGGAGTTTGAGGTGAGATTTTCTGCAGTTCTTCTCCGTTTACCGTTTTGATTTTTTTGTACAGTTCTTTCGTTATCGAAATGTAATTCTCAGACGATTTTATTTTATCCAAATCCTCATAATATTGCCAGAATAACCCTCCCTGAACAATTCCTGCGCCAGGTTTTGTAATGGTAACTGTTGCTAAGTTTTTATCTAAAACGTCGGTTTTTACAGTAGATTTCACGTAACCTGTTGCCTGTGTTTCAGGTTTTAATTCTTTTCCGCCCCAAATAATGGTTGCTTTATCGCTTTCTGAAGTAGTCCAGGATTTTCCTGAATTTAAAATCGTAAAAATCACTTCCGATGTTCCTCTCGAACTTCCCCAGGAATTCACTTCTTTTTGTGTAATCAGCCAGATTTTCATGTCTTCAATGAATTTCTGATCATTTGGCTTTAATTTGTTGAAAGCTTCCAAAGCTCCTGCATGATTAACGACTTTTGAGCTGAACCAACCCCAATCATTAAGATTTTGTTTCCAGTACACACCCTGGGTTTTTGAGTCTACCGAAGTTTCTTTTAAATAATTTAATAATTTATCGGAAACATCTTTCAAGCCATAATCACTCATCAATAAAGCTGTACGATGCAATCCGAAGAAAGTGAAATCTGTAATTTTCGTAGTTTTTGTTTTTTGTTTTACTAAATTTTTCAAGGTTGCTCCTTTTCCTTTCAACGGATATGATTTTTCCCAATAGTTTCGGGTGTCGAGATAATCTAAAGTCCAGTTATTGATAACATTCCCTTTAGTAAGATCTGCATATTTGTTGATTTCGTTGTCAACATATTGAACTAATTTTGCAACCAATTCTTTCTGATCCGCACTCTGATAATCTTTCACATTATCTTTCAACCAAACATTGATTTTCCCTAAATTTTTCAGAATATACAATGAAGTTCCATACGAACTCGGATAACCTTGATACCAGGAAAAACCACCATCGGGATTTTGCAGTTTTTTAAAGTCATCCCAATCCTGATTAATCGAATTTTTCATTGTATTTGCATCAAACAACAATGCCAGTTTCTTCATCTGTTCTTCTTCATTTTTACTTTCCAAAACCCACGGAGTTTCATCTAATAAAAGCTGTTTTAGTTCCTGATTTTTTTCAAGATTTGAGTTTAACAATCCTTTGCTTTGATATTCTTCAAAAACAGTTTTCAGTTTCGGATTAGCTTTAAAAATCTCCGAAGCCAAAACATCTGCAAACCATTTATTAAAGATCACATCTGCGGAATTGTTCTGATCATTTTTCAGACTCGGAAGCGCGAACATGATTTCCCAAATCGGATTTGTGGTCAATTCCAACGTATTTGAAACATTTGAAATCGTTGTTGAAGTTGCATTTTTAAGATTCTCCAATTCAAACGTTTTTGTCTCTCCTTCTTTTACAAAAACAGGAATTGCATCTGTCACCAACATTCTATTGGGTAAGATTGCTACCGCTTTTTGCTCACCATCGGAATATTGACCTGCTTTTGCAACCACTTTTAAGATAATGGATGAAACGTTGTCCGGAACTTTCACTTTCCATGTCAAAGCTGAGTTTCCGTTTTCATTTAAATCAAAATTCTGAACACTTGAATTCAATCCAAATTTTGATGAAATATCTTCATTGGTAAAAGCATCTAAAATTTGTAAACTTGCAGAACCGCTTAATTTTTTGCTCGTTAAGTTGGATAGTTTTGATTGTAAATTCAATTCGTCACCTTCTCTCAAAAATCTCGGATAATTTGGTGTAACTGAAAATTCTTTTTGTGTAATGACTTCTTTTTCCAGTGTTGCAGCTCTTGCGTCTTTTGTGTGAGCAAGAAACATTAATTTCCATTTTGTCAAGGCTTCCGGAGAGGTGAATTCGAAGCTTACGTTTCCTTCGGAGTCTGTTTTTAAGTCTGGGTAGAAAAAGGCTGTTTCATTCAGGTTTTGACGGACTGCAATTTTTTCTAAAGGTTCATCATCTTTGTCTAAAACGCCGTCACCATCTGTTCCATCGTAAACAACATCCGTATATTCCACTCTTTCTTGCTCTGTTAGTTTTCTACCTGAGTTTACAATTTCAATTGCCTGATCGTCCATTCTCACAGATTGCAATCTCATTCTTGGTGATCCGGCAGATTTGGCAACAACCGCGGGAGTAGGAGCATATTCGGCGTAAGCTGTTGATTTATCTCCTCTGTAATATTCTTCATAATCATTAAACCAATTAAATAGTGGAACATCAACATATTTCCCATTATAATATTTCATTCTTTTCTGATAATATTTTTGCTCTAAATTTCCACTAATTTCATAAGAATTTACAATTGAATAAGGCACATATAATTTCTCCCAATTAAAAGTATTCACAGCAAACTGATCCAAAGACATATCATACATATTTGCCAAAACTTCTGCGTTGATCTTTTCCTTTTCATTTCCTGAAACTTTTACTGACCATTTTTCTTTAGAATTTGGTTCTAACTTATCTCTGAAAGTTATGGTTTCAATTTTCAAAGCTTGTTCAGCATCTTTTATTTTCAAATTGATCGTTTCCGTCTGTACGTCATTGAATGCAACCAACTGAAACTGAATATTCAGATTGCTTACACTTTTTTCTTTTGGAATATCAACTGAATATTCTAAAATCCCATTTTTAAATTTTTGAGTTTCTGAAATCGTTTTTCCTAAGCCATCTTGTATAAAAATATTGACCAAAGCATCCGGAATTGCAGAATATACATAAATCGTCGCTTTTTCCCCTCTTGAAAATTCATTTTTAGGTTCTAAAACGGTTAAGAAGGTTTTTTGATTTGGCTTCAGAGATTTCTTATCCCAAACACTGAAATTCTGAGAAGATTTTATAGTATCTTTCCCTTCGATATTGTATAGTTCAAGCTGATAATCTCCTGCATCAAGTTTTCCGAGATCAAGAGATTCTTCGCTTCTTTTTGTTTCATTCAAAATGACGGAAGAAACTTTCCAATTTTTTAATTCATCATTTTTATCATACAAATCATGAGGAAATTTACTTATAAATTCTTCTTTGGAGAACTTAGGCAAATTCTGAACTTCCGATTTAAAATTGTCTCTGAAAATTCTGTCCGGAGATTCCAGTTTTGACAATTTAACCTGATAAGATCTTTTGAGACTTTGTTCGTTATAATTTTTAGTTTCCACTTTTAGTTTTACACTTTCATCAGCAAAAGTGTTTTTAATTTCATCTGCTTTGATGTAATGAGAAACTGAGGCTACTTTAAGATTGGTATCTGCAGACTGCGTTTCGCCATTAATATCAGTAATCGATGCGTTGATCAGATAATTATCAATCTGAATTCCTTCTAATTTCTCATCTTTTTTAAGGTCTAGTTTTATCGTAAACTCTCCTTTTTCATTGGTTTTTACTTCGCCAAGAATTGAATTTTCATTATCATCATTATTATTCTCATACCATGGAAAATATCTCCAACGAATATTTTGTTTTTTAATTTCATAACTGACATTCGTATTGCTCAAAGCAACTCCTGAAAACATCATTGCTTTTCCTTTTAGCTCAATGGTTTGTCCATATTTATATTCGTCTTTTACAGGGTCAAAAGTGACTTCAAATTTGGGACGTTTGTATTCTTCTACTCTAATATTTGCATAGCCGTTAGTTCCGCCATCGGTCTGTAAAGAAAATCTTCCATTCAATTTTCCTTTTGGAAGCACAAAACTTCCGTGATATGAGCCAAATTCATTTGTTATGAAATTTTGAGAACTTACTTCCTGATAATTGGCATCATTTAATGTGATTTTCTGGTTTATTCCGGATATGACAGATTCAACTTCTTTATCAATTTTGGTATTAATCACTTTAAAATAAACTGTTTGTCCTGGTCTGTAAATCGCTCTGTCTGTAAATATCTGAGCTTCTGTTCGCGTTTCTTTATTAGGATTATTATTTATGCGATTATAACCATATAATTGCATGATTTGAAAATCATTAGTTTTCGGTTGATGAATCAGGAAGCTTCTATAATAATTTTTGTTATCCGTTGTTGGAAATTTAAACAATCCTTGCTCATTGGTTTTACCTGCAATTTTATTTAAAGTTTTGTTTTCTAAAAATTCGTAAAATGTAATATTTTCATTATCAATTACTTTTCCATTTTCAGCATTTACCAATTTCAATTCATTTAGAACCTGGTTTCCTTCATCCTTGTTTTGATAAATAATTTTATTATTCGATACCAAAAAATAAAAATTCTGCCTAGAGTTATCATCTTTTGTACCTGCACCTCCAACCAAATATTCTACGACATAAATTCCCGAAGCAAGTGGTTTGATTTCGAGTGAAGTTTTATGAAGTTGATAATCTTTAGGATCGTTTAGTTGATAATTTTCTTTCCTTACCAAAGTCTTTTTTAATTTTGCAAAATCCTTGATGTAAGGGTTTTTAGTATATTCTATAAACGAAGAAAAATCATCTTTTACTTCATAAATATTTAATAAGAAATCTGAAACATTTTTAAACTCAGCAACCAAATGAATCGGTAAATTGGGCTGTGTTTGCTCTTCATACTTAAGAGCTAAATGAGGATTTGTAATTTGATTTTCTTTATTTTTAATATTTTCTAAAAAAGCAGATTTTGGATATTGGCTTTTTGCTTGATTACCAATTGATAAAGCTTCTTTTTGTTTATTTTTCTCAATCAATTCATTCATGATTTCTTCTATCACGAGAACTTTGTAATCACCTTCAATATTAGATCTAACTAAATTCTGAAGTTGCTCTAATTTATCTTTACAATTATTATACGTACAGTTTTCCTGAAGTTTTTTATGTATAAAATACAGTTTTGAATTTCCTGTATTCTGAGCAATCAGTTCGTCAAAAACATCGTTGATCTGAGATCTGTTTTCCTTTAATTCATTTGCAGTAAATACTCTGCTTTCAGACAAAAAATTAACTTTTCTCAATAAATACCAATCGAGTAATGTTGGGAAATAAGAAATATCATCGGTATTTGAAAAGGCTACTTTATAGTTTTCAAGTGAGATTTTTTTCATCTCGCTTTTCTCGGTGTCAAGCTTTTGAAAACTCTTATTCAAATAATTTTTAAAATCAAGTCTACTCCAGGTTTCAATTTGTGTCAAATCTTGAGAATTCAGATTGGTTCTCCCGTCAATTTCATAAAAATGCTCATTATAATAATCCTGAAAAAAACCTGACAACAAAACTCTGTAAAATAAAAGATCATTGCCTTGCAAATTCTTTTCTGAATTTTGAAGTTTGACAAAAAACTTTGAAACAGAATTGTTTTGATCGTCATCATTAATCTGATTTGTGATAGTAAATTCAGCTTTGAGAGAACGAATGAGCTGCAATGCATTATTTTCTTTCATGGCCTGCTTTTGTATGTCTAAAACAATGGGAAGATTAGATTTAAAAGTTCCTTCCTGACTATTTTTTTCTATTTTTTTCCATTGCTGATCGTAATAGTTTTGTGAAAAAGCTATAGAAAAACTCAACAACAGAAGGAAGAGGAACAAAATCTTGGAAAATCTTTGCATAAATGTTATTTTTGATAAATGAATTTCTTAAAAGTACTGAAAAATTCTGTCATCGACAGCCAATTATACGTCTCTTTGATGGGAACTTTTTTCGCAGTATTTTTCATGCTTGAGCAAAACACATTCCGTTTTCCGTCTGTGCTTTTGATATTTATAACGTATTTCAGCGGATATTTATATACGAAATTTCAAAACACAAAACATTTTTATAAAATTTTTATCTTAAATGTAATTGCCGGAATTGTCTCTGCCGTTTTAATTATTCTAAACCATAATGAAATACGTTTGATAAAATGGTTTGTTATCGTAGTTTTAGGTTTACTTTACAATAGTTTTTTCCTTGAAAATTATATAAGAAAAATTCCTTTTCTGAAAGTATTTTATGTAGGATTAGTTTGGGCTTTGGTCAATTGCTGGCTTACTTTACCTGAATTTAGTCTTCCTATTTTTCTGATCAGCTTCTTTTTTATTACGGCTTTGGTTCTGCCCTTTGACATTCGTGACATGAAAAGTGATACCATTGAAACGTTCCCAAAGCTTATCGGAATTCAGAATACAAAATATCTTGCTTATTTTTTAGTATTTATTAGTTCCTTGATTTCAATCTTTTATTTAAAAACTAATTTTTCGTTTGCTTTTTTCTTCACTTCGATCATCACATTTATTTTAATTTATTTTTCAGAGAATAAAAGAAACGATTCTTATTTTTCTTTTTGGGTAGAATCTTGTTCTATACTTCCTTTTTTATTTTTAATAATAATGGAGTATTTTTGACAAATGATCATCAAAAAACTCACGCTTTACAATTTTAAAAACCACTCTGAGAAAAAGTTTGAGTTTTCTCCGCAAATCAACTGTTTTGTTGGTAACAACGGTGCGGGTAAAACCAATATTCTTGATGCTTTGCATTACTTATCTGTTGGGAAAAGCTTTTTGGGAAATACCGATATTAATAATATCAAAACTGACGAAGATTTTTTTACCATTGATGCTGAAGTTCAGAACGATGACAGCGAAGACAGCATTAAAATCTCTCAACCGAAAGAAGCCAAGAAAATCATTAAAAAAAATGATAAAAGCTATGACCGAATGGCAGATCACATCGGTTATTTGCCAAGCGTGATGATTTCTCCTTACGATTCAAACCTGATTTCTGATTCGGGAGAAAGTCGTAGAAAGTTTTTAGATTCAATGATCTCGCAAACTGATTCAGGTTATCTTTTTGATCTGATTCAGTATCAGAAAACGATTCAGCAGAGAAATGCTTTGTTGAAATATTTCGCTAAAAACAGAGTATGGGACAAAGATTCTCTGGAAATTTATGATGATCCGATCACAAAATCCGGAACCAAAATTTTCGAGAAAAGAAAAGAATTTGTCGCAAAGCTTAATCCGATTGTTCAGAATTTCTACCAGATTATTTCTGGCGGAAAAGAAACCGTTTCAGTGATTTACGAGTCACATTTATCTCAAGATTCTTTTGAAAATTTATTAAAAGAAAGTTTAGATAAAGACAGAATGCTGACTTATACCTCAAAAGGAATTCATAAAGACGATTTACTTTTTGAAATGGATTCTGTACTCATTAAAAAAGTCGGTTCACAGGGACAGCAAAAATCTTTTTTAATTTCATTAAAACTCGCCCAAATGAGTTTGGTAAAAGAGCTTACAGGAAAAACTCCAATTCTATTGCTTGACGATATTTTTGATAAACTTGATGATACTCGCGTTGCTCAGCTAATCAAACTGGTTAATCAGGAAAATTTCGGACAGATTTTTATTACAGATACGCATCGAGAACGTACAGAAAGTGTAGTAAAAAAAATCAATGAAGAAAGTATAATTTTTGAGATTTAAAATAAATGAACAAATTTTTACTTTTTATTTTTCTATTATTTTCATTTTTGGTTTTTGGACAAAAGAAGTTTTCTATGAATGAAATAATGAAAAGCTTTCCGTTTAATAAAACTACTAAAATTAAAATCGTTTCCTACAATATTGATTTTTTAAGTGAATTTCCTATTCCGTTACCAGCGGTAAGAAAAGATGGTGATTCTACAATAATAAAAAAAATAATTGCTGAACAAACTTTTCCAATTAAATTAAAAGACATTTTAGAAAGGGAAAATCTGGAAGGAATTAAGCAAACCAAAATACTTAATTTCGAAGAAGCTTTTGAATTATCAAAACTACTTTATAATACTTGTGGTAAATTTTCAAGTGATTTGCGTGAAACAAACAAGTGCTTTTTTCCTAGAAATGCTATTTTATTTTATGATGAAAATGATAAAGTCTTTGAAATTTTGGAAGTTTGTTTTGATTGTCACAGAATGCAATTCAATTCAGAAAAATCATTAGAAATAAATAGTATGTGTGATAATTTTTACTCGAAACTAGAAAAATTTTATAATTCTAAAGGATTAAAAACAAAACATAAAGGCTTCAATAATGAAACGAAATAAAAAACGCGAATTTCAATCCTCAGAACTCGTAAAATCTTTTGCCAGAATATATGGTTTTGAAGATAAATTACTAGCTTTTGAAATTAAAGATTTCCTTGAAGAATATCTTGATGAAAGCTTATTCAGTGAAATTGAAAGCGTAAATCTGGAAGACAAAACGATTATTATAAAAATCGATTCTCCGTTATTGAAAAATGATTTTAAAATGCGTAAAAGCTTTTATTTAAAAAAGTTTCAGGATAAATTCGGCGAAGAAAAATTTACTGATCTTCAGATTTTGTAGGTATTGTTTTTTGTACCATGTCATTCGTTTTAAAATCAAAACTTGAGCGTAACGGTATAAAAAATTTAAGTGGATTTTTTAAAAAATACCTGAAAATTTCCCGGTAAATCTCACCCACTTCACCAAAATTAAGTTTTCTTGATCTGAACGCCAAAAACATTGACAAACTGAAACTCACCAAGAAGTTGAAAAATCCAATAATGAAAACCGTGAGAAGCGCGATCCAGAATGTATAAGAATCTACGTTAAAATCTTTTCCGTACAGTCCTAAAGCAAAATTTCCCGCAGCAAACGTAATGTGACGAATGTCGAGATCTAGCCCAAAAAACAATCCTATCGGTGCAGTGGCACCCAGAAAAACGCCAAACCAGAAATTGGAAACAATTCCTGCCCAGTTTTTAGCATAATAGTTGGAAAGTTTTTTGGCAAATTTAGCCCCAAAAACCCTTTTAATAGACTGGTTTTTGGCAATTCTGTCAGGAATCTGAAAAAAAACAGAATTGTTCCCAATATTTCCAGAGATAATTCCGGAAATAAAAAGATAAAAGCCGGCAATACTTGCGTGAAGAATCGCTTTAGAATTGAAAGGATCTAAATCTTTCAATAATTTTTCTGATTTTTCCACCGCTAAATTCTGTGAGAAAAACACATCCAAACCATAAATAATTGCCATTGCAACCGGAAAGGCCAACAAAACATTGCCAACAAACGCAATAAACTGACTTCTGAATAGTTTGGAAACCAGATCTGCGAATTCGGTATTGTTTCTTTTTGTATTTCCCTGCTCAGAAAGAACTTTGGTCATCGTTGCAGCCGTCATTGCCGGTTGTTTCGTTGCCAGAGTAAAACCCATGAGATAGATCATCACAAATCCCATCGCATAATTCAAAGAATATAAAAACGCATGGAAAAAGTCGCTTCCGGGCATGAAACCGTACAACATTTTCAGTACGCATAAAGCACCCACGATAATACCACCACCACTTGCTTTCATAAACATTTTCATGTACTGTCTGCGATTGGAAGTAATATAGTGACTTCCGGTTTCTGCAGTATGATTAGTAATCAGATGAGAAATCATTCTCGTACTGTCGTTGAAAAGTTCTGAAATATTATTTTTGTGAGATTTATAGCTTAAAATATTAAACATCAATTGCTTAGATTTAACAATAACATCCTCATCATTATCAATAACCAACAACTGTACGATCTCAAAAATTCTCTGGGTCTGCTGACGGATTTTTAGGAGAGCCTGATTGATCTTTCCCGAAATACCATATTTAGAAGAGTTTTTGAATGCAATGTTCACAAAGTCGAGACATTGCTCTATGTAAATTTTAATCTGCTTGTATCTGCTGTCTTTTGAATGCAGCTGAATTTCAGGATTGATTTTAAATTCTTCGGCCAAAGCTTCAAGCTCATTTTGTAAAGCTAAAAAGGGATTGTCAAAATTCCTGTACTCCGGAGCCATTCTCACCACCTCAACTTCCAAAGCCATCCCTGTGACGCGCCATGAAAGGATATTCATTGAAAATATAAGTTCTCTTTTTACTTTCTTTTTCTGAATAAAATCTGAAACTCCAAGAATATGAAAAAATTCATTCATCTCATTTTCAGGAAGATTATGCAGGTATTCCAAGTCTTTTTTGGGTCTAAAACTGATGTTATCCACCATATACCAAACCGTTTTCTCGTTTTCTACGGGTGGCAAAATTTTATTCAGAATTCTTTTTTTCAATTCCGGAATAAAGGCATTTTCTGATAAAATATTGGCTTCGGTAAGTGATAAATTGAAAGGTCTGCCCTCGAAAATATTATGAATATAATATCTGAAATTATCTGCCAAGCTAGGATTTGCCTTAAAGCAATTGAGAACGTCGGTAAAATCGGCTTTCTTTATGCTCTCCAGAAACTCTGCAAAAGGTTCCAGAGAAAGGGTTTCATTCTTAAAAGAAAAATATTTTTTAAGAACAGCTTCAAAATTTTTTGTACTTGTACTGAGAAATTTCATTAGTACAAAGATACTATTTCAAACTTACATTTCTCATCTGCCGCATAATCCAGTTATGTTTCTTTCTCAGATAAGAAGACGGGTTTTTGGGATCGTATTTTTTGGGATTAGGCAAAACCGCTGCAATCCACGCTGCTTCTGAGGTATTGAGATCTTTTGAAGATTTGCCAAAGTAATAATGTGACGCAGCCTCAATTCCGAAAACGCCCTGCCCCATTTCAATAGAATTCAGATATCTTTCAAGAATGATGTCTTTAGTCCATACTTTTTCGATGATAAAAGTATACATCGCTTCAAGACCTTTTCTGATCCAGCTTCTACCCTGCCAAAGAAAAACGTTTTTTGCAGTTTGTTGCGAAATAGTGCTTCCTCCTCTCAGTTTTTTTCCTTTTTCATTATTCTTCATCGCTTTTTCGATGGCTGTATAATCAAATCCGTTATGATTAAAAAACTTCTGATCCTCTGAAGCGATCACGGCTTTTTTCACATTACTTCCCATTTCATCATAAGAAATATAGTCTCTATTGAGCTTACCGTACTCGAAAAGTCCGCCAATCTGCGTAATGGTAATGGGTGGATTAAAAAACCTTCCCCAGATGATGAATACTACGTTCAGAACAAGAACGATGAAAATAAGCTGTTTTATTTTTTTCCACATAAGCTAAAAAACTTCTGCAAAAATAAAAAATTCCGGCGATCTATTGTAATTCTTTCATATAAGTCAGCTGATAATCCGGCAAAAGCTCTGGATGAAAGATTTTTATATAATCTTTGAGAACAAGATCTGAACGCACCACTCCGCTTTCAAAAAAATCATTTGATTTTTGTTTTTCTCTGGCGGTAAGCCCATAAATTTTTCCTTTTTTGAAAACCTCAAGCTTTCCATAATACGGATTGATATTCAGCAATTCCTTCTTAGAAAGATGATTTCCTACATTCACCCAATATTGAGTTTGAACAGATTTTGCGTAAACTTCTTCAAAACTCATCGTAACTGCTTGTTCTTCAGAGTTATTTTTTAAAATATAATCAGCATGAGCATCTGAAATATAGTTTGCTGTAAATGTTCTTCCGCCAGGAAGATACCAAACATCTCCGTACATTTCATTTGCTAACACTTTTGGTTGTGATTTTGATTTTAAGGCTAATTGTTTTAATTCTTTGTAATTTTTTTCAATCTCTGAATATTTTTTTTCAGCAATTATTTCTTTTCCAAAAAGTTTTCCGAAAAGTTTAAGATAAGCAGTCTTCTCTAATGGTTTCTGCTCCATATATTCATCTAAAAAAATAACCTGGATACCATTATTTTTCAAAAGTTCATAAGTATTTTCGAAGCTTGCAATGTAGTTTGTGAAAATCGCATCCGGCTTTAAAGAAATAATCTTTTCAACATCATATTTCTGCTCGTTTCCTACGTTTTGAATTTTCCCCTGTGTTATTAAATTATTAATTTTTTCTGAATAAATATATTCCGGGCTCGAAACTCCGATAACCGTATTTTCTGAACCAATTTCAGAAATAAAACCCAGCAAACTGGAATTCAGAAGAATAACTTTTTTAAAAGGAATTTGGTTTGTTTTAAAATCATATTTAAATTTTCCTGATTCAAAATGAAAATTTTCTCCTTCTTCCCTATAATTGAGTTTTGAAGATAAAGAAACAACATTATCATATGATTTTTTTTGCTCTTGTTTACAGGATATTACCGATAAAAATACAATAAATAATAAAAATTTCAGTTTCATCTTTCAAAGAAAGCAAAAAAGTCTTATATTTGCAAACCTTTAAAAAAGGCCTCGTGGCGCAACTGAATAGCGCATCTGATTACGGCTCAGAAGGTTACAGGTTTGAATCCTGTCGAGGTCACAAAACCGACATTTGAAGTTTTTACTCTCTTATGTCGGTTTTTTTTATTTCCTAAACCATTGTTATACTGATAGATACATTGGGCAACAATATTCATTTTAGGTGTTTGAAAACTTTTTCCTTCAAATTCTACTTTTTTGGGAAATATCAAACACCCTATCGTCCTTTTTGTCATCAGATCGCACTGCTGGTATAGGTTTGCGAGATTTTCCATTGAATCAAGCGCATTTTCTATTTTTGTCCTGATGTTAAGTTCTTTGCTTTCTGAAACGATGTGTTGAATCTCCTGCTCCAGTTGTTCAATTTGTGATCTTGTGATACTTTTGATCTCTTTATAATCTTCTTCATCTAATTTATCCGCAAGATATTTGTCTCTCGCACTGGCAACTTTTTCATTCAATAAATTGATCTCTTTCGAGATCGACTTTCTTTTCGCTTCGATATCGTAAGTAAATTGTTTATAATTATCCAAAAGGATCTCTTTCATAAGATCTTTGATGATCGGATTATATTCCAATTTTGAAATTTCCAGCTCAAACAGTTCATTCAACTTCTCAGAATCAAATCTGAATCCGCATTTGTAATGACAATGATAATAGTAGTACGTTTTAGCTTTACCCTTGGCACCGCTTGCTGTAAGATTTTTGCCACACTTTGGACAGGCTAAAAGACCGCGTATCGGAAAACGTTCATTACCTAGTACCCTCCCGCCGGGACCCTCTACTTTCCTTCTTTTGTCCATGACCTTTTGGACCTGATGAAACAACCTTTCACTGACCAATGCCTCATGTTTCCCTTCAATATAGTAAGCCTCTTCCTGTTTATAGTCTTCAATATAGATTTTACCGCAGTAAACAGGATTTCTCATGGCTTTGGCAAACGCACTTCTCCCCATCGATATTCCATCTCTCTTGTTCATCTGAAGTCTTACATGGTCAGCAGGAATATGGCCTTTAGCCAACTCATTAAAAGCCCATCTAATGTTTGAAGCCTCAGGTTCTTTGATCGCGATATATTTTTTCACCGTTTTCGTGGGCTCTGTTAATATAGCCATAAGGGGCAATGCCCATTAGCCTGCCTTCTTTTTTTGCTCTCCGCATACCGTGAATGCTCTTCTGTCATTTTCAACCTCCGGAGTAGAAAGGTAATTTGCATTTGCCCAATATCCTGATGGGTCAGTTTACCAATCTTCAGATCGAACAGTACAAAGCATTTAAGCAAGCGGTTATAAAATACCTGGTTGACAAAAAAGTTGTCACCTTCGAAAGTGAACCTGCGTTGCCTCCTCAAACAGGAAACCCTTGCCTAATTCCAACATAAAATGCTCCAGCTTGTTGATGATCTCTGTTTCCAGATCACTCTCCGAGTGGGGATGATCTTGTTTTAAATCAAGAAATTCCAAAACATAATGACTTTTTAGCAGGTCTGTGGGCTTTTCGACAATTTGACCTTTTTGCGCCAATTGTTTTATATCGTCCTTATCCTTGCTCAAAGCCAATCTTTCGTATAATGCCGAATTAAATTGCCGGGTAAGTTCTCTGACACTCCAATTGTTTAGTCGCTTCTATTTCGTAAAAATCTCTCTCATTCTCATCGTCAATTTTCATCAGCTGAATGTAATGGGACTACGACAATGTAAATACAGAATTACGAGACGGTGTTTCGTATTTTCCGGAAGTTTTGGTTATTTCATTAGAAATTCTCTTTTGGAATATTAGATAAAATTTCCTCATACACTGTAGATTGTCCACAGAGTATCCTCTTCCAAATTCTTCTATCAGCTGTTTACTTAGATTTTTAAGCGTCTCCTTTAATATTTCGGACGATTTTACTTTTTGCATTTTCAATTAAATGCTTAACGGAGCTGTAAAGATTGGACGACAATGGATGCATAATTACAAATTTAGCATTATTTCTTTTTGCAAACCACCAAGATATCCTGTCAATTATAATTTTTGATGCATACCCAAGAGACTGACTTCATTTGGCAGCCATTGGCTCGTGCAGGATCACAAAATATGGTTTAAAATATCCTGACTTTTAAAAATGGATCAGGTTTAACTTGGATTTATTGAATGATTATTCTTTCATAATCAACCGATAAAAAGGCAACTAAGGTAGAGCGTCCAGCCCAGTCATTCCCAGTCAAAAGACTACGGTATAAACTGTTTCCTCCCTAAAGGTACCCTCCAATTATTCCGTTTCCTTTTGGCTTTCAGCATTGACCGCTTTGATTATCTGCTTTCTTTTTTCCGGTATTTCTTTTGAAAAATATTCAGCGAAGCCTAAAAGGCTTTTAGGGGATGGGTCGGAGAAAAGATTGAGAACAAATCAAAATGTACAATCTTTAAAATCTACGATTATGAACATTATCGGAAGAAAGATAACAAGGACTTACCTTTCAAATTCACAGCGGATCATTCACAAGATTTCACTAGACTAGCCATTACCAATACACCTGTTCAACATCAGAATGCAACATGAATTAAAATATTTATATCATTGATGCCATATTATTTATCATCCGCAGGCTTAAAAGAGGTTGAGCTAATTCTAAGTGTTTGTATATTTGTGAAATAGCAAAATACTGATATTAAATAGTTTTCCTATGAAGAATAAACTTTTAAGCACTATCCTTCTAGTTTTAACACCATTTTTATGGGGACAGAAAATTAATTTTAACATTAAATATTCTGAACCGTTAGCAGTTTTTATCTTTATACAAAACCTTTCGGATAATTATCCCGAAAACGTTTTCAAAACTGAATTCGAAAAATCAAAATATAATACTGAAGACTATAAAAAACTGATCTCTAAATTTGACAAACTCTCCATTGACTACAGTTATCAATTTGAAGAGTTTCCCTATGCGTCAAAGACACCGATGCAAACGAGAGATATCTTAAAAAAGAATCTCATTGAAACCAATAATCTCAATGATTTTAAACTTCGGTCCATAGGCATTGTCCCAAATAATGTTTTGAATGATTTGACAACGTATATTACAGCGTTTACACCGATATACAATGAGATCATTTATCAGCCCAACAAGGAAAAATTTGAAAAACAATTAGCTGAAATTACGAACTACGCCAATAACCACCAGCTGGAAAATTACTTTGAGACAGGATTACTATTTTATAATTCGAGCTGGGATTCATCAATTCCGTTTGAGATCGCATTCTACCCCTTTCCTGATTCAGAGTATTTTACAGCTCAGGCATTTTACAATAACTTTATCAGTGCCATTCAAACCAATTTAAAAAATTACGGAGACCTGTTCAGTGTAATGCTCCACGAAACCTATCATATCATTTACAACGAAGAACCACTTGAGGTTAAAGTCCAGATTGATGAAGCATTCAAAAAAAACCCGTCAAAATACAGTAACTATGCCTATCTGCTAATGAATGAGGTCTTGGCTACAGCTTTAGGGAATGGCTATGTTTATGAGACTCTAAATGGGAAAACGGATGCGAATGATTGGTATTTCCATAAATATATCGACTTAATGGCAAAGAAAATTTATCCATTGGTAAAGGAATATATTATTAAAAAAAGGTCAATTGATAAGAATTTTGTCGATCAGTACATCCATCTCTATGAAATTAATTTCCCCAGTTGGATCAATGAACCTAAAAATATAATGAGTTACAGGTATGTCATTTCTGAAAACAAAAATGATTTTACTGCCATACGCCGAAAGTTTCGTTATCGATCCATGGAAGAAAATGAAACAGAAATAACTCCTGTCAATATAAAAAAGATGAAAATGACGCCATTGACCAAAGTAATCATCGTCTCAAAAAACAATCCACAAAAACTGAGTCTGATAAAAAGTCAGTTTACAGAACTGAAAAAATGGAAATACGTTTCAAACAGAGAGTTTGTATACAAAATCCTCTTGGAGGATAAAAGCCAACTGATTATTATCAACCAAAATAAATCATCTCTTGATAAACTTTTGGCAACAATTGAATAGAATCAGTATTCATAAGATTTTTTCCGCAGTGACCACGGAATATATTTGCTATAGAAAATCAGTTCGCCTCACGAGGAATCGTGGCAGTTGAAATGATCTGCTTATTATAGATCAATAAATAAGAAAAAATGTTTTTGAGAGATACAGTAAATATGTCTGTACATAGTATCCAGAATTGTCCTTAAAAATTACTAAAGCTTAGGGAAAGAATTTAATTTATCTCTCAAAGATATGCCCAGAAATAAAGTATTGATAAATTCGTCTTTTTCTTATGATGTAATAAAAAGTCAGTTCTAATTGTCTCAACATTATGAGAATCTACTTTTTACTACTATTATTTTCATTACAGTTTTCTGCGCAGCAAACGAACCCCAGTATTGATGAAATCATTAACCGAGAAATGAAGGAAAGAAAAATCCCGGGAGTACAGTTGGCAGTTATACAAAAAGGGAAAATTATTTTAAGCAAATCCTATGGAATCGCAAATCTGCAGTACAATATTCCTGTAAGCAATACAACCATCTTTCCTATCAATTCCAATACAAAGGTTTTCACCGGCGTTGCAGTGATGCAGTTGGTCGAACAAGACAGAATCAAATTGAATGACCCGATCAGCAAATATCTGGTTGATATTCCGGTTGAGTGGCAAAAAATCACGGTGGACCAATTGTTGACCCATATTTCTGGACTACCGGAGATACTGCAACTTCTTGATCCTATGACCGGGAATATAGGACCTTTAAAAACTGAATCAGCAATTTGGGGAAAACTCAAGACACTACCTCTGGAATTTAAAACAGGAGAACAATTCAGTTATAATCAAACCAATTATTATTTACTAGGGAAAATTATTGAAAAGCTTGCCAAAAAACCTTTTACAACCGATTTTGAGACTAATCAGTTTAGAATTGCACATCTTAAAAATACGGTATTTGGAGACTCAAGAGATATTGTTCCGAACTATGCACCATCGTATCGCTACAATAGTTTTTTTGACGGCAAAAAAGGTGAAGCGAAACTGACCAATACCTACACAGAATTTCCTGACTTCACCCGCACAGGAGCCGGTATCAATAGTACCGCTGAAGATATTGGGAACTGGCTAATCGCTTTGCAAAGTGGCAAATTATTTAAAAAGTCATCAACACTGGATATGTTGTGGTCGCCAGCCACGTTCAATAATGGAGCTCCTACCAATTGGGCACGTGGCTGGGGAATTACAAAATTTAGGAAAAGTCACAAAGCGATTGGAATGTCAGGAGGAAACAGATCAGTGATAATGGTATATCCGGATGATAATTTGGCAATTATCGTATTGACCAACCTTGCAGGAAGTGCTCCCGAAGATTTTATCGAAGAGATCGCAGGATGTTATAATCAGGATATCATGAAAGCCGATCCATTAACCTATTTAAGAAAAAATCTGCGGGAAAAAGGATTTGATAAAGCCATTGAATTTGTAAAAAAAGAACAAAAGGCAAATCCTGAATTTAACCCTAAGGAAGATGAACTGAATAATTGGGCATACCGAATGATGGCAAATAATCAACAGAAGGAGGCTTTGGAAATCTTCAAACTCAACGTTTACCTATTTCCGAAAAGTTGGAATGTTTATGACAGCTATGGGGAAATCTTATTAAAAATGGGTGATAGGAACAAAGCAATTGAAATGTACAGAAAATCCATTGATCTAAATCCTAATAATGAAAACGGCAAAAAAATTCTCACTGAAACGACCGCTAAATAAATTTTGAATAATTTCTATGTTTAGAAAGAAAATAATGCGGTCAGTTGTATTAAATAAGATTTTCTATTTTAAAGTCATCTTAAAAAATTTTGGTGACAATATACTTGAATGTACCAAATTGTAATTTTACATAAAAAAATTTACTACTTATTTACTAATGAACCTGAATTATAAAACAAGTGATATTTTAGTTTTTTGTTTTAGTAAATTCAAAAATATAATTGTGAATTTTTAAAATTTTTCGCTATTTCCTCGGTATTGGGTACAAGACCGAAAAGAGGTGATGTTGGTCATTAAATTGTGAAATTGCTGCTCATAAAAATTAAACATCCATTAATATCTTCAAAATGTCATCTATATCAGCTAATAAACGATATGGATAGAGTTCTGTCAGTTCACAAGATAGATTATCTATTTTAAGTTAAAAAAAATTCTTTCTAATCTTCTACCAAATGGTTCGATTTTGTTTTTGGGTACGACAATCACAGCCAACTAAAGCTCTGCTATACCAATGCAGATTGTTATTCATTTTTTAAAAATGAATTGCAATAAAGTTTAAATTCTCTGTCGAAACAATATCGCTTTCCTTCTATAAAATGCTTCCGTTCGTCTATTAGATTTGATATTAAATTCTGTCTGATGCAATTTTGCTTTGTAAAACAGACACAATGCAACAATATTTCATCATATTATTTTTCATCAGCATTTTTGTTCCGGCTCAAAAAGTATGGACGCTTCAGGATTGTCTTGATTATGCAGTTAAGAATAATATTACTGTCAAAAAGAAAGCTCTGGACAAAACAACTGCAGAGCTTAATTTTCAACAGCAGAAAAACAATAAACTTCCTACGATTTACGGTTCTTCTTCGGTTGGATTAACTAACGGTTCCAGTATCGACCCGATTACGAGTTCTTTTGTGAATCAGAATGTTTTGTCAAATAGTTTTGGTTTAAGTGGAAATGTAACCATCTATGAGGGAAATAAACTGAATCTTCTAATCGAACAGAATAAGATGCTTGTCGGACAATCTGAATTGTACCAAAAACAGGCGGAAAACAATATTATTCTAAATGTGTTGGATGCTTATTTGCAATCTTTATATTATTATGAAGGCATCGAAAGTGCAAAATATGCAGCCAATTCCTCAGCCGAAGAATTGAAACTGACTCAAACCAAATACAAAAACGGAGCGCTTTCAAAACTGGATTTGGCAGATGTGGAAACTCAGGATGCGCAAAATCAATACACGGTTGTGAATAGCGAAAATCTTTACAACCAACAGGTTTTAAAGCTAAAACAATTACTGGAACTCGACCCAAGCGTGGATTTTCAAATTGAAAAAATTGCTTTAAATGATTTGATGGAAACAATTCCTGATAAGCAAGCTGTTTTTGCTCAAGCCATTGAGAATCTACCTGACCTGAAAATTTATGATTCTCAAAATGAGGTTCTTGCAAAAGCGTTACAGATTTCAAAAGCAGGATATTTACCGACACTTTCTGCAACCGCAGGTTTGAATACAGGTTTTACAAGTACGCAGGATTACAGTTATCTGAATCAGTTTAAAAATAATTTCAACAAATCAGTTGGTTTATCGCTTAACATTCCGATTTTCTCTAAAAAACAAAATGACACGAATGTAAAGCTCGCTCAAATCGACATCGAACAAAATAAACTAGATAAAATAAGTGCCAGCAAAACTTTGTATTCATCCATCGAAACAGCTTGGCAAAATGCAATCGCCAATCAGGCTCAGCAAAAATCATCGAAAGTGGCAAGAGACAATGCAAAACTCGCCTATGATTTGTCAAGTAAAAAATATGAGTTCGGAGGTTTGACGACAACGGAGCTTTCGGTAAGCAGAAACACTTATCTGACCAATGAGCAAACCTATCTTCAATCCAAATATATGGCAGTTCTATACAGCCAATTGCTGAATTTCTATCAAGGTAAACCATTGACAACAAACTAATAATCAACGAATCAAAAATATCAAGATTATGAATCCAAAATATAAAAAATACTTCAGAAATTCCGTTATCGTTCTTGTTTCGGCGGTCATTATTTTCTTCGTTTATAAATATTTTACAACGGAAAAAACGACCAATATTGCAGTTCAAACAGTGAAAATGTCGAAGCAGAATGTTACAACTTCGGTTACTGCAACTGGAACTGTAGAACCGGTTGACCAGGTGGATGTAGGAACACAGGTTTCCGGGATTATCAATCATATTTATACAGATTACAATTCTCCCGTGAGAAAAGGTCAGCTTCTGGCAGAATTGGACAAGACCAATCTTCAGGAATCTGTGAACAACGCTTTGGCTCAATATAATGCATCGCTTAACGAGCTTAATTATTACCAGCAAAACTACAACCGTCAAAATAATATGTTCAAATCTGGTGTTATCAGCAAAGCAGATTATGAGCAGGCAGCCTATCAGGTGAAAAATTCTCAGCAAACGGTAAGTCAGAGAAAAACAGCTTTGGCGCAGGCGAGAACCAATTTGAGTTACGCCAATATTTATGCTCCGATTGACGGAATTATCCTGAGCAGAGAAGTGGAAGAAGGGCAAACTGTGCAAGCGAGTATGACAACTCCAACGCTTTTCACCATAGCAAAAGATATTACAAAAATGCAGGTGGAAGCTGATGTTGACGAGGCTGATATCGGAGGAGTAGAAGTCGGTCAACGTGTGAGTTTCACGGTGGACGCATATCCTCAGGAAGAATTCAGTGGTCGTGTTCGCCAGGTTCGTTTGTCGGCAACCACAGAATCCAATGTTGTGACTTACACGGTAATTATCGATGCAGACAATCCCGACCAAAAACTGAAACCAGGACTTACCGCAACCATTACGATTTATACTCAGGAACTGAAAGATACAGAAACTGTTCCAGCTGCTGCAATTGCTTTCAGTCCGGATACTGAGATTTTGGAGAAGTATTATCAGCAAAATCAAATCACGGCGAAAATTCCTGAAATCAAAACCGGAAAGAACAAAGAAAAATACGTCTGGATTAAAAATAATGACGGAAGTATTTCCCAAAAATTAATCACAATCGGAATCAATGACGGTATTAATATTCAAGTGAAAAGCGGGCTGTCTGGAACTGAACAAATCTTAACTTCGTTAGACGAACAAGCAGAACCAGTTTCAAAATCACAAGATGGAAGCAGTCCGTTTATGCCGAAAAGACCAAGCAGCAGCAACAAAAAATCTGGCTCAAACCAAGCTCCGCCTTCAGGAAATTAATTGGGTTGAGAGTTGTCGGTTGATAGTTGATAGACTTCAATCGTAAAATATTAAACCTAAAGAAAATCCATCAACTATCAACCGTAAACCATTAGCTAAAATGAAACCCATCATCAAAATAGAAAACCTGAAACGCGAATTCAAAATGGGCGACGAAATCGTTCACGCTCTCAAAGGCATTAATTTGACCATCAACGAAGGCGAATTTGTGACGATTATGGGAACCAGCGGCTCGGGAAAATCAACTTTCCTAAATGTTTTAGGATGCCTGGATCAGCCAAGCTCCGGAACTTATGAACTGGATGGGGTTTTGGTAAAAGGTCTGAACAAAGATCAGTTAGCAGAAATCAGAAATACGAAAATCGGATTCATATTTCAGTCTTATAATTTATTGGCCAGAACCAGCGCGCTGGAGAATGTAGAGTTGCCTTTGCTCTACAACTCCAAAGTGTCGGCGGAAGAGAGAAGGGATCGCGCTGTGAAGGCCTTAAAACAAGTCGGTTTGGAAAGCAGAATGGGACACGTTCCGAGCCAGCTTTCCGGCGGACAACAGCAGAGAGTGGCGATTGCCAGAGCTTTGGTGAATCATCCGATAATCCTTTTGGCAGACGAAGCAACGGGAAATCTCGACACAAGAACATCTTATGAAGTGATGAATCTTTTCCAGCAACTGAATGACGAAGGAATTACAATCGGATTTGTAACTCACGAAGAAGACATTGCAAGATTCAGCAAAAGAACTGTGATTTTGCGAGACGGACTCATCAAGGAAGACAAAATCGTAGAAAATCGATGGATTGCCAAAGACGAATTATTGAAACTTCCAAAAACAGAGTAAATAGAAATTTGTTCAATTATTATATTACTTAGAAATCTCAATGAAGAGGAATTAATGAAGTTTACTTTTTGTAAAACCACAATGCAGACGAAGATGAAGATGCAATGAAGCAAGAAAATGAAGCCGACAATGAAAAGACAATGAAGAAGTAGGTTTTGCAAAAAGTTTTTTAAAACAAAAATCAAAAACGCTTCTACTCCGCTCAGAGTGACATCTCTGATAATTAAAACACTAAGATTTAACACTGTCAGGCTGAGCGGAATCGAAGCCTTTAAAAATAATCAAAATGAATTTCACCAATTTATTAAAAATAGCCTGGAAAGCCATTCTCCTCAACAAAACCAGAGCAATGCTGACGATGCTCGGGATTATCATTGGTGTCGCTTCTGTGATTGCAATGCTTGCGATTGGAGAAGGTTCCAAAGAAAGTATCAAAAAGAATATTTCCAGTATGGGCGCAAATCTTATTACGATTCGTCCCGGTGCAGGAATGATGGGCGGCGTTCGTTCTGATGCATCCGATACCCAGACTTTGACTATGGCAGATTATAACGCTCTGAAATCTCAGGCGAAATTAATCAAAGACATTTCACCATTGGTCAACGGAAACGGACAAAGTATTGCAGGTTCCAACAACTGGCCAACTTCCATTTACGGCGCATCTACAGACTATCTGAAAATCCGGGATTGGGGTGTGGAAGAAGGTTCTATGTTCACAGAAGATGATATTGAATCTTATTCTAAAATGGTCGTTATTGGAAAAACAGTTCAGAAAAATCTCTTCCCGAATGAAAATCCGATTGGAAAAATGATACGTTTCAAAAACATTCCGTTCAAAGTAATAGGTGTTTTGAAAGAAAAAGGTGAAAATACCTTTGGGCAAGACCAGGACGATATTATCCTTGCGCCTTACACATCAGTTCAGAAAAGAGTTTTGGCGCAGACTTACCTTCAGTCTATTGTCGCATCATCTTTAACAGAGGAAAATTCTGAACAGGCAGTAAATGAGATTAAATCCATTATGGAAAATCAGCACAAAATAAAACCTGGCGAAGACAATGATTTCAATGTTTCTTCCCAGCAGGAACTTATTTCGATGTTCAGCTCAACCAGCGAAATGCTGACGATTCTCCTCGTAGCGATTGCAAGTATTTCTTTATTGGTCGGCGGAATAGGAATTATGAATATTATGTACGTTTCTGTAAAAGAGCGAACCAGAGAAATAGGTCTTAGAATGGCGATAGGTGCGAAAAGTAAAGATATTCTGATGCAGTTTTTGATTGAGTCGGTTTTGATTTCCATTACAGGCGGCGTTTTGGGCGTTGTCATTGGTTTGATGACTACTTTTGGCATCAAACAATTTGCAGGCTGGCCGGTTAGCATTACTATTAGTTCTATTGTGCTTTCTTTCGCAGTTTGTACAATTACGGGTGTGTTTTTCGGATGGTATCCTGCCAGAAAGGCTGCGCAGGCAGATCCTATCACAGCTTTGAGATATGAATAAAAAAGAACAATGCTGGGAAAATTCTTAAATTTACTTCGTCGAAACTTCCACAGATCCAAAATTTTTAATGGATTGAGCAAGTATAAATTTTAAGACGAAGGACCTAATTACTAATATTATAAAAATAATGATAAACCTTAAAAATAAAAATATAGAGGTCAGTCTTCATCTTTTGATCTGGCTGGTTTTGTTCTTTCTTCCCGCGGCATTTTCTATTGGGTCAGAAGGAAGTTGGACAGACCTTTTTCAGCATTTTTGGTTACAGCTGATTTTTTTAGCGATCATTTTTTATGTCAATTATTTTATATTGATAAAGTGGTTTTTTTCGGACAAAAAATCGGTTTATTTTCTTACAAATATGGCTTTGATTCTTGTTTTAATTTATTTCAGAAACGAAATTTTTGATTTTTTTGAAGCAGGAAAACCAAGAGGTTTCCGGGATAAAAACCCTCCAGTTGGGTTGCGTTACTTTATAGACTTTATGATCTATCTGATTCCTGTTGCATTTTCAATTGCCATCAGTTCCGGAAAAAAAATGCAGAAAGCTGAAGAAATAAAGATCGAAGCAGATAATATTAAACTACAGGCCGAACTTCAGCACCTGAAGTACCAATTGCAGCCACATTTTTTTTTCAATGCGCTCAATAATATTTATTCATTAATAGATTTTGCGCCAGATAGAGCCAAGCAAAGCCTTCACAGTTTGAGCAAACTGATGCGTCACCTTTTGTACAAAACCGATGTTGATAAAATCAGTCTTTCCGAGGAAATCGATTTTCTTAATAAATACATCGATTTGATGTCTTTGAGATTGAATGATAAAACAAAGGTTTATACCAATTTCCCAACGAAAATTCCGAATTTGGAAGTTGCACCATTGCTTTTTATTTCAATTGTTGAGAATGCTTTCAAACACGGCATTTCTGCAACTCAGCCTTCTGATATTAATTTTAAAATCGAAATCTTGGATGACGAAATTCATTTAACAGCTTCTAATTCCAATTTCCCAAAAACGGATACTGACAAAAGCGGCTCAGGTATCGGTGTAGAAAATTTGAAAAAAAGACTTAATTTACTTTATCCCGAGAAACACGAGTTTCATTATTGTTTAAATGATGGAATGTATATCGCCGAAGTGAAATTGAAAACGAAATAAAATGAAAAAAATAACCTGCCTGATTGCCGACGACGAACCAATGGCTTTGAATCTCATTGAAAGTTATATTCTGAAAACGCCTTTTCTGGAACTGAAAGCTAAATGCAATAACGCCATCGAAGCAATGCAGTTTTTGGAAGAAGATAAAGATATTGACTTGTTTTTCCTTGATATTCAAATGCCGGATTTGACAGGTCTTGAGTTTTCAAAACTGTTACCTCAAAAAAGTAAAGTGGTTTTTACAACAGCTTTTGACCAATATGCAATTGACGGTTATAAAGTAAATGCACTCGATTATTTGCTGAAGCCTTTTGATTATAATGAATTTCTGAATACATCTACAAAAGCCAGAAATCATTTTGAATCTCAACAATCTGTTTCTGTTACAAAACCAGAAAGAAAACAGGAATTTATTTTCGTAAAATCGGAATACAAGCAGATTAAAATCAATTTTTCAGAAGTGCTTTATATTGAAGGTCTCAAAGATTATGTGAAAATTTATCTGAAAGATAATCCCAAACCGATTCTGACTTTGATGAGCCTGAAAAAGCTGGAAGAAGAATTACCTTCTGAAAATTTTATGAGAATTCACCGCTCCTACATTATTGCACTTGACAAAATTGAAGCTATCGAAAGAAATCATATCGTTATCGGAAAAGAACAAATAGTAATCGCTCCTAATTATAAAGATGAATTGATGAAATATATTGGTAGGAAAAGCTTGTAATTAGAATATACCAAGTAAAATAATGTTCACAAGCCCATATTCAATATTGATCAAATTCTTCAAATTTAAATTAACTACTATATTGGAAGAGCAATAATAACATCAGGCCCTCTTATTTGATACCTTTTAAAAGCAGTGTTTCCTGCGTGTATTTTTACTTGTTCCACGATATAAGGTCTGAATCCGTACTGCTTTTGATTGAATAAATTACTTTTTGACAGATATTCCGATCGCTTTTTTAAAGCCGTGATTTCATCTGATGTCATTCCTTCCATCATCGGATACAAAAAATAAAACATACTCCTTTTCATTAGAAATCACGAATTTGATGTTACAGTCAGCTGGATTTATGTTTTGTTTTATGCAGTTATACAGCAAATTATTGCTAGCTCTTTGCAGCAGATGGATGTCCGCACTTAATTTAATGGACTCCAAGCTTTTATCAAAAGAAAGCTTAATAAGAAAGGTATCCGGTATTGAAGCATGGTTTGGAGTCTCATTAAGGTTCTAGTATTTCTTCTCTTTTGGATTGTTATAACTTTTTGATACTAAATATAGCAATTCCAATAATAATTATTGCCTCATTTGGTTTTGTTGTACTTAAAGTGGCGAGATAAAGAATGTAACAGATAAACTACTTTAACAATTTTACAATATTCATCTTATAAATTTTGCCAATTGGAATTTGGTAATTCGAAATAAATATAACGTTTCCTTCAACACTATTGATTTGCTTTGGAGCAACCGCAAATGATTTATGAACTTGCACAAAATCGTTTATAGTGAATTGTTCTAAAAAAATAGAGAATTTTTCACGAATGGTAATGGTTTCAGTTGTGGTTATTATTTTGGTATAGTTACCTGTTGCTTCGATATATAAAATGTTTTCTGTTTCCAGTTGAATGTGCTTTTTATTGCTTTGAACAAAGATTCGTTTTGGGACGTCATTTTTTTCAGGAGAAACATTTTTTTGACCTACCGAACTAATCGATTTATTTACAGCTTTTAAAAACCGTTCAAAACCAAAAGGTTTTAGCAGGTAATCCGAAATGTTGTGTTCATATCCTTCCAGAGCGAATTCCTGATAAGCAGTTGTTACGATTATCTTGGGTGGGTTTTGCAATGTTTTCAGAAATTCAAAACCTTTTAAAACGGGCATATTCAAGTCCAAAAAAATTAAATCCACTTCATTTTTGTTCAGGTATTCAAAGGCTTCCAAAGCATCATAACAGTTTTTCATCAACTGCATACTTGGTATCAAATCGCAATATCCTTTAATGATGTCGTGGGCGATATGTTCATCATCGATGATTAAATAGCTTATCATAATTGTTTTAAAATTAGTTGAGCTTTATAAATATTTTCATTTACCGAAAAAGTCAATTCGTGTTGATTGGGATAAAGTAATTCTAATCTTCTTTTCAGATTTTTTAAGCCAATCCCGAATTGGTTATCCCCTTTTTCAAAATTGTTTTCAATGGCGAAACAGATTTCGTTTTGTGAAGTTATCAAACTCATTTTGACATGAGCATTCTCTCTCAAATTTTCGACTCCGTGCTTAAAAGCATTTTCTAAAAGGATGATAAACAACAAGGGAGCAACTTTTCGATTTTCATCAATATTACAATAAAAATCGACGCTTATCAGTTTATGATAACGCATTTTGTGGAGTTCGACATAGTTTTTCAAAAAATCAATTTCTTCCTGAATCTTTACTCTTTCTTTTTCGCCTTCATAAATACTGTAACGCATCATATCTGAAAGTTTCAGTATCAATTCTTGTGCTTTTTTGGGGTCTTTTGCCACCAAACCATATAAATTATTGAGCGTATTAAAAAAGAAATGCGGACTGACCTGGCTTTTCAAAAGCATCAATTCAGCTTTCATTTTTTCGTTTTTCAGTTTGGTGATAAAAGTAATCTCCCGAACTAACCAAACTACACCCAAACAAAAAAGCAAAACGTAGTAGCAAATTACAATGATGGCAACTTTCGGGTGGTAATTTCCTAAAAATACGACGGATTTGTTTTCCGTAAAGATTACTTCATAAGCCGTAATCATTACAGGAACAACTGCTATTGCCAATAATGCAATCACAATCCATTTTATATTTCTTTTCAGAGCCATCATACTGCAATATTACGACTATAAACAAGCCTCTGCAAGCGTGTTGACAAACGACAGCCAAAGCGTTTTGAAATGATGAAAATGAGTGATGAAAACACTTTAAACTTATGCAAATACTGTTTATGTATTTACAGAGGTTGTTTGTCACAATTGTTTTAGAAACGGAACAAGCATTAATAAGTTTACAGAAATTAATCGAAAAATGAAAAAGAGATTTTTGAGATATGCAAAACATATCATTATCACATTTGTAGTCATTGGAGTTATTGCTGTTTCATTCGGATTGTATCACGGAGCCAGTTTTCGGTATGCAGAAAATCCTGAAATGATGAATTGGGATAAAGATGGCCCATATATTTTTGATAAAAATGACAGCGTTGTAACTGTAAATTACGTTAGAGGAAATCAAGATGACGGATTTTATTTAGACCAAAAAGAGCATCCTTTGGATTCAAAAATCTCAACCTATTGCTATTTCCCATTAGATTCAACACGATTTGAATTTACCTTAAATAACAAAATCGAAATTCCTAAAAATACGTATAACGACAATTCTAAAATTTTGGCTATTTCTGATATTGAAAGCGGTTTTAAAACTTTTCGTGATTTTTTGATTACCAATAAAGTCGTTGACAATAAGCTAAATTGGACATTTGGAAATGGGCACCTTGTTTTGCTCGGAGATTTTGTAGACAGAGATTTTTCAACTACGCAAGTGCTTTGGTTTATTTACAAACTGGAGCAAGAAGCAAAAGAAAAAGGCGGAAATGTTCATTACATTTTGGGAAACCACGAATTGAAAAATATGCAGGGAAATTTTGAAAATACTTCGCTCAAATACTATCACGTTGCTTCTATTTTAAAAAAGCAACAAACCGAATTGTATAGTACCAATTCATTTCTTGGAAGATGGATGTCGAGCAAAAATTCAATTGAAAAAATTAACAAAATTCTCTTTGCACATGGCGGAATACATCCAGATTTAGCAGGTTACAAAACAAATTTGGACGAAATCAATCAAATTATCCGTAGCAATTATTATAAACCTTACTATCCGAATCCGCAGAAAAATTTGGAGCAATTGTTAATTTCTTCTCACAAAGGAATTGTATGGTACAGAGGCTATTTTAAAGATGAACTGACCCAGAAAGAAGTAGAACGAGGATTAAATAAATTCAGTGCAAAATCAATCGTTGTTGGGCATACACTACAATCAAAAGTCAATAGAAAATACAAGGAAAAAGTAATAGGAATTGATGTAAAACACCCAAAAGATTACTCTAAAAGTCTTCCCAACCAAAAATCAGAAGGTCTGCTGATTGAAGGAAATAAATATTACAGAGTTTTGCATAATGGAGAAAAGGAAGAGATATAGAATGAACCTCTTTATATTAAATCACCAAAAATCCCTATTTAATCTAAATGTGTTTGCATTGCAGGTGTATTTGCTATTGGTATTGATTTATCTTAGACCAGTTAAACCTTAAAATGAGTTTCCGTTGCATTCATAGCACGCAACGGAAACTAAACTATTACCCATTTTTTTATTTAATGGTTTCTAATTTTTGAATCATTGATTTTGCCGATTCTGAATTTGGGTCTAGCGCTAAAGCTTTCTGATATGATTTTAATGCATTTTCTTTATCGCCGTTTATAAAATAAGCTTCACCTAAACTATCCCAAACATTAACATTATTGGGAGACATTTTCACGTTTTCCTGAAATACTATTATCGCATTATCAACGGATTTTTCTTTCAAAAAGGCGTAACCAATTTTATTCAAAAAATCATTCTTATTGCTTTTAACCGTTTTATTAATGGCATCTATGTAAGCGTGTACAAAGGCTTCATTCTCATTTGTTTTAATATTTGGTTGCACACCTTTTCCTTCCCAGTTTGTTTTTGTTATCGGATGAATAGACTTGATATACGGAACCGAAATTGTAAACTTGTCGTTTAGATTAATTCGTTTGGTTCGGTTGGCACCTCCAGCTGTAATTTCGCCTACTACAACAGCTTTATCTAAATATTTTAAAGTATAGGCAAATGCCTCAGCCGCAGAAAATGTTTGCCTGCTCGTTAAAATGTAAATAGGTTTGTTCGTACTGCGTTTACCAGCTACTTTTGCAAAAGAATAAAGCTGAGTTTTTGTATCTGTTTTTCTTTCATAAAAATCGCTTAATAAAACTGGTGTTTCATCAAAGAAATAACTTGATAATAATTGCATCATATTTGGGACACCTCCCCCATTTGTGCGCAAATCAATAATAATTGCATTGGTGTTGCTTAAAAAATTCATCGTTGCTGTAGCGGTTTCTTCGGCATATTTTATATCTGCAAACGTGCGTAAATTTAAATAGCCAATATTTCCATCTAATATTTTTACTTCCGTAAATCCATAATTAATTTCTGCCATTTGCATTGCCATTTTTTTTTCCGCTTCTAATTTCTTTTCTTCCGAAACAACAAGCTTTTCTTGAGCAATACGCTCTGGTTCAAATCGAACTTTAAGGTGCAAGTCTTTACTCACACTTTGCAAATCTTCGGTTAGTTTTTTAGAAAATTCAGTTGGACTGGTTACTTTGTCATACGTATTTGATTTTAAATTTTTATCCAGCTCAGTTATCATTTTTTTGGATAAATCTAAATCGATATAGGATTCTGCAAGATGCGTTTTTATTGAAGTTATAATCTCACGTTTTTCTTTTGTTTGCAATGAGTTTTTTTCTTGTGCTACTACATTTTGTAGGGTTACCAATAGCATTAATAGCGTCATTTTAAAATAGACTTTCATAATATTTAATGTTTAAATTTTGAGCAAACATATAGGTAAACGAAAACGCTGTAAAATATTTATCATAAACATGTTCTCAATCATCACAGACAATTGACTGGTATGCACAAATTAAGTTGATGCAGAAAAAAATAATGTTCGTGCTACTTTTGGGTAAGTTGGTGCATATTGCAGTTGAAAAAGCTCAATTATCTTTAATTTTGACTTATGATTGCATTTCTCAAAAAATACAAAGCCTTTTTATACGGATTGCTAATCCATCGGGTATTAGTCATTATTTTATTGCATTTTGATTTTATTTATATAGACAATTCAGCCGTATTGGCAAATACGTTGAGCTTTATTTTTAGCTGGATGCTAATCTCTCTGCCCATTCATTATTTTTCATTTTTAAAACAACATAAAACAATTAGTTTAAAGTTAATTGTATTGATTTTTATTTTTTTAGCTATAATTATAAATGATATAAATTCCAAAATAGCTGATAATCCAATAACTTTTGCTGGCTTAATAATCATTGGAATATGTTTTTTCTCAATTATAGCACCTTCCTATTTCAAAAAATACGCATTGATTATCATTGGATTTTACATTTTAGCTTTTGGCTATTTCTATTATATCAGAGTTTATATTGATGATGTAAATCGCTACCTCCAGCAAGAAAAAGAAATTAAAATCATCTTGACCACTCCTTTTTTTGTGTTGCTGTTAATGTGGTTTTATCAGCAATGGAAATGGTTGAAAACGTTGGAAGCAAGAAAATCAAAAGCAGAATTATCGTTATTAAAAAGCCAGATTAATCCACACTTTTTTTTCAATACCCTCAATAATTTGTATGGTTTAATAATCGAAAAATCGGATGACGCACCAAATGTTGTTTTAAGATTATCTGATATCATGCGTTATACCATTTATATGGGAAAAGAAGATTTGGTGCCATTAAAGAATGAAATAGAATATCTAAAGAACTATATTGAATTGCATAAAATACGGTATCAAAAAACGGTTGATATTGTTTTTAATCATTCTCAGGACACAAGTTATCAAATTGCTCCATTGCTATTCATTATTCCTTTAGAAAATGCATTTAAACACGGCGTAGAAAGTTTGACAGAAGATGCTTTTATCCATATTAATATGAAAATTGAGAACAACATTATTCATTTTGACATAGAAAATAACTTTGAAGAACGAGAAGCCAATGCGACAATTGGTATTGGAATAGACAATTTAAAACAACGCTTAAAGTTATTATATCCCAATAAACATCAAATTCAAATTGAGGTTAAGGATGATATTTATAAATTGACACTAAAAATAGAAACAGTATGATTTACTATTTAATCATTGATGACGAGCCAATTGCACATCGTATTATTGAAAACTATTGTGAAAATTTACCACATCTGCAAAAGAAAGGAAATTGTTATAATGCCTTTGAAGCCATGCAGTTTTTAAATGAAAACGCAGTAGACTTGTTGTTTTTGGATATTAATATGCCCAAATTATCTGGTTTCGATTTTTTAAAAACACTATCCAATCCACCCAAAATAATTGTTACTACTGCTTACAAAGAATTTGCTTTAGAAGGCTATGAACTCAATATTTCTGATTATTTACTGAAGCCATTCAGTTTTGAGCGATTTGTAAAAGCGATTAACAAAACTATTTCTACTGCTCAAAATAAGAAAAATATACCGACTTTATCAATTACTGAAACCAAAGCAGATGCCGGTAGTATTTTTTTAAAAGCTGATAAAAAGCACCATCAAATCCATTTTGAAGATGTATTATTTATAGAAGCTTACGGACATTTTATCAAAGTTTATTTAAAGAATGATGTAATTGTTAGCCCTCAAAAGATTTCAGATTTTGAAAAGTTGCTTCCTAAATTAGAATTTATAAGAACCCATAAATCATTTATTGTTGCCAAAAATAAAATTAAACAAATTGAAGGTAATAGGATTTTAATTGATGTGCACAAAATACCAATTGGACAAACCTATAAAGAGAACATCAATCAACTGTTAAGTTGAATCTTCAATCAAAATTAATATTCGTACAAAGGCAGTATCAGTGATGTACGCTAAAGAAACCATGATAATATTTTATTTACAAAATTTCCCACTTAATGATATTATAAAATTATTTAAATGGCATTCTAAAAATCAATGCGGTAGCTTATCTCTGAAATATCCATAGACCCAAGTTCCGAGAACAGCACTCACCAAAGTAATAATAACTGCAAAAGCTCCTGTTCCGATTTGTGCGAATAAAGGTCCCGGACAAGCACCTGTAATGGCCCAACCAAACCCGAAGATTAAACCTCCGTAAATTTGTCCTTTGTTAAAAGTTTTAGGAGCAATTGAAATTTTTTCTCCATAAATGGTTTTTATTTTGAATTTTTTGATGACCCAAACGGAAATCATCCCTGTAACAACTGCACTTCCAATCACACCATATATGTGAAATGACTGCAAATGGACATCACCTGGATTCTGAACCACCTCATACTTTCAGCTTTTACAAACACGATTCCGAATAAAATTCCTACCAAAAGGTATTTCAAATTGTGATACCATTTGTGCCGAATATGACTTTCGTTGGTACAAATAAAAACTATTATTTAGTATAGCGGAAAAGTTTCAGATACTTATTATTTTAACGCTTTCTTAGAACTTATAAGGTGAAATGTTGAAATTTAGTGTGAATAACTCAGTATCTTCTATTTTCAGATCATCAGATTTTCTAATAGTATTTAAAAGCACTGCACGACAATTCCAAAAATAATGTATAACTAAAATATTTAAGTATGGGTAAAGTTCTACTAACGATAACTTTTTTCTTAGCTTTCATCGCTAAAATATCATCTCAATGCGCACCAGTTCCGGTACCATTTTTAGAGTCATTCAGTACCGGCGCTTTACCCAATTGCTGGGTAAGTCAGAATCCTACAACGACATCAACAAGTTTATATGTTAAATGGAGATTTTCCGGGACGGCAGGATATGGCGCTACTGGTAATGGCGGACGACCGGCAGGAACATTTGCCTGGGTAGACGCAAGTTCTCCTTACGCAAATGAGCATAATGTAGAATTACTGACTCCTCAGATTAACCTTACAGGACTGACAAATCCTTATGTGAAATTTGAATGGTTTAAAAATCATTTGACATCGCTCACAGGTACGGTGCCTAATTATGAACATAACCAACTCAAGCTTGAAATAAACAGTGGATCAGGATGGGTTCAAATCTGGGCAAGCAACACAAACGATCCGGAATGGAGAACTGTTGGTGTTCCTTTGGCTGCATCATATGTCGGAACTACCGTTCAATTAAAATTTACGGTTGATAAAGATGTACTCGGAGGTGGATATTTCTATGATGATATCTTACTTGATGAGGTTCAGGTAATACAGGCTCCAACCTGCTTTGAGCCGACAACTCTTCCTGTGACAAATGTCACTCCTAATTCGGGAACGATCAACTGGACTGCGCCTTTGACTCCTGCACCTGCCCCTGCAAACGGATATGAATATTATTATTCTACAACCAATACGCCTCCTGTTGCAGGAACTGCAGGAACCTTAACTACGTTAACAACGGCTGATGTAACTCCATTAGTTCCGGGAACTACTTATTACTGGTGGGTAAGGTCGGTTTGCTCGGTTACAGACAAATCTCTTTGGGTAGAAGGTACTCCGTTTACTCCCGGACAGATTGGTGGAGGAACTTCTACGCATGCATATTTGCCGGCTTATTCCTGTTCAGGATTTAATTATTCTCAACAAATTTATACTGCTTCGGAAGTTGCTGGTGCTGTTGGAATCAATACTTATATTACCTCCATCAAATTCTATGTTTCTACAACTGCAGCTACACAGGCAAACTACAATCAGTGGGTAGTTTATATGGGTAATACTGCCCAAACTGATTTCGCGACCACCACAAGCTGGATCCCTTTTTCAGAATTGGCTCAGGTTTACACAGGTACTCTTCCTACAATGACTGCCGGCACCTGGGTGACAATTCCGTTGAGCACGCCTTTCCTTTGGGACGGAACAAGTAATGTTGTGATTGCTGTGGATGAAAATTCTACAGGAACTTCATGTACTGCCAATTGGGGAAGCTATTCTGCCGGAACAAACAAGGGAATGTTGTATTACAATACGACCACCAATCCTAATCCTGTAACTCCTCCTACGGCTACAAGCAGATACTCTGTCCTTCCAATCATCCAGATGGTGGGAAGCACTTTGGCTCCTTGTGTGAATACTCCTCCCACAAATATTGCAGTGAGCAATATCTCTGCAACTTCAGCCAATGTTTCATGGACACCTGCTGCAGGTGCTACATATGTGCTAAGATACAGATCGCTTCCGGGAGGTGCCTGGACTACGATTAACATTACTACACCTCTTACCAATACATATACAATAGATGGTTTGTTGGAATTTACCCAATATGAAGTTGAATTAGCAACCGTTTGTAATACGGGTCCTTCAGGAGCATTTTCTGCTCCGGTATCCTTCACGACACCGGGAGTTTCGTGGTGTCCTCATGCTGCACAATATACCAGTGCAACTTATGGGTGGATCTCTAATGTGACGGTAAATCCAGTGGGATCTGCGCCATTGAATAATACTTCTATACAATCTCAGTATACTAATTTCTCTACGAATCCTGCTTTGGATCTTACCCTTGTAAGGGGAACGCAGAATAATATCATTTCTGTAGGGAAAACCTGGTCAGGAACTCAATATGCAAATTATACTAATGTTTGGATTGATTTTGACAGAGATGGAGTTTTTGACACCAGTGAGTTGATTTATACCAGCGGATCCAGCAATGCATCACCCGTTACGGGATCATTCAATGTTCCGCTTATAACCTACAATGGTGCAAATGCGACAAGAATGAGAGTTGTGGTTTCTTATGCGGCGGCGGCAGGTGCATGTTCAGGGAATACATATGGCGAAGTTGAAGATTACGCAGTGAGGTTTATAGATCCTGTTCCCTGTACAAGTGCAGCACCTACGAATTTAACAGCGACCAATCTTACACCTGTAAGTGCTGTTTTATCGTGGATGCCTGCTCAAGGAGCAACATCTTATGTTGTTGAATGGAGGGCAGTAACTAGTCCTGCTTCAGCTTGGATTCCAGTGAATCCAAACCCAACAGTGAGTACTCATACACTTATAGGTCTAAATGAACAGGTTCAATACGAATTTAGAGTAGCTTATATTTGTTCTGGGGTTACGGGTAATTATTCAGTCCCTGTTCAATTTACAACACCAGCAATTGCATGGTGTCCTCATGCTGCACAGTATACAAGTGCAACCTATGGATGGATATCTAATGTGACAGTAAATCCGGTAGGATCCGCAATACTTAACAATACATCTTTACAATCTCAGTATACTGATTATTCTACAAATCCGGCTTTAGAGCTTACTCTTGTAAGAAACACTCAGAATAACTCGATCTCGGTTGGAAAAACCTGGTCAGGTACTCAATATGCAAATTACACCAATGTCTGGATCGATTTTGACAGAAATGGTATTTTCGATACAGGTGAATTGATTTATACCAGTGGATCTAATGCTTCAACACCTGTTTCGGGAACATTTGATGTTCCGGCCGTAACTTATAATGGTCCTAATGCAACTAGGATGAGAGTTGTAGTATCCTATTCTTCTGCAGCTGGAGCTTGTTCAGGAAATACATACGGAGAAGTTGAAGATTACGCCGTCAAGTTTATTGATCTACAGCCATGCAGCACAACAACTCCTGTTCCTGTTGTTTCTAATATGACATCTTCGACGGCATATGTTTCGTGGATACCTACAGCTAATGCTACCTACAGAATACGATGGAGACAGGGAACTACAGGAGCTTGGCAGTTACAGCCTCTCGGATACGTAGAATTGGCAGCTGGGCAAAGTTTTTACACAATTAGTAATCTTATTGAGCAGACTGCTTATCAGGTACAGATTCAAGCAAAATGTGGAACTACATGGGGAGCTTTCGGTGCTTCAGTGAATTTCACCACTCCTTCATTGACCTATTGCAGCATGATTGGAATAGGTACCAACGATTACATTTCTAATGTGAAAGTAACGCCTGTGAATTTCCCTTTAATAGATAATACGTCGCTGCAGACTAATTATATTAGTTATACTACGCCGGCAACATTAATTAATTTAGAAGTTGGTTCTTCAGGAAATCAACTGTCGGTTTCAAAAGCATGGGTTGGGACAACCTATGGAGATGCTGTTTATGCGTGGATTGACTGGAATAGAGATGGTGTCTTTACAGATTCTGAAAGAATAATGATATCTGCATCAAGTACAACAACACCTGTGACGGCAACATTTGATGTTCCGGCTACGGGAATTTATACAGGACCTTATACAACCACGATGAGGGTTGCTTTAAAACGTGGAAGTGCTCCTCTAATCTGCTTAGACCCTGTGAATGGTGAAGTTGAAGATTATGCAGTGAAATTGAGACCGTGCAGTAACGCAACTCCGACAAATTTAAATATAAATCCTGTCACTCATAATTCAGCTACTGTCAACTGGACTTCAGCAACTAATAACAATGCTTTTGTTTTAGAATACAGAGCGGTTACAACACCTGCTTCAAATTGGACAGTTATCAATGCTTCAGTTCTTGGTGGTAATCCCCCGGTACAGCTTACAGGTTTAATACCTGCAACAACTTATGAAGTGAGAATAGCCGCAGTGTGTGGAAATGGTGGAGCGGGCAATTACACGGCAGTGCAAACATTTACCACAAGATGTGATCCTACACCTCCGAATGTTACAGTTACAAATGTTACATCAACTTCGGCTGTGGTAACTTGGAACCCAATCGTTCCTAGTGCGACTTATATCATCCGGTACAGAGCTGTAGGTACAGGACCTTGGATTAGTCTTACAGCACCGCTTCCGCCTGCTAATTCTATAACCATTACAGGATTATCTTCTTTTGTTATGTATGAGGTGCAGATAGCAAATATTTGTGTTGGTGAAACGACTCCAAACCCTTGGTCGAATCCTCAGACATTTACAACGGTAAGAGTTTGTGAAATACTTCCACCGGGATTGACGATCACCACAATTACACCAACGACTGCAGAGGTAGTTTGGGATGCCTTTACTGGTACAGGAGCTACAGGCAGTTACATCTTAAGATATAGAAAAGTAGGTATTCCTAGCTGGACGACCGTGAATACTAATACAAATACTTACACAATCACAGGATTGTTAGAGTTGACGAAATATGAAATGCAGGTTGCAAATGTTTGTAGTGGAACTCCGGGTAACTTTACACCTCTTTACTACTTTACAACACCAACTGTTGTTTATTGCCAGGTTTCTTCAAATAATTCTGCAACAGAGTATATTTCGAAAGTAACGGCTACACCAACTGGCAAACCGCAAATGATCAATATTACTCCTGCATCCAATTACTCTGACTTTACAGGAGATCAAACGAAGTACATTGAAATGGTTCAGGGATCTTCTGGCAATCAGATTATTATTGACAAAACATTAACTAACGGAGCGATTGCTGGAGTAGCGGTTTGGATTGATTTCAACAGAAATGGATATTTTGATATTGACGAAAGAGTTCTTGCTGATGGACCAAACACAAGTCCCACAGCTACTGCAACGTTTAACGTGCCTGCGGATGCGTTTGTAAGTATGACCGATTACAAATATGTGGTCATGAGAGTAGCAATGCAGAAGGATGGAATTCCAGTAAATTGTGTAAACTTCGATAGTGGTGAAGTAGAAGATTATACCATAAGAATTTCAAAAGTTCCTGTTCCAAATTCTGTTAATCAAAATGATATTCTAATCTATCCAAATCCGGTAAGCACTTTATTAAATGTAAAGAATATAAGTGCAAAAGCAAATTACAAGATTTACTCAGCTTCAGGACGTCTTGTATCAACTGGCTTAATCATGAATAATGCAATTGATGTAAGCAGCCTGATTAACGGATTATATGTTATTGACATAGAAGATGTGAAAGGACATATACAGAAGAAGTTTATTAAAGAATAAAACAAACATAAGGTTTACTAAAGCTGCATCTTAATAGGTGCAGCTTTAGCCAAACTAAGATCCTAATTCCATAATTTATGAAAAGATTTCTACTCAGCTTAGTATTAGTTTTTCTTTCGTTCAGCTCTCTTTTTGCACAGAGAGATACAGAACACTAGATCGCTCCATTTCATTATACACAAGCCTATACGCAATCTGTGTATCTGTCTCCTGATTCGGTAATTCCGTTTGAAGTGACCGTTACTAGTAACAATTTGCCTCTACCTTCACCGCCATTACCAGCAGCACCAAAACCATTCACCATTACTATTAGTAAAAATGCTTATTCAGATAATGAATTGCGTCGTTAGAGCCATTGAAATAAGATTGTGTGATACTACATAGGAAATGGCCTCGAAAATATTATTGACACCGATCTTTTCAAACAGCTTACCACGGTGAAATTTTATTGTATTTGGTGATACGAAAAGTTTTTTTGCAATTTCCTCTATTTTCAGACCCTGCAAATGTAATCTGATGATTTCAATTTCTCTGACTTTCAATATTATTTTTTTTTCTTCAGACCATTCTCCAGTTATATAATTGTATCGCCAAAAAGTTTTGGATGAATTTGAAGACACACACATATTGCCTGCCTCTTTATTTAAAGAATATGAAATTATACAAACTACTTTCGATACTCTACCATCAGCTGAAAGCTCGAGAGGTGTAATTTTATGATTTATCAAGACATCTGCTTTGTCTGTATCAGTTAAATGAAAATCATAAGTAATTGTGTATAATTTTCTGTCATTAATGGGCAGCCGTTCGAAGAACTTGAATCCCGATTTACTAAGTGCATCAAGTATTTTAAGATCTTCAGGTTTAACATATTGGCGATAGAACTCATACCCAAGTTTTTCAACCTCACTTGATTCCAAACCAGAGAAAAGAAATGGATTTGCAGAAATAAATTCTAATTTTTCAGTCACTAGATCGACCATGCAAATACTTCCAAAATTTGCCCTGCCTAATGCTTTTAGTATTTCCTGATATTTTTGTGAAACATTAAGATGTGCCAGATCATTTGCATTAATTTTACCTTCCTGATTTAAATTTGGAATTTTGTTCATGCGGATTAGAATTTCGTAATAATAGACTATAAATTTAAAGAAAATTTATGGATTTTAAAACTTTATTAATCAATTCTTGCAATAGTAATAACAAATCGCAGAATCTCCGATTTAATACATGGAAAATGTTTAACATATGATGACTATATTGCAGCATGGCTTATGGGATTAAAGGATTCGATATTAAGCAGGGAAAGCCCTTCAATGATTCAGCGAATATTTAAGGTTAAAACTATTAGGGAATATATTCTTCTTTTTTTTAGAACGTGATTTTTACAAGCATTATAATATTAGAATTAAAGATAAGAATCAAGAAAATCTATGGTCTATATGGTTTGGTGTCGAGAATTTGTTTTGGGGTATGCTTATTATACCAAGATTTACAGACGGAGCCTGGGAAAATAAGCCAAGCCATGTACGAAAAGTTAACTTTGATTACTGGACTATTGGTCATATCATACGCACTGGCTTTATAGATCCTGAAAATAAAACTGTCGTCCACTTTAAAAATCTAAACTAACTACTCACATTCTACCAGCGGTTTCAAATTCTCTGTACGAACAACACATATGGCTATCGCTGGAATTAACGTCACCTAAAGCCAAATGGTAATATTATATGGCAAGTTGTACCATTTTTTATTATAACAAAAGCGGAAGTTAATACTTATTCTTCCGCTTTATATATGCCAAATATAAAATATAGAATACAGTTCTTATACAATTCCAGCTTTCAATTAAGTTATTGTGTTCGTACTTTTATGGGAAACTCTTCCAATATAAACGAGCTCCCGAAACATTTTATTTATAAATTTGTGATAATAGCCAATTATAATATGTTCAAATTATGGAACTTTTTACTATTATAAATCATCAGCAAAATTACGGGAAAATTAAAATCCAAAAAAGATATTTTAAAAACATATCCTAATTGGAAAAAACATTTCGAAGAAATTGAGTTAATAAATTATCAAGATGTAAAAGTTAATATTTACTCTCATATTTATGTAGATTTTTTAAAAATTTTCAAAATATTTCGAAAACTCAAATTGAATTTTGACATAAACTTGAGAATTTCCGAAAGAAACAAAAAACTAAAGCATTAATGAAACAGCAGAAGTTGGATTGGTGAAAAATTTTTGATTAAAAAGTTACCTACAACATCTTTTCTATAGACAGTACATGCCAAAAATAACCGAATAATGAAAATTGAAGACAAATTTTTATCTTTTCAATTATTAAAGCTAAATTACATAAGTTTAATCTACAAGATTATTTAATAAAAAAGAACCTTGTAATTCTTGTTTAATTTGGCTCAAATAAACCAAATCATCTATAAAAGTGTTTGAAGATACGCTCGTGTTGGTCACAAGACTGACATTTGAAGATTTCACTCTCTTATGTCGTTTTTTTTATTTCCTAACTCCTTGTTAATCAAAGCGATGCCGCCAAACAAACTATTGATTTCACTTACTAGTGAAACTTTAAAAATATGGAAGCGACGAAAAAATAAAAATGATTGGTAAAGAAGACTTCTATGATCAATATATTTATAGGAACAACCAAATGTAATAAGTTGGTCGCTATGGTTGTCTTCATTTTGATTTCCACTTATAAAAATATTATGAAAAAATTATTTACAACGAATAAAACCATCGTGTTATTATTCATAACAACATTTTCACAACAGTTGTTTGCTCAAAGAAATTCGGACAGCATCGATATTTTCATCAAAGAGAAAATGACCCAAATGAAGATCCCCGGACTTCAGTTAGCAATTATTAAAAATGGGAAATTAGAAAAACTTGACAGTTATGGTTTTGCGAATCTGGAACATCACGTTCCCACCAATTCAAAAACAACTTTCTCTATCAACTCTATGACAAAAGCTTTTGTAGGAGTAGCAATTATGCAATTACAAGAACAAGGAAAATTAAAAATAGATGATCCCATTTCTCTATATATTTCGGACATACCCAACGAATGGAAATCTATAACTATCACACAATTATTAAGTAATACATCCGGACTTCCTAACAATATCGATGAAAAAGAACAGGTTTTAGGTAATGGTGTTGAAGAGAAAAACTGGGAACTGGTAAAGACATTGCCGATGGAATTTAAACCCGGAGAAAGGTTCAGCTACAACCAAACTGGATATTATATTTTAGGAAAAATCATCACGAAATTAAGCGGTCAGCATTTTACAAAATTCATTGAAGAAAATCAATTCAAACCTTGCAATATGATAGCAACGCAGTTTGGAGATTCCAATGATATCATCCCAAACAATGCCGGATCATATTCCACAATTATCAATACAGACGGAAAATGGGTCAATGATGGAAAACTGCACAATGCTTTTGCTACATTTCCCGTATTCTTCAGAACTGCTACAGGCATCATTTCCACCTCCGAAGATTTAAGCAAATGGCTTATCGCATTGCAAAACGGGAAGCTCTTGCACAATAAAAACAGTGTAAAAGAGCTTTTCACTTCCGCAAAACTTAATGATGGACACATCGATGGTTTCAACAAATTGACCAATGGATATGCGCTGGGCTGGCCAACGGTTGAGAGAGAAGAACATCCTGCAGCAGCGCCGGTTGGTGGAATGCGTTCGGCATTATTCGTATATCCAAAGGACGATCTATCAATTGTGGTCTTAACCAATCTTCAAGGTTCCAATCCTGAATGGTTCATTGACGAAATTGCCGGTTACTATTTCCCGGATATGAAAGTTAAAAATGGTTTTGGATTGAGTAAAAATCTAAAAGTATTACGTCAGCAACTTATTGAGAATAAATTTCAGAACGCTTTTAATATTTATAAGAAAATTACAAAAAACAACAAAGATTTTAAACTTTCCGAAGATGAATTAAATTCCTGGGGCTATCAACTTTTGGAACAAAATAAAAAAAACGACGCATTACAGGTTTTTCAATTGAATACTTTGTTATTTCCAAGCAGTGCGAATGTTTATGATAGTTATGCAGAAACTTTAGAAGCGATGGGAAATCGGAAAGAAGCCATCATCAATTATAAAAAATCACTCGAACTTAATCCTAATAACACCAATGCAAGTGGTTATTTAAAGGATAAAAAATAATCAAATTGCTATTCTTACCTGATCTAAGTTATAGGAGTTTCATATCTAAACGTTGTGTGAAAATTGGAAAAAATTATTATTTTTAACATATCCGTTGTATGGTAAATTAATTATAAAAGATGGCATCGATCCCCCCAATTAAAACCTATCATTTTCTGCCCTTCAAATATGGATCGGAGCTGTTATTGGATATCGGACGTATTGAAACGCTGAAAAATTATGTATTAAACAGTACACTGCATCAACTCAGTTTTTACGAAATTATCTTCATCACAGAAGGTTCCGGAACATTGGCACTTGATGAGAATAAAGTCTCAATTCAACCGCAAACCGTCATTTTCACCAGTCCCGGACAGGTTCGCCATTGGGAAATTGAACAGCAGGTCAAGGGATACACGCTGTTCTTTGAAAAAGATTTTCTCCATCTTTTTTTTTCGGATGAACTTTTTCTGTACCGGTTCCAGTACTTTCATCAGTATTCGCATCCCGCTGAAATGCAGATCGATGAACAATCATTCAGGAAATGCCTGCAACTTGTGCAGGAAATAGAACAGGAATTCGGACAGATCAGGAATGACAGCAATCATATGATCAGGTCAATTCTATACCAGCTGCTTATTGTACTCAACCGCTATTATGCCGGTGCGTACAATGTTCAGCCAGATACGTATGTTCATGCGGATTTCTACAGATTCCGTTTGCTGCTGGAAAAAAGATTCCTACAGGACCAGACCGTTGAGTCCTATACCAGAATGCTTAACGTCAGTCCAGGATTCCTCAATAAGATCTGCAGGCAGTTCAGCGGATTGTCAGCGCAGCAGATGATCCATCACAAGCTGGTTTCAGAAATAAAGAAACAGCTGCATCAGAATAAATCCGCAAAAGAGATCTGCTATGAACTGGGATTCTCTGACCCTTCCAATTTCAACCGTTTCTTCAAAAAAATTACCCACATCACGCCCCAGCAATACCGTAAGAGTATAAAATGACAACTTTAAAGATAAAATGACCTTTTTGCAGGCGATGCATCTTTCTACTTTTACAGAAAAAAGAATATGATAAAATCTGCAACATTCGGTCTTTTAATCTTGTTCATGAACCTGCTTTGGATCAAGGCAGAGCAATTGTATGTTGATCCCTTGAAAGGTAATGATGCCAATTCCGGAACAAAAACCCAACCGCTAAAGAATCTTTCAGAAGCTGCCAGGCGTGTCAATTTGAACAAAGTGCAGGGAGAAACAACGATCATTCTTACAGAAGGTATTCATATTTTAACTCAAACCGTGCTATTTAACAATGATAAATACAGCGTTAACAACCGTCTTATCATTCGTGCCGAAGTGATGCCGGATGACGCAAACTGGACACCCGATAAAATGCCGGTCATCATAACAGCCGTACCTCTTGAAACCGGTATAGGCGGAAAAGAAGCAAAAGGAATACAACCCGAGGTAAGCCACGTGACCATTGAAGGCCTACGGTTTACAGGCAGTCCTGATTATACTTACATAGATGTCAATAATTTACGCCGCTCCTACCCTATATGGCGTGACGGAAAAAAACTGGATGACTTGCTGGTGACCCAATGTATGTTCGCCGGGAACGTAGATGTAATGCCATTACACGTCGGTGTCATAGCCAATGGATATGGTTTGGTGATCGACCATTGTGTTTTTTTCAACTGTAAGATCCCTGTTGTCTTCTGGAAAAACGATGAAAGCACCGGCAGTCGCAGTGCCATGAGACATTCTTTGGTCTATGGCGGCTACTTCTGCGGAGTCTGGACAACACAGGGTACCGATGGAGATGACTTCGACTTTCATCATAACATCATCGCCAATACAAGTACCATATGGATAAGGGAAAAAGGAAGTAAACGCAGGTACAAAGCTTCTGATTGCATTTTTGTCAATTACAATAAACTGGCAGGATATGGAAGCGGCCCGTTAAGCGACAGTGATGCCACGTCAACGGATTTTCTGGAGATGAAAAATATAAAGACCACTGGAACCGTTATCATCGAAAAAGATCAGAGTAAACGTAATTACCTGCAATTGGCGGAAGGTTCGGCAGGTTCAGAATTAAATGCGGGACTATTTAAAAAATGAGCACTACAATACAGTTTCTAAAATTATGTGTATTAAATAATATGAAAAATATAAGAATAATCTGGTTTCTCTTTCTTTTTGCAGCAGAAAGTGCTTACAGCCAAAAAATAAATTTAGATAGTAGCAATCTTCTGCCCAATAAGGTCAAAATGCAAATCGATAATTCACAAGGTGAAAGTATCTTAAGGGTCGTAAAAGATCCTACCGTGAAAGAAGCGGACGAACCTACCTTTGTACGGATTAAGAACACTGATTTTAAAAATGGCATTATCGAGGTGGAAGTTCTAAGCCGGCTGCTCCCTACCGCTTCTCCAACTGACCGCGGGTTTATCGGATTGGCATTCAGGATCAATGAAACCAATTCCAAATTTGAATCGATATATATACGTCCGACAAATGGCAGAGCTGAAGATCAGGTAAGACGAAATCACTCCATTCAATACTTTTCTTATCCTGATTATAAATATGAACGTCTGAGAAAAGAGAATCCTGAGAAATATGAGACCTATGCTGACATGGGTCTGAATGAATGGATCTCAATGAAAATTGAGATCAAAGGCAGTCAGGCAAAGCTTTTTTTAAACAAAGACAAACAACCTTCCCTTATTGTGAATGACCTCAAGCATGGCGCAGATATTTCCGGGGCTGTAGGTTTATTTGTCGATGTAGGCACAGAGGGCTATTTCCGAAATCTGAAAATTACCCTTTCAAATTGACACATAAAGGTCAAAACCTTTCATATACTTAGGAGAATATGACACTATTTTCTAACACAGTGGTGAAAAATTCTTTTTCTTTTCGCTAAAATTTTCTTAATGCTTATGTAAAGTTTCTAAAATTTTTACACAAATTACTACTTTGCATAACATAGTATTAATAAATAAATATATCTTTGCATAAAATTAAACTCCAATGCGAAAACTATTATTATTAAGTTTTATTGTTTGGTCTTGTATGCGTTCGAATGCTCAGGATCTGAATCGAAAAATTGACAGTCTGATCCAATCCGAATTTAAGGAACCTAATGGACCGGGTGGCGTTTTCCTTATCGCCAAAAAAGGGAAACCCGTTTATGAAAAAGCCTTCGGAATGGCCAATCTTGAATTGGATGCCAAGCTGAATACAAATAGTGTATTTCAGATCGGTTCTATGACCAAACAGTTTACAGCCATCGCTATTTTGATGCTGGAAGAGCAAGGTAAATTAAAGATAAGTGATCCTGTTGTGAAATATATTCCTTCTTATCCCAACGGAAATAACATTACCATTCATCATATTTTGACCCACACTTCCGGTATTAAGGATTTTACGAAAATGAAATCCTTACAAGACATTGCTCAAAAGGAAATGACACCGGAACAGATGGTTGACTTCTTTAAAAATGAGCCTGCAGATTTTGCTCCCGGAGAAAAATTTGAATACAATAATTCAGGATACGTCGTTCTGGGATATGTCATTGAGCTGGTATCAGGCGGAACGTACGAAGATTTTATTAAGAAGAATATATTTGATAAGATTGGAATGACTAATTCTTATTACGCCAGTGACAGGAAGGTTATAAAAAACAGAGCTTACGGCTACCACAAAAAAAGTTCTGGTTATGTGAATAAAACCGTGATCAATTTCAGCGTTCCATTTTCCTCGGGTTCATTGATGTCCACTTTGGATGACATGCTGAAGTGGCAGAATGCTTTAAATCAAAATCTATTATTAAGTTCTAAAGAAGAGACAAAGGCCTTTACCAAATACAAACTTAATAACGGTCAGGAAATAGAATACGGTTACGGTTGGCATTTGAAGAATATCAACGGAATCCCGACCCGTGAACACGGCGGAAGTATTTTCGGATTCAAATCAATGGCAGTTTATATTCCAAATAAGGACATTTATGTACTTGGATTCAGCAATTGTGACTGCAACTCTCCTACTCAGTTGGTAAAAGATATGGCTAAACTGGCTCTTGAAAATCTAAAAAAATAATTCATGCCAATTTTCAGCTAATTACAAATCAAAAGACATTGATATTATGAAAAAACTTAGCAAAAAACTTTTACTGATCTGTTGTCTGACTGCCCTACTTTGCATCCAAAATCTGTCGGCACAAATTAGTACCCATATCAAAAATGATAAAAAGAACTCCATTGACAGCCTTATCGAAAAGAAAATGGATCAGGCGGGAATCGTCGGCATCGGAGCCGCCATTATCATCGATAAAAAACTGGTCTGGACTAAAGGATATGGTTTTGCAGATAAAGAAAACAATATCCCATTTACCCCTAAAACTATTATGAATATTGCATCCATAAGCAAAACCTTTACAGGATTCTGCATCATGAAAGCGGTAGAAGAAGGAAAGGTTGACTTGGACGAAGACATCAATCATTATCTGCCTTTCAAAGTCATTAATCCTAATTTCCCCGATGAGAAAATCACCTTGAGAAATCTGGCGACCCATACTTCGGGTTTAGCAGATCGTTATCCTTTTTATACGGACAGTACTTATGTTTCTAACGGTCAAAAACCAGAGCCTTTAGGTGATTTCTTGAAAAACTATTTTGTAAAAGGCGGAAAACATTATTCAAAAGATAATTTTCTAAATTCCAAACCGGGTACAAATCGTGACTATTCTAATATCGGCGCAGGTTTGGCAGGATACATCATTGAGCTGAGAACCGGGAAAAAACTAAATGAGTACAGCAAAAAATACATTTTCAACCCTTTAAAAATGAAAAATTCAGGTTGGAACCTATCGGAGTTCAACATAAAGAACCACTCCAAAGCTTATCAAAAAGAAAATGGAAGAATAAAGTCAATACCGCTTTATGAAGGAACAACCTATCCAGATGGCGGTGTCCATACATCAGTAGATGAACTTTCGAGATTTTTTATCATCCTGCTGAATAATGGCAAATACAACAATAAAATATTGCTGAAAAAAGAACAGGCAGAAGAAATGCTCCGTTTTCAGTTCACAGAATCTAATAAACCTGACAATGTCAAACCTGATAAGCTTAATTCAGGAATTTTCTGGGCAACGAAAATGGGAGGCAAAAGGATCGGGCATAACGGTTCTGATCTGGGTGTAAGAACATTTATGCTTTCTGACCTGAGCAAAGAGGTTGCTGTGATCGTATTTTTCAACACCTCCTTAGATGAGTCCGATGAAGATCAATTTTTCAACATCTACGAAGACCTCCACAAATATGGTCTTGAATTAAAATCAAAGTTATTATCTGACAAGGCAACTAATAAACAATCCATTAGCAGATAAACTTCTTTTCGTCCTTATTTGATCCACCAAAAAGTCTGACCATCTAAACATCTAATATAAAGAGTATATAAACTTTGTCTAAAAATAGTTGTAAAGACAAGACAAATCCAACTTTAGATACTCCAATTTTTTAATAGTTTCGAATAATTTCTAAGGAAAATTTATCGTTTGACCCTGAAGGAGCATTAACGAATCCTTTCATATAGAGCGTATAAATTCTGTTAGGATAAAAAACAACCGAAGATTTCTGGAATAGTGTATTACCAGTTTGTGTATCTTTTATTTCCACATTATATTCATCATCTTCAACATTTACAAAAGATGAAGCTGTTTTAAAAGGAATATTGGATGTAATCAAATGACCATCAAGATAAATATCTACGTTCGGAGCATCAGGAGAGAGATTTATCAGTCTGATGCCTGCATGATAAAAACCGGGGGCTTCCAAATGGTCCTAGAAACTAACAAGCTCCAGTTGGTTAAAAGTGTTTACGGCAAAAAGAGAAAAAACATCTCCTTCATTTACTTCTCTTTCCTCAGTATCCAGAATGTTTCCATTATTATCCTGAACAGTGAAAGTCCGCATCCCATCATAAAATCGATAATATCCCTGAGCATTTGCATAGTTTAGCGCATTACTATTGATTTTGTTGTCATCTGCAAAAAAATACAAATCTCCCGAGTTGGGACTTGCGTTGACTATTAATCCGCGGGCTGCATCCTGTTCTACATAATAGCATTCATCATCATTATCACAAGATATTAAAGTTGTTACCGCCATTGCAATGATCATTAATTTTAAAATAGATACTTTCTTCATAACATAATAATTTTATTGTTTATACGAACAAAACTATTAAGTAATACCATTTAAAGAAATCAAAATTTGGATGAATTGAACAAACAAAAACTTCAATTGAACATTTGAGATATTGAATTTAATTGTAATGATTTTTCAATTAAAGGCTAAATAGCAATTAGTAGAAAGCAATTATCAAAATATCACTTGTAAATAGGGATGAATATAAACTACGATTCTAACCAGTCTTTAAAAGCAGTAACTTTCAATCTGCTTACAATTAACTTTTCTGATAGGTTGAACTTTGTCTGAACAATGACTTTTCTGTTGAAATATGGCTCAATAGACAATACTGCTTCTTTATTAATCAAAACCTGCCTGTTGATGCGAAAAAACTGTCTAGGGTCACAAACCGATTCAATGTACTCCAGATTTTTGAACAAGGAAAATTTTTCGCCACCAATGGTGTATATATAAACAGTTTCAAATTCAATGTAAAAAAGAGCGATGTCTTTTACATATTTTACCAATGTTTTATCCCGATATTGTGTCAGAAAGCTTTGCTGGTACTGAGTTGTAGCAGGAAATTGTAAAGGTGTAGATGATTTATCCCTAAAAGTTTGAGCCAGCCTTTTGTATTTGTTTAGTGCGAGGTGAATGTCTTCCTCCTTGAAAGGTTTGAGGATATAATCAATGCCGTTGTTTTTAATGGCTTGTAAAGTATACTCATCATAAGCGGTGCAAAACACTACGGGAATAGTAATGTCAATGTGGTTGAAAATCTCAAAGCTATGTCCGTCGGCTAACTGAATATCCAGAAAAATCAGGTCTAATTTTTGCTGGTGTTTACTTAAATATTGCACGGCTTCTGCTACCGACTCCAAACGTTCGGTTACCAAAAAATCTTGATCCTGCTCAATTACTTCTTTCAGCAATTTGGAGGTATGTAATTCGTCTTCTACTATCAGCACATTCATATTATATTATTTCAATTGAGAATTTAGATGGCATCCTCCATTAAATAAGTTTAAGTCTTACCAGAAAGTAATCATCTGTCGATTCAATATCCACTCCGTTTTCAATGTTTAACAATTCATACCTCTTTTTCAAATTTTCCAATCCGTAACCAGAAGAAGAACTGTTGGTCATCCTGGATTGAACATTATTTTTAATTTCAATATAATTGTCGGTACTTTTGACATCAATATTCAAAGGCATTTTCGATGTCATCATATTATGCTTAAAACAGTTTTCTACCACGGTTTGCAATGCCAATGTAGGAATTTGGTGCTCGTACAGTTCTTCAGCAATGTGAATACTGATTTGTATGGCTTCCTCATTTCTGTTTTTCATTAGAAATAAATAAGATTCCAGTACCTTTACCTCATCAATCAGTTTAATCAATGTACTTTCGTTGTAACGTAAAGTTTGCCGGTAAAAGTCGGAAAGGCTGAGGATAAACTGTTCAGATTTCGGGTCTCGATGCCGCACCATTGTACGAAGGGTATTAAGTGAATTAAATAAAAAATGAGGGTCAGCTTTGGTGCGTAATGCTTCTAATTGAACCTTGTAGTTTTCTGTTTGTATCTGCTGTTTTTCCAGTTCTAATTGTGCTACTTTTTTGTTGGCACGAAAGGCATATTGAATGATTAAAAATGGAATAATGGCAATAAAATACCTCACCACAAACATCCATTTCAAATTCTTATTTTGAAATAGCGGTGTGAGCAGAAATACATTGTAAACTATAATAAGTAATACAGTTGCTGCAATGATTGATTTAAGAAATCTGTATGTTTCCGCTTTTTTTGAAATGTAATCAAGCAACATCCAAAGCAGGTAAAGCATTGCGGAAACAGAAACCCACCGAAGCAATATCAAGGAATCAACATCAAAAATGTTGATAATGCCCCTCGTCGTAATCGCATTTAAAGCCGGAAATACGATACATAAGGCAATGGGCAATATTTTTTCTATGGGCAGTTTCATTTTTCTGATAAAGTTACAAAAGATAAGGTTTTCTAGAACGGTTTAAATGAAATACCCACTTGAATATTCAATCCGTTGTTGTCAATTTCATAGATGGGGTCGGACTTTTTACCTAAAGGTATCGTAATAATGGTCCAGGGTGTAGTTGCTGCATCATCATAAAGTTTGTAACTCTGTCTAAAATTTCTACCGACCCCAATATTTAGTTGCCAAATTTTTGCAAACTGGTATTCCAGCTTTGCCAAACCAGTCCATTGATTGACCTGGACAAACTGATTGTCACTTTCTGACGCTGAAAGCCTGTAGCTGGATGCATCTGCGAATAATTCAATCCCGGCACTCCACTTATCATTAAAGTGGTAAAGCACTTTTGGTTTGATGGGAAACTGTCCCGTAATGCTCCATTTATCATTGGGTCTGTAATCTACATCAATGAATGGGATGATCTGGTTACCAAAAAACTGTCTTGAATAAGCCAATCCCCAACCTGTACTCAACTTTTCGGAATGTTTTACTCTGTAGCGCAAGCCGGTAGTGTACCTAAAATCTTTGCCGCTAACATCCTGTAAATCTGAAAACAATCCTGTTTGAGCAAAAAAGGTCAGGCTTTTTCTGTCTGATAATTTATAAATCCAGGCTCCCTGTAAAGTGAGACCGTGTAAATTGCCGGTATAATCCGCCGGGAAATTCTGTAACGATAGATTTTTGTAACCTAATACTCCGGCAATTGTATGCTGTTTTTTTGGAACACCGGAAGTTTGAGTTTTACATCAAATAAATTGGTATTAGCATTAGTGTCGCCGTATTTTAATGTCGAAACTGCATAGCTGACATTCAATAAATCCCTATCCTGAGCAAGTAAGCTATTTGCAAATAAGAATATTGTTAATAAAAGACACTTTTGTTTATTCATTTTTGTTTTTTTAAATCAATGGATTAACAGACATCGAGTTTTTATGTACTAGTTCTATAATTCCAGTTAACCACTATAAAACCTTGATTAGTAAATAATTTTCCCATCCACCATTTCAATAATCCGGTCACAATTGGCAGCAAATTCGTCATCGTGGGTAACGGCAATGATGGTCTGCCCTTTTTCCTTGGCTAACTGGCGAAAAATATCAAACACAATTTTGGTGTTTTTACTGTCCAGATTTCCAGTAGGCTCATCGCCCATAATGATGGCTGGTTCGTTGATCAAAGCTCTTGCGATAGCGACTCTTTGCTGCTGACCACCAGATATTTTAGATGCTTTTTTGGTTTCGTGTCCTTTAATATCAAGCAATGTCAATAACTCCATTGCTCTGGCTTCTATTTCGTCTTTGGATTTCTTTTTAAGCTTCAAAGCCGGCAGCATTACATTGTCCAAAACGGAAAATTCCGGCAATAAATAATGAAACTGAAACACAAACCCGATATGCTCATTCCTGAATCTGGCCAGCTGGTTTTGTGTTAACCCGGTAACCGTTGTGTTATTGATAGTAATGTTACCTTCGTAAGATGTATCCATTGTAGAGAGTAGATAAAGAAGGGTTGATTTACCCGAACCGGATTTACCAACAATGGAGATAAATTCACCTTTGTTTACGTCAAAACTTACGTCTTTCAATACCTGAAACGTTTCAGGGTCGTGAAAGTATTTTGTAATTTTGTTTGCAGTTAATGCTTTCATTTTTAATTTTTAATAACATCCATAATAATAGTAACACCCATAAAACCAGTAATATTCGCATTCATAACCATACTGGTAATAGTAATAGCAATCCAGGTAATATAGAAGTAGAGTTAACACACCTAAAAAAACTGTCAGCCAAATGAATTCCGAACCTTCATTCGGTAATAGCTTCTTCTTAAAATTATTCTGTCCCATTATCCTCGCAAAATTTCTACAGGGTCTACCTTGGATGCTTTTCTGGCAGGTAGATAGCCCGCAACAAACGTGATAACCAAGCCAAATATCATTGCCAAAATATAATCTGAAGGCAGATAGGTAATGGGCAACGTGTCAAATGAAGCAATCTTAAATGGAATTCTGTCTACAATAGAAGCAACAGCAAAACCTAATAATAAGCCTATTAAACCACCTATTAACCCGATGATGACAGATTGGACTAGGAAAATGTGTACGATGTCTTTGCCATCAAAACCCATTGCTTTCAGGATGGCAATCTCCCGTATCTTTTCACTCACGGTCATATTCATAATGTTATAAATTCCAAAACCCGCCACAATAAGTATGGTAAGTGAAACAGCAACCGCTATGATGTCCCGCAGGGTATTTGCAGATTCTAATTGGGCATTGCCTTCCTGCCAGGCTTCTGTTTTGTATTTAATATCTGCACGCACTCCATTAGCAATAGTTTTTGCATCGTTGTAGTCCTTTACATTTGCCATCACATCAGTAGCATAACTTTTATTCTTAGACAATAACTGTCGTGCTGTGTTGATAGAAATAATTGCACGGCTCTTATCAACACTTCCGCTCCCGGTTTCTATTAATCCCACAACTTTAAAAACTTTATTTCCGCCATCGGCTGTAGTAAGCGATATATTGTCGCCCATTGATGCACTTAGCTTAGCTGCCAATCCACTGCCCAGTACCACAGCATCCGAACGTTTGTCTAAATCATTTAAATTGCCCTCGGTGATATACTCAGTGGTGTTAAACATCTGGATTTCGTTCGCTACATCAATACCAGAAAGTGAACCGCTCACTTTGGTTACGCCATTTCTGAAGAATACATTTTGATTGACCTGCTCGGTAATGGCTACAATGTTTTTGTTTTTTCGCAATACTTGTTTTACTTCATCGGCATTGAGAATACCTTCAGTATAATTGATGTGCCTGGCATTGCTTACCATAGTCAATGTATCCGAAGTGTTCTTTTGCGACAGCAGTATTGTGGGTTCCCCGGCAGGGTCATTATAAACTCTTATGTGTGACATTGAGGTAAATGTGATATCGGTCTGGGCATTATTAACACCGTTCATAAAGCTGTTCATAAAAACGTACATCGATATCCCAAATGTTACGCTTAGTACTGCTACAATCAACTGTTTTACTTTGGAAGTAAGATGTGTCCAGGATATTTTGTTATTTATATTTGTCATTTCTTTCTTTTTTTAAATTCCAATTTAATCCAACAAATAATCCATTGCTGTCGTGTGACGGGTTTCTTTCTGTACCTTTTGTATTGCCATTGGAAATATGAAGATGTCTTGCACCAAACAGTAAGTCCATATTGTTTTTGAGATGTATTGATGTTCCAATGCCGTACTTGGTTGTTCCATTCCAGTAGGTGCCAAGGCGATTGTCTTGCGTGGTAGGATTTGGAAAATTATCAATAAAGTATATCATCCCTCCACCCGCTTCAAACCATAATTTCCAATCCGGTTTATTCAATGCATAAAATCGTGCAAAAGGTCTTATCGCAAAACCCACGGTATTGTTGTAATCATCAAAAGGTGCTGTGATACTGAATTCTGTACCAACGGACATCCATTTTCGTATCATCAGGTTTACGCCTGTACTGTTTTGTACTAAGCTGCTGTAAGGATATTTGTACCCGAATGTTACACCCATTTCTGAATAAATACTCAATCTGTCTTGTAGTGTACTGTCTTTTTTGGTAAGCAATAAGGCAGTACCTACAACTGCGGCTGGAACAATAAAACCCATACTGGTATGAAGTTTTAAGGGTTCAAATCCCAATGGATTCTGATACCATTTGTCGCCTTGCGGAAATTGTGCAAAGGATTTGTCTATCATTAAAAAAATGAATAAAGCGATAAACGAATACCTGTTTAAAATTATCATACACTTATATCTTTCTATTCAGTACCCGGAATTGTAACGCCCTCTTCTGTATGCTTTCCTTTTGGTAACAGAATAATATCTTTTTCGGTCAAGCCTTGTTTTACTTCAACCCAATTGCCTGATTTTTGTCCGGTCTTTATTTCTTTTTCTTCACCATTTTTTAACTCCACATATTTGCCACGGATGACCGCTGCTGACGGAATGACCAAAACTTTCTTTGTGCCTTGCTGCTTAATATTCGCCTGCAGCTGTGTGCCCGAAAGTAAAAGCTGTGGTGGATTTACAAAGGCTGCCTCTGCTGTGAATGATTGTTCCGCCTCGTCAAATGCTGGAAGTATTTTTGTGATGGATGCCGTAAATGTGGTGTCTGGATAATTGTTCATTTGCACAATCGCTTCCTGACCTATGGAAAGTTTTGCAATATCATCTTCTGCAACAAATAGCTTCAAGATATTTTTACCACTACCGATTTTGGCAATCACCTCACCCTTCCGTACCAGTTCGCCTTTCTTTTTTAAAACCTCCAGCACAATACCATCCTTATCTGCTTGTATGCGATAATCGTTTAAAATGGCTTGTTGTGTTTTTACTTGTTGAAAACTACGGTCGGCGTTTAATTGTAATGCATCCTGCGCTTGTTTGTAACTTTTCTCCAATACCTGCAAGTTATTTTGTGAGGCTTTGTATTGTAATTCTGCTTTTTCATATTCCAACTGCGATACAGAATTTTTCCTGCGCAAATCGGCATAACGCTGATAGTTGATTTTGTCCAGATTGAGCTGAGTCTTAGACTGGTTAATCTGTGATTTTATCTGCTCTAATTGCGGTGCATCAGCCGACGAATTTTGTTTTGCATCGTTATAAACTATTTGTGCTTCCTGCAACTGTGTATTGGAAACATCGCTATCAATCCTTACCAGTAATTGTCCTTTGGAAATATAATCACCTTCACGAATGTTCAATTCCCGAACAATACCATCGGCAGCCGCTGAAATTATATATTCATCTTCCTGCTCTATGTGTCCGCTTGCAAAAATGGCTTGCTGTATAGTTTTGTATTGTGGGGTTATCTCCTCCTGCCGGCTGCAAGACAATAGGCAGAATATTGGAAGGAAGAATAACCCAACTATTATTTTATTTGTTTTCATTGATATTTTATAATGACATTTATGTTTATACTTAAAACTGCCTGCATATAAAGCTTGTAATAGCTGATATATTCGTTGCTGAGGCTTTGCATATATTGATTTTGGACTTCCAGCAAATCCCTGAATTTATCCAGTCTCTCATCTAATCCAATGATACCGCTGTCGTAGCGATTCTTGGAATGTGTATCATTTTTATATTGTAATTGCAATATTTCTTCCTGCTTATTAAAATCCTCAATACTTTGTCTGTACTGTATTTGCAGATTGTCATCATCTTTTTTTGCCACAAGCTTCTTACTGTCAAGCATCATTTGCTCTTGTTCCAATTGTATTTTCGACTGTTGGATTTTTGATTTGGTAATGAAGCCGTTGAATATAGGAACACTCAATTTTAATCCCAAAAATTGTTGTGGAAGGTTATTGGCTCCCGAAAAATCCATTAACTTATCTGTTGCCCAATTATAATTATATTGATAGCCTAATGTAAGTGTTGGATAATGCAATGATTTGGTTTGGGCTAGTTGCTTTTCGCTTAGTTGTACCTGTGCTTCCTGCACCAATATCTCCGGATGAGATGTCGTTATTGCAGCATCACCACCTGTATCCATTTCTTTATCCAGAAGTTCATCTTTTAAAACGAGTGGTTCATCGATGTTAAGTTGTGACTGCAATTGGTTGTAAAGTTGTTCTAAAGAAGACTCCAGACTGCTTACTTGCTGCTTTGCCTGTACTAGTTGAATATTGCTGCGGTTCAGGTTTTCTTCCGTGAAAATTCCGGTATCATATTTATTTTTTGCTATTTGGTAAATATTATCTGCTGTTACAATATTTTCCTTGCTTATGGTCAAATATCTTTCCGTTAGCAAAATGGAAAAATAGGTCTGAGCCAGCTGGTTGTAAACCTGATATTTTGTATTGATGGTATTGGCTTGATTTAATTGTAAAGCAGCTTGGGAAGTCTTAATATCAAACCATTTTTGAAAGTTCACAATATCCCAATTGGCTTGTACGCCAGCGTTATAAATATATCTCTTTCCAAAAGTATATTCATTGAAGGTACCTTCCGGTGCAGCAGGATTAAATAAATTAGCAGGAATCAGGGTGGGTTGTATGGTAATGTTATCATTAAATCCGGCAGATGCATTTACAGTAGGCAATAAGGCTGTTTTTGATGCTTTGTTTTTTACAGCAGCTATCTGTTCCTGATGCAACGCACTTTGGATAGAGATGGCATTTTTATCTGCATAGGCCAGCACTTCCTGCAATGAGCCAAACTGTACCTGGCTCATTGCATTGAAACTGGTGAAACCCAATAGTACTGAAATAATAGTCTTCATTGCCTGGAATAATTTAGAGCTTAGTCCAGGTTTGGGATTTAGACATCATACCATAGCTCCCTTTAATGTAGAGCGTAGTATCCCCGGAAAGTGAAGCCGTGCATTTTGCCGTTTTTCCTTTTTTGATAATGTGCAGTGTACCATCTGAAAATGAAGTCGTACCAGTTGCTTTCAACGCTGTGATTTGCTTTTTACCAACTATGCTATTGTCTTCAGCCTTTCGGATGATGGCATCATAAGCATCACCGCTCTTTACAAATTCGATGATACGGGTTTTGTCTTCGTTTGTCCATTTACCCAAAATTTTATCATTGGTTGTCTGGGCAAAAATGTTGAGGCTGAAAAGCAGCCAGGTTGCCATTAAAATAATCTTTTGCATTGATATTAAGTTTTAAATTCAATACAAAGATGCAATCGCTTTTGGAGTGTTCCTCGGTGCAATAGGGTGAGTTGAACATTTTGCGGGTCGAAATGAACAGAGAAAGATTTAAGCTGAGATTTGAGGAGAAAGCCACTAATTCCCTAAGTTCAGGTAATATTTATCCTTTAGGTGTTACTCAACTAAACAATTGTCTAAACTGCAAAAACGAAAGACAATCTGTTTTAAAAATAATTGAATCCTAAACTTTAAATATTCTCTTTGTGCTTTCTTGAATCAGCCTGTGATCATCGGAGGAGGTGACCGTGGCGTGGTGGCATCATGCTCCTATGAGGCGCGGGAATTCGGTGTCCGTTCGCCAATGCCAATCAAGATGGCACTACGCCGTGTTCCGAAGGAATTTGTCAAATGATAAGCTCCACGTAAAAACGTGCTATAATAAACTACTTTTGTATCCTCCATATATCCTTAAAATACCGAGATTTGTACTGTGATATTAGTGATCAGATTATGAAACATTATAACGACATCAGCGATTTTAATAGGGACATCGGGGAAAAAGCTCCGGAACATCCATTATTGAGTGTCATTATCGGGCACAGAAATGATATCACTGATGAGGATATTATTTTTAGTGCCGGCTTTTACATGATCTCTTTCCGGCGATTTATCTCCGGGAATATCACTTATGGTAAAAAGGAATTCGATCATCAGAGGGGAAAAATGATATTTTTCAAACCCCATCAAAAAATCACATTTAAAAATGTCAAATCAGAAGATGATTGTTTTCTTATCTGTGTGCACCCGGATTATTTAGCGGGGTCTGCTTTGCAGAAAGAGATCAAGAACTATGGTTTTTTTGACTATGAAGCCAATGAATCGCTTTATCTTTCACCTGCTGAAGAGGAAACAGTCTGGAATCTGGTGCGCATCATGAAAAAAGAAGCACATAACAATACCGATGATTTCACGAAACTTATTATGCTCTCACATCTGGGAACATTACTGACCTATTCCCAACGTTTTTATAAAAGGCAGTTCATTCACCGCATAGAAATCACTGGAGCTTATGCAGGTCGGTTTCAACAACTTCTTACAGAATATTACAATGACCAAAGGTCATATCGATCAGGTCTTCCAACTGTAGCGTACATGGCGGAAAAGTTAAACGTCTCTCCACGTTATCTCAGTGACCTGCTTAAACAGGAAACCGGAAAGACGGCAATAGAGCTCATCCACATTTATCTGATCGATGAAGCAAAGAATCTTTTGATGGAAGGAAAAATGAATATATCCGAAATATCTTTCTCTCTAGGCTTCGAAAACGCCAACTACTTTGCAAGACTTTTTAAAAAGGAGGTAGGAATTCCCCCCAATGTTTTCAGAGACAATCAACTAAACTAGAAGAACAGAACATTAGATTTTCTTTAATAAATAACTCGAATATATCATTTGAGCAGGTCAGCTTTTACCTGATCTCCCGGATCACACTATAACAATTTTAATACAATACTAACATAAATAAGTACTATAATGAAAACAGAAACAAAACAACTATTCGAAGATTTTGAATTTAAAAACGGCATCGTAACAAAGAACAGAATTGCAATGGCACCCATGACAACCTGGGCCAGCAACGATGATTACACCATATCTGACGATGAGGTCAAACATTACGAAGCCCGTAGCGGTAATGTTGGATTGGTCATCACAGGATGTACCAGAGTAGCAGCAAACGGAATTGGATTTAACAATGAATATGCCTCATATGATGACTCCTTTTTACCAAGCCTGCAAAAACTGGCGGCAGCTGCAAAAAAAGGCGGCTCACCAGCAATACTTCAAATTTACCATGCCGGGAACAAAGCGGTTCTGGATCTGATCCCTGATGGTATTCCGGTAAGTGCAAGTCCTGTTGCGTTGGCACCATCGGCATTTTATGCGGGAGGAGTCGTATCACGTGAACTGACCAATGAAGAGATTCTTGAAATGATAAAAGCCTTCGGTGAAGCTACCCATAGAGCGATAAAGGCCGGTTTTGACGGAATTGAGCTGCATGGCGCTCATGGATTTCTATTGCAGAACTTTTTTTCTCCCTATTATAATAAGCGTGATGACCACTGGGGCGGATCTGACGAAAAACGAATGAACTTTGCTGTAGAGGTTCTGAAGGAGATCCAGGATGTCATCAAGAAATATGCGGACAGACCATTTTTGATAGGTTATAGAATTTCACCGGAAGAACCTGAAGGTTACAGGGTAAAAGATACTTTTCCATTGATCGATAAACTGATCGGATCCGGTATTGACTATCTTCACGTTTCGTTGGCTGATCTGCTTTTACAAAAACCGGTTGATAATGAAAATGGAGATGCTATTATTTTAGAACTGATACTCGATCACGTTGACCATAGAGTGCCGGTGATCGCTGCAGGAGGCATCAAACAGCACGAAGATGCCACAAAGGCACTAGATCTGGGATTATCATTGGTAGCAGTCGGCCATGGACTTATCATTAATCCGAGTTGGGTACAGCTTGCATTGAACGAAGAAAAGGCAGATGAAGTTTTAAGTATGTCTAAAGCCGATCAACTTGCAATACCTAAAAAGCTTCAGGCGTTCATTCAAGTAGCAAAAGGCTTTTTCCAGATTACCGACTAAGCTTTCTATTATAAATATTACCAATTAATAAAAGCAACATGAGTAAAAAAATTACCGCGATCGGAGCAATCCCTGTAACAAAAGAATTGATAAAGATAGGTTTTGAAATAATAGGCTGTCAATGCTGGATCAATTTGCAGATTTTTCTGATGTCGAAATACTGAAATTATGGCGCATATGGATATATCAGCGACCCAGATGCATATTTCGAAGGTTCAACAACCACTTGCACACGACTGTCTTTAAAGGTCTCAATGTCATTATTCTCAATATTTTGAAATTGTACCTGAACAACACGTGGCTCAGCCCACTCACCTCCTTCACCGAACCTAATATTACTTATTACCGTTTCAAAAGTATTCGATCTGCAATATTCTGCAAGAACCTCATCATTCAGACTTTCCGTAACAGCAACCGCTTGCGCCAATACCTGCATTTGAGCATACGCTAAAGGAGCCATATAATATCCTAATTCATCTACCTTTTTTTCTTTGGCTTTTGCTTGATATTTAGCCAACATATCAGCAACACCCGGAAAGTTCATTTTTGGAACCGGCAGCCAATATTCATAATTAACAAATCCATTTAATAGTGGTCCGAGCTCTGTTTTTACAGAAGCACTTTGTGGGCCGATCATAGCTCCACCCACCATTTTTGGTCGATAATCACTTTTATGAATCGCTCGCACCAAGCCTTTTGAGTCATTTAAATAGGAACAGATAAAAAATAAGTCCGCATTAGTTGCTTTTACCTCCTCTATTAAAGGTGTAAAATCTTCTGTTGAAAGCGGATAAATTTCTTCATAGACAATCTGAAAACCATATTTTTCCGCATTTTCTCTGGCGCCTATAACCGGGTTTTTTGAAAATTCGGCATCGGCAGAAAGTATTGCTACAGTTAACGGTTTGGGATTCCGGGAAGCTGCAAGGGCAAAAAAACCTTCTGTAAGTGCCGAATTAGGTTTAGGACCAGTAGGAATCATCGCAAAATAGTTTGAATATTTAAGATTTAGATTAACACCCAATCCCATCAGACCAATCAAAAAACGATTACGCTCTATAACAACAGGCATAGAAGCCGCTATAGTATTTGTTCCATAACCGCCGATGACTAAATCGACTTTTTCCTCATCCAAAAGTTTTTTATAAATATCAGCTACTTGTGAAGCTTCTCCGTTATCATTGTAGCAGACAAGCTCTATTTTACGCCCAAGAAGTCCTCCTTTATTATTGATATCTTCTTGCCAAATACTATGTGCGAGCATAACCGCCTTTGTATTTTCAGCTACCGGACCTGAAAGTGAAAGGCTGTAACCGATACGAATTGACTCATTTGAATGTTCCATAATTTCCAGAATTGTAATATCCTACTTTTTTAATCTTTTAAGGGGCTTATTGTACCCTTCATGGTATAAAAACTACCATCAGGCAATGTCGCATTGCTGTAAATAATTCCATTTTTATGATCTTCCACATGCGTTACCGTAGCTCCTGAAATTTCTTTCCATGCAATCATATATACTTGTGAACGAACTTTAGCCACTGTGATCTTTACTTTTTCTGAGTAGCCACTTTGGGTTAAAGAGCCACCCTCTATAACCGTGAAGATCATAGATTCATCGGTTTCGAAAAAGAGCTCGGTTTTCAGTTCGCCAACATCCATTATGTATCGGTTTCCTGTTAATTTATTTTTCATTTCTATCAATTTTAAAAAGAAGTCATTGAATTTCCATTAGCTGATTTTGACGCCGGAATTTCTTCCTGTACGACATCCCAATGTTCTGCTATTTTCCCATCTTCCAAACGAAAAATATCAACTACGATAACCGGAGTTGATCCCCAACCGTGAACCAAACTATGTGTAATGACCATATCATTTTCTTCTACAATGATGCCTGGCTTCCAGTTAAAATTTGAATCTAAAACAGGTAATAGATTTCTTAGTCCTTCATGACCATTCATCATCGATGGGTTGTGCTGTTGATAATTTTCATGCCAATATTTTTCGATGGCTGTACTGTCTTTTTCATGAAACAGTTCGTTCATTGCTTTTAATACTATTTCTTTATTTTTCATTTTTTTTTAGCTTAATCAAGGAATACATATAATGACTTTATTTTTCCATCTTCAAAAATGGCAATATCCATTCCTGTAGCAACAATTGATTCTTTATTCGGACCCATTCCCCAAATTAGCCTGCCTACATTGTTATTGATCACAACTGGCTTTAATTTAAAAAAGCTAAATTCTTCAGGCATATCAGTCAGAATATTATTTACGCTTTCATTGATAGCCTCATACCCTGTCGTCTGATGCCCTACATGATATAATGTGCTTTCATCCGAATAGATAGTCTTTATGGATTTCATCCTTTTGGAAGCATCTCTTTCACTCCATACCCAAGCTAAATTTTCTTCCATAAGAAGGGCTAAGTCATTATTCATACGGTCAATTTTTTGTTATTATTTTTATCTAAGAAATCGTTCGGTAAGTAACTAATAGGCTGTTTGAAAAATATGAAACAGCCTTTCAGCTAAATACTAACTATAGGAGATATTACATTATTGTTGTGGAGGTGTTGTAGCAAGTAACTGCCACTCCCAAGCTAAAGCAACACCACTTCCTCCACCATGATCGAACAGAATAGGTCCCAATTGAGATGCTGTTTCCAGACGAGCCCAATCACGTTGCCATTCTGAAACCACAGCTAACCAATTGATTGGCACGATACCTACCTGAACCATTCTACGCACTGCCATATCATGCGCTTCAGTACTTACGCTACCACAAGCATCTGTAACAACAAATACTTCATACCCCTCTCCCAAAGCTTGAATTGCAGGCATTGCAACACAAACTTCTGTCCATAATCCTGCTAATATCAGTTGCTTACGACCGCTTGCTTTTACAATATCAGTAACTGCAGGATCTTCCCACGTATTGATGAATGTTCTGTTAATAGGTTTTTGTTCCGGGAATACGTCCTGAATACCTTTAATGATATAACCTCCTCGTTCTTCCGTAACGGTAGTAAGAATAGTTGGCACGTTGAATATTTTTGTAGCTTTCGCAAGTCCTACTGTATTGTTAATAATCAATGTAGGTTCATGGCTATGTAAATTAGCAACCTGAAAAGGTTGATGGTCGATTAGCACTACGATACTGTCTTCCGGACGAAGTAAACCCTGAAGACCAATTTTAGGTGACTTTTCCATTTTCTTTTTGATTTAAAATTTAATAATTCAAAGTTGCGTCGAATGGAAAGAAAAAATCGTAGACAAATGTCTATGAAATAGAAAATGCAGCAATCAGTGAATATTGCAGGTTGAATTTCTATATAATAACTGTCAGCTATAAGATATAAGAAGGATATAAAAAGTATTTTAAAGCTTTATTATTTAGAATAGTAGTATTTAGTTTCGTGTAATATGAAATAGAATATGGATTTTTTGATATAAACTAAGCTTTATCTTTCCGATAGTGATTTGATGACTTCTTTACGATTGGAGAGTCCAAATTCAATTAATGTATTCAATACAGTCCAGATTTCTTGAGCATGCTGCGTCAGCACATAATACGTAATATCTTGTGAAGGGGTATATTCAATATTTTTTTTAATGAGCTGATGTACTTCCAAAGTAGTCAGTTCAGAACTCAGTACTTTAGGCGATATGCCTTTTGATACTTCAAAAAAATCTTTAAACCTTAATTTCTCATAGTAATGTAAATTTAAAAGAATACAAAAACGCCATTTACCACTTAATAAATCTAAGGTATCCCTTAATGCTAAAAATCTTTGTTTTAAGATTTCTTCATTTTCTATACAAGGTTTTATTTTCTTTTCCACTTTCCTAAAGGTTACTAAACACAAAATTACTAAATAATGAAAGTAATTTTGCTTAAAAGAATTTTAAAATGAAAACAATCTTAGTTACAGGTGCAACCGGAAAACAAGGCAGTGCCGCAGTATATGAATTGCTGAAAAATAATTTTGAGGTATTTGCGCTTACCAGAAATCCGCAATCTTCAGAAGCTAATAATTTAGAAAAGGCAGGAGCCGTTTTGGTAAAAGGCGATTTAGAAAACATTGAAGCTTTAAGTGATCTATTTAAAAAAATAGACGGGCTTTATTTAGTCCTTCCACCAGTATGGATTTCCAGCAATGAAACTGATGAAAAAGAAGCGGAACTCGGGATAAGAGCAATCAAATTAGCAGAAGAACAAGGCGTTAAATTTGTTCTTTATTCTTCAGTTCTTGCTTCGGATAAGCAGGATGCATTTAGACCAAAATTTAAATTTACCATCGAAAAATATTTGTTAGAAAGCAATTTAAAAGGAGCTGTAATAAGACCCGCTTCTTTTATGGAAAATCTATTGTTACCAAGTTTCGGATTAGGGGAAGGCAAGTTTATCAATCCCTTGCCTGAAGAAACAGCAATCTCTTGGGTAACTACACATGACATTGGTACCTTTGCACGAATAATATTTCAGAATTATCAAGCATTTAACGGTAAAACAGTTGATTTTGGTGGTGAACTTTTTACCCCAAAACAAGTCTTAAAACTATTAGAAGAGAAACTGAACCAACCCATCGAATTCGTACAGGTACCATTAGAAATACTTTATCAGCAAAGTGAAACATTTGCACGATTGGTTGAAATGATTGACCAAGAAGGCTATGATCCCATTGATTACGAATTTATAGCTGCTTGGATGCCAAAACTAACTGGTTTTGAACATTGGATGGATGAAACCGGCATTCAAAAAATAAAAGAATTGCGTAATCATAAATAAAAAAAACGTGCGCAGTCTATCATAAATAATACAAAAGAAGCTTCTTCAGAGTGTTCTTTTAAGAATAATCTAGCCCGCCATTCCGCCGGGCTAGTTGTTCAAAAAGTATTAATCAGAGTTTATATTAGCGATTCAAAACTTTAATAATTACAGGATAAAAATAAAGCATTTATTTATCCAACTGACGGCGCAACCGACTGAGAGTATCTTTCCTAACACCAATGTAAGAGGCAATAATATGTTGCGGAAAGCGATTAATAAAGAATGAATAATTTTTAACAATGGGTGCAAATGTCACCTTTCTGCAGTAGATTCAGCAAATCCTATCGCTAACTTAAGTCCGAGTCCAACACCTGCGCCAGTTACCGCTACAGTCTTGATTACGTTTTAATTATTCATACAATGTATTTCAATTAATAATCAAAATTAGACAATACCAAACCACAAAATAGATGACAAATATCTACAAATCAATACAAACTACCCTTAACAAAGTTGGTCTAATTATTTTTTTAATTTCAGATTATGTTGTTGAGTTATAAGTGACTCAATAATAAGTTTTGCAGCTTATTTTTTAAGTGCTTTTTTACGAACCCTGCTTAGTGTATCTTTTGTAATTCCAAGATAAGAAGCAATGATATGTTGCGGAAACCGCTGAGTAAAATGCGGATAGTTATTGACGAAATCTTCATAGCGTTTTTCAGCAGTAAGGTTTATGGAAGAAATTATCCTTTTTTGAGTAGAAATTGTACTCTGTTCATCGAGTTTCAATGTTAATTCGTTGAAAGCAGGAGATTCATTACGCAATTTTAAGGTACTTTCTCTGGAAATGAGAAGTAATTCACAATCTTCCCATGCGTCTAGATTATAGGCACTTGGAGTTAGCATGACAAAACTCTCCCGGTCGCCTGCCCACCAATTTTCAACATATAAATTTACAGTATGCTCGACACCTTTTTCATCTATATAATATTTACGCATAGCACCTTTTACGATAAAGCCTAAAGATTTACAGATCTCCCCTTCCTGCAATAAATACTGCTTTTTCTTTAATTTTTTCTGAATAAAATGGCTTTTGAAGATCTCAAAATCTTCTTCGGAAATTAAAACATATTGATTGATATAATGAAATAGCGGATGCATGGTTATTGAGTTAAAATTCTTAAGATTTGTTTTTTGTATTTTTTCCAACGAATTCCGTCATTATACGTGAAGCTTATAACCCGACTGTTCCAAAATTACTAAAATTTTTTGAAAATTTCATCATTGCTATATGGAGAAACACTAAAAACACCTTACCATAGCCCATTGTTGAAACTGTCATAGAAAATTAGATTATTGGGTAAGACCGTACTGAAATAACATCAATTTTTAGAAAGACTTTGTATCAAAAATTACTTTATTCATTTTTATTAATACCCAATTAATTTATTTTTCCTTTCAAGATTTAATTATTTTAAACTTTATCCATCTCTTTTTCTTTTTTCCCAATTGTTCCAAGATGAGTATTCTGAAAATTGTCATTGTATTTTAAACCATATCCCCTTATCCTATTTAATCTAAGTAAATCAAATATTAAAAAGATAGCAAAGATGAAAATGATTTTAGTTTAGATTACTTTTCTACCTTCACAATTTGCTCAATTTCTTCAATATCTTTCTGTGAGAGTTTAATCTGTGCAGCACCGATATTTTCTTCCAATCGAGAAAATTTAGTTGTCCCAGGGATCGGTATAAATTCGGAATTTTTATTGATTATCCAGGCTATGGCCAGTTGAGCAGGGGTAGCTTCCTTAGTTGCTGCAAACTCAGAAAATAATGAAAAAACAGATTGATTCTTTTTTCGATTTTCCTCTGAAAACTGAGGCAAACGATTTCTGATATCATTGCTTGCGAACTTTGTATCAGCATCAATTTTGCCCGTAAGAAGACCATGACTTAGAGGTCCATAGGCAACAAATCCAATACCTAATTCGTGCAATGTCGGAAAAATGGTTTCCTCCAGATCACGATTCCATAAAGAATATTCACTTTGCAATGCCGTAACAGGGTAAACTGCATGAGCTTTGCGGATAGTCTCCTCATCGGCAGCAGAAAGCCCGAAATATCCTACTTTTCCTTGAGCAATAAGCTCTTTGACAGTACCCGCTACATCTTCAATCGGCACATTAGGGTCTACTCTATGCTGGTAAAGTAAATTGATGTGGTCGGTTTTGAGCCGTTTCAACGAGTCCTCAACGCTTTTTCTTATATGATCTGGATGGCTGTTCAATCCTTTTATTTCATTTGTTTTTGAATCATAATCAAATCCGAATTTCGTAGCTATGATTACTTGTTCATGTTTTTTCATTAAAGCATCACCTAACAGTTCTTCGTTGGTGAACGGACCATACATTTCTGCTGTATCAAACATAGTAACACCGTTATCTAAAGCGTAATGTATTAGCTTTATCATATCTTTTCTCTCTACAATATTGCCATATCCGTGGCTCATATTCATACATCCCAAGCCGATAGCCGATACTTCCAGACCACTAGATCCTACCTTTCTTTTTTCCATAATATATCAATTGAATTTATTTTATTCATCCGTTGAGGCAAACTTCAGTCTCTCAACAGCCAAACAAAGGTAGGTGCTATCCCGGTTGTATTTATACACTTTTCAAACCAAAAAGTATAACTATCAATCTAGCTTTTTCGATAAAATCTTGGAGTTTCACCCGTATTTTTTTTCATAAATGTGCTGAAGTAATTCGGATATTCAAATCCCAAGGCATAAGCAATTTCTGAAATACTCCAATCTGTCAACTCTAGAAGTGACTTAGCTTCTGTAGTGATTCTATTGGCAATTACTGTGTTGGTAGATTTCCCGGTTGCTTTTTTTATGGCCCGGTTAAGGGAATTCACATGGATACCCAAGTGGTTTGCAAAGTCCTGTGGTGTATGCAAACTTATTGATCTGTTCAAGTTTTCTACAGGAAATTGACTTTCTAATGATTCCAAAAATTGTCTTGTTATTCTATAGGATGCATCTACAGGTAATACCCTCTCATCATTAGGTCTCATTTTAATTGTCTCGTGAAGCAACATAGATACATATAGCCTCATTATATCATCCTTGTTCTCATATCCCGAGGTTTCTTCTGTAATCATTTTCTCAAATAAATCACTTATCCTTAAACATTGCGCATCGCTAAGTTTGTAAGAAGGAATCATACCTCTATCAAAAAGAACAGACTTCCGCAAGCTCTCAACCAATCTCGCTGGCTCTATAAACTCTTGAGTAAAAAGACAAGAATACCCCGTTTGGACTTCAGATATTATCTCTACTGAATAGGGAACATACGGATTAGAAACAAAAAGATAAGCACCGTTAAGCTTCAGTAAATTTTCTCCATAAAGAACAGTTACATTGCCTATACTTAAAACAATTTTGTAGAAATGTCTTTTACCAAATGTGCTTGCGGCACTTTTTGACACTTTGCTTCTGCTAACTTTGAATCCTCTATGCTTTAGGGCTGCCTGGATGTAAGTATCCGGAAAGACGGTTTGTGGTATCATTGCATAAAAGTACAAAATTCAAACAATCTGTATATCTGATTTAAATTGAACAATCGAAGTAATGTATATCAAAAACCTAAAAACTTTCTAAACCAGAATGCAAAGCTTTCTTCATTTTAGTTATGTTATTGAAACATTATATTTCCTTTAAAACTTTATTACTAATTTCCCAATTGTTTTACCTGATTCTAATTGCTGATGGGCTTTTTTGAGGTTCTCTGAAGAGAAACCATTTATGGTATTATTTAAGGTTGATTTTAGAATGCCTTTATCTAATAAGTCGGAAATTATATTTAAAATTTCGTGTTGACGAATCATATCATCGGTCTGAAACATAGCTCTCGTAAACATAAGTTCCCAATAAAAACTTACACTCTTTCCTTTGAGTTGTCGAAGATCCACCGGATGTGCAGGATCACTAATGGAAGCAATCTTCCCCTGTGGCTTGATTAACGTGACAAGTGCATCCCAATATTGATTAAGATCTACAAAATCAACAATGAAGTCAAAGTTTTCGAAACCAGCACTACGTACTTCTTTTACCAAATCTGCGTGTTTGACTACCACATCTGCACCCATTTTCTCGCACCAGTCTATACTTTCCGGTCTGGATGCTGTGGTGATGACCGTCAGTCCCAACAATTTTTTAGCTATTTGAATCGCAATAGAACCTACACCGCCTGCACCACCAATGATTAATATGGATTTTCCAGTATCTTTTTCTTTTGACAATCCCATACGGTCGAATAAGATTTCATATGCTGTAAGCGCAGTGAGCGGCATTGCTGCAGCTTCCTCTATGGTAAGGTTTTTTGGTGCAAAACCGACAATCCTCTCATCCACAAGTTGATATTCTTGATTTGAGCCGGGTTTGGTGATGTCGCCTGCATAAAAAACTTTGTCACCTTTTTTAAATAAAGTAACTTCATTTCCAATTTCCTCAACGATACCTACAGCATCCCAACCAATTACTTTTGGTTCATCCTGAGTTTTGTCTTTAAGGCTATTCTGTCGGATTTTGTAATCCACCGGATTTACGGAAATAGCTTCTACTTTTACCAAAAGTTCTTTTGCTGTTGGTTTTGGCTTATCGGTTTCAAATTCAACGAAACTTTCAGAATCGCTGATGGGCAACGATTTTTTAAACCCTATTGCTTTCATATTTTTAATTTTTACTTGTGAAACTTATATTAATTAGTGTATCATAGCTTTGCTGCTACTCTTAAATATAGAAAATTATCTTTACAAATCTCTTTAAATAGATTGAATGATTTTTTCCAAAGACAATCTAGACTTAGGATTGATGGACGGCTGATTTACATCATCGGGATTTCTGTAACCGAGAGCCACTGCAAACAAAGGTTTGTAATCTTTTAACCCCAATATTTCTTTGTACCTGTCGCTTTGGATTCCTTCCATCGGTGTACTGTCTAAATCTAAACTGATTGCAGCAGAAAGGAAAAATCCTAAAGACAGATACACCTGATGTTGCAACCATGACTTTATCTCTGATTCTGGTAATGGTTTTAAAAATTGATTATAGTATCCCTGTGATCCATCAGGAAGATTCTGTAGCAATTCCTCTTCAAATACCTGTAGCTTATCAACGGCACTGAATACAACAAGATGGCTTGCGTCATTGATTTTCTGTTCGTTGAAATATGATACACTTGCTAATTCACTTTTCACAGTTTCGCTCTCAATAAAGGAGAACTTCCATGGTTGGCTGTTGATAGATGATGCGCTTAATCTTAAAATTTCTTTTAATTCTGCAATTTTATCGGCAGAAATTTTTCTATCCGCATTATACTTCTTTGTAGTGTACCTTTTTTTGGTCAACTCTAAAAAATTCATATTTTCTAATTTTAAATTTAAACTATATTTTATATAGTTGCAAAATTAAGTATAGTTTATTATTTTTGCAATAACGGATAAAAATGATAGTAGCATATGTATTGTATAGATAACAAAAAATTCCCCTGTACCACAAGCCTTACCATGAAATATATAGGCGGTAAATGGAAAGCGGTAATCCTGATGCACCTAATTGAAAAGAAGCGCTATAATGAATTGAGGAAAGAATGTCCTATGATCACAGAGCGTACTTTAAGCCTGCAATTAAAAGAAATGGAAGCAGACGGTTTAATTAAACGCACTGTTCATACAAGTAAACCTCCGCTTAAAGTTGATTATGAATTAACCGATTTCGGCAAAACTCTGATACCCATCCTTCAATCCATTTCAGAATGGGGCATGAAAACCGCTAAAAGCAATAAAAATATACAGTCGGTAGAATAATTTAATAATAGTCATTGTCAATAATTCTTATATTAAAAATCACATCCTAACATTTGTAGGAATTTAGGAAATTACCTAAATTTGTAAAATAAAATCAAAGTCGTATGAAATTATTGGAAGTTATCAAATCATTATCAAATGAGACCCGTCTCAATATTCTTGGATGGTTAAAAGATCCTTTCGATCATTTTCCTGAAGAAGAATTAAGTAATTACTCTCCTGAATTAGGGGTTTGTGTATCTGATATAGCACAGAAAGCAGGAATGTCAGTTCCTACGGTCTCTGATTATTTAAAAACAATGTCAACGGCTGAAATTCTGATCGCAACAAGACAAGGACAGTGGACGTATTATAAGAGAAATGAAAGAGCAATTCAGGAATTAGCCAGAATGATAAAAGAAGATTTATAAAAATTTTTATATTTAAATTTAGGTATTTACCTAATTAGGCAAATCCAACAACGGATTTGGTTTTATGATTACAGGTTGATTTAAATTGTTTAGTAAAAAGAAGATAAGTTCAAATTTTTAAGTCACAACTTTTTCAAATCTGTAATGGAAAATTTATACATAGAAAAGAAAGAATAAATTCACGATTAATAAATAAAAAAATTTTAATTAATAATTAGACTTTTGCCTAAATAGGTAAATACATAAATAATAAATAAATACAATCATTATGAAAGCAGCAGTATTAAACGAGTTCGGCTCGGTAGAAAAATTTGAAATATTAGATGTTCCAACCCCAAAACCAGGTGTTGATGAAGTATTAGTAAAAGTGATGGCAACATCAGTGAATCCTTTGGATTTTCAGGTTCGCAGAGGAGATTATAAAAGTGAGTTACAACTTCCGGTAATCACAGGACACGATGTTTCAGGTGTGATTGTAGAAGTTGGAACAGGTGTCAATAATTTCAAAGTCGGTGATGAAGTATATTATACTCCTGAAATTTTTAATGGATATGGAAGCTATGCAGAATATCACGTAGCCAAAGAATCGATCATTGGTATCAAACCGAAAAACATCAGTCATTTGGAAGCCGCTACATTTCCTTTAGCAGGGGGAACGGCTTGGGAAATGCTTTACACGAGAGCACAACTTAAGATTAATCAAACAATCCTGATACATGGCGGTGCAGGAGGTGTAGGAATACCAACCATTCAATTGGCAAAAGCAATGGGTGCAACTGTTTATACGACAGCCAGAAGTGTTCACCATGAATTCCTTAAAGGATTGGGGGCAGATCATATCATTGATTATGAAAAGGAAAATTATATCGATGCAATTTTGGAGCTGACAAACGGTAAAGGTGTAGACGTTGTAATTGATACCATTGGCGGTACTACCCTTTCGGACAGCGGAAAGATTCTAAACCAAATGGGACAAGTCGTTACTTTAGTTGATATTGAAATTCCACAAAATCTGATTCATGCATGGGGAAAAAATGCGACTTACCATTTTGTATTTACAAGACAGAACAGAAACAAATTGGACGAGCTTACGAAACTAATCGAGTCTGGGAAATTAAAACCTGTCCTAAACAAAGTTTTCCCATTAGCAGAAATAGGTAAGGCACACAGCCTTTTGGAGTTCAGAGATAGTGATCCTGATTTTTATGGAAAGATTGGTGTACAGATCGGTAATTAAAACATGTATTAAATAAAGTGGATTATGAATAACGAGGAAATTTTTATAAAAGCTAACAAAGCTTTGGCAGAAGGAAACTATGAAGAATTTATTGAATATTGCGCTGATGATATCAAATGGATTAATGTTGGCGGAAGTACATTTAATGGTAAAACAGAAATCCTTAAATATATCAGTTCTTCTTATGATGGGATAACATTTACAACAGAAGATCATATCACAGAAAAAGATATCGTCATCGAGCTTGGTCAGATCGTTTTTGAAAATATTGGCAATGAAAAGGAAAGTTCTTACTGCGATATTTGGAAATTTAAAAATGGACTAATAATTCAAGTAAAGTCATTTGTTATTTAAGACAAGTTTCCTATTATTATATAGTCTCTTAAAAGAGAAATCCCCGATTTCAATCGATCGGGGATTTTTATCATTAGTTGAAATATTGTTACATTTAAAGTTCATATCTAAAATATCGAATAAAATAATTACCGAACGATTGGTAAAATTAGAATTATTTAGTAACTTTGTACTATGAGACCACAGAAAGTATCAGAAAATGATTTAATGGAAAGCCTGTCCAAAACTTTTCGTGCATTTGGATATGAAGGAGCCAGCTTAAAGGAACTTTCAGACGAAACAGGATTGAAAAAGGCCAGTCTTTATCATCGATTCCCTAATGGAAAACAAGAAATGGCAGAATCTGTTTTGCTATACCTTGACCAATGGGTGGAAAATCATGTTTTTTCTGCACTAACGGATAAAAAAAATGATTCAGTTACGCGATTAAAAACAGGCTTGGAACAAATCAGTCTGCTCTACAAAGGAGGCGAAAACATGTGTATATTTAAAGCACTATCCATGGACGCAGGTTTACAACTTTTTGAGAATAATCTCAAAGAAAGCATGCAACAATGGATTAATTCATTCACAAACATCGGACTTTCATTTCATTTATCACCTAAAATTGCAGAACAATTGGCTATCCAAAATTTAATAGATATTCAAGGTAGTTTGGTTCTTTCTAAAATATTGAACGATACAACTATTTTTGAAAATGCATTGAAAAATATTGAACAACGATATATCAAATAAAAAAATTTAAATACATATTTTACCGAACGTTTGGTAAATATAATTTTAATCATTATGAAACACACAATAATTCTATTTTTTGCATTAATGCTACTATTGGGATGTGATAAAACATCCAAAAAATTAACGGAAATACATAATCATTCTATAACAGATGCAGATATGAAAACCACAAAATTTAGAAAACTAATGGTAAACGGAATCAATATCGCTTACCGGGAAGCAGGAAATCCAGAAAAACCTACTCTGGTACTCTTACATGGGTATCCAGCTTCATCCCATCAATACAGAAAAGTGCTTGATCAGTTATCGGACGATTACCATTTGATTGCTCCGGATTATCCTGGATTTGGTGATAGTGACTTTCCTGCGCCCGATCAATATGAATATACCTTTAACAATTTAGCCAATACCATAGATGATTTTTTAGAAAAAAAAGGATTAACATCTTATGCAATAGTAATGCAGGATTATGGTGCTCCTATTGGATTTAGAATCGCTACAAAGCATCCGGAAAGAGTTACTGCTATTATAACACAAAACGGAAATGCTTATGAAGAAGGCCTCGGTGAGGGATGGAAACTTATAAGAGAATTATGGAAAGATCGGAATGAGAAAACAGAATCGGTTTTATTACCAGCTTTTACTCTTGAAGGTCTGAAAAATGAATACACGCACGGCACCAGAAATAAAGAAAATATAAATCCTGATTCCTGGCAGCTAGATTATTTGCGAATGTCTCGCCCCAATGCACATAAGGTAAATCTAGACCTGTGGTATGACTACCAAAATAATGTCAAGCTATACCCAAAATGGCAAAAATATCTTCGTGATTATCAACCACCATTACTCGTTGTTTGGGGTAAAAATGATGTGTATTTTCCGGAAAGCGGTGCAGCAGGGTTTAAAAAAGACGTCAAAAATATCGATTATAATATTTATGATACAGGCCACTTTGCCATGGAAGAAGAAGGTGAAGCAATCATTGAAAAAATCCGCAGCTTCATGAAAAAACTGGAAAAATAAGGTATGAGTATTTATGTTTTTCGATTAAATATCTGCAGTATCTATGCTTTCGGGATTACTTTTTTGTGTGTATTGAATATGATTTTTCTTTTACAACAAAACCTCCCCAAGTAACCAAATATTGCAATAAAGGAATAAGTGTTTTGCCAAAGTCCGTTAAGGAATACTCTACTTTTAAGGGCGGTTTTACATTAAAAACTTCTTTTTTTATAATCCCGTCCTCTTCTAAACTTTTCAATTGAATTGAAAGCATTTTTTCGGTGATATTTGGGATGAGTTTTTTTATTTCGTTAAATCTTTTCTTATCCTCTATTAAATACCAAAGCACCACCGTTTTCCATTTTCCGCCTACATAATGCATGGCAACGTCCATCTCACAATGGAATTTCAATTCATTAATTTCGTTAGTTGATATAGATGTTTTGCTATTCATTTCAAATTATTTTAACCTGTCAAATTTGACAGTTATTGATTGGGTTCAAATTTAAAAATAGTTTTGCAACTATAATTAATATAGTTTAAAAATGACAACAAAAAATTCAACGACTCACAATCGTAATGGTAGGAAAATCTTAATCATATTATCACATCCGGACTTAGAGAATTCAATAGCCAATAAAACAATTATAGAACATATAAAAAAAACAATCCCAGAATCTCAGTTAGAGGTGCGTCATCTCGAATCGTTATATCCTGATTATAAAATTGATATAGAGGCAGAGCAAACTGCATTGCTTAAGGCAGATTTTCTAATTTTTCAACATCCTCTTTATTGGTACTCTACACCATCTATTTTAAAAAAATATTTTGATGATGTGATGACTTGGGGATTCGCTTATGGTACAGGAGGAGATAAACTTAAAGGCAAACATTTTTTACAAAGTGTCACATTGGGTGGATCAAAAGAGTCTTTTACACCTCTTGGGTATAATCGTTTCAGTATAGAAGATATTTTAAAACCAATGCAGCAGTCTATTTATCATATACAAATGATTTATAATCAGCCTTTGTACTCTTATCGAAATGCTTATGTTCCTGAAATATACAATTCCATGTCGGAAGTAAAAGAAAATGCTATTGCTCATGCAGAAAAACTAATTGAAAAAATTCAGGAGTTTTCTAAAGGGAATAAAGAAAAGGTGGAAACTTTTATTTACAAATGGTTTAGCCATTTTGACAGATTAGATGAAAACGGTTACTTTATTCAATACCTTCATAAAGATATAGAATTCACATTTCCTGGATACGGCAACATGAAAGGACACAACGAGTTTAATGCATGGTACTACGCAATAAAAGAAAAATTAGAAGTTCCAATTAAACATGAAGTTAAAAATTTAATAATCGAGGAAATTGAAAGAAATGGATTTGATATACGTTTTCAAGTACATTTACAAGCCAAAGAAAAAGAAAGCCAAAAAGAAATTAATGTTGTTGAAACAGAAAATTGGAAATTAATTTGGGATGAAAATAGCGATAGACCTATCATAGAAAAATATGTTGTAAGTGCTTAAAAATAAAAAACAGTTTGATCTTAGTAGGTAACAATATATTTAATGTACCCATCAATTCAAACACATTTATGAGAAGAAGATATGATTATATATTTTTTTAACCGGATATTATCATATAAAACAGAGATTTTTTATTTAAATTTTTCGCATTGAAGTATATTCTAAATACCCTTTAGTACCTTCAAAATACTATCTATATCTGCCAATAGATGATTTGAATAGAGTCCTGTCGAGGTCACTTATTCTAAAACCGCTTTAAAGAGCGGTTTTTTTTATTTTTAATAAGAAATTAAATTATCCTGAATTTTAATAATGCAAATAACGATGTCAAAAAAAAATATTATTTTTGTCCCAGAAAAAATTGTTGTTTATGGTAGAATAATTAAATTAGCAAGACCATATCACAATTATTAAAATAAAATACATGAGAAAAATAATTCTACTATTCACCTGCATATTCAGCATTGGTGCTTTTTCACAAATTAAAGTTCTGAAGAATGAAACTCTGGTGGAAATCGGCAAAGAAAACTCGGTAGGTCTTTATAAAAAAGAAAACAGGTTTACTTTTAATTATCAGGATATCAATACCAGTAATCTGAATACCTTCAGATCATTTTCATTTCTAGACGTCAATGGTGATGTAATGGGGCTTTACAAACTTGTTACTGACGGTTTTATCGACGAACCAGTAGGAAATGTGACTTTAGAGCTTCCTAATGATATTATCGAACTTCATTATGAAAAAAACTATGGTCAGCCGACAGTACAATTCATTCAGTTTATCAATAAAAACAGAAAATATGTTGGAAAATCACAGTTTCTGAATAAAAAGCAGATTGATAAAATTTTCGGGATCGGTACTTCAAAAGCGGCTTTGTACAATAAACCGGCACAAAGAACAACCGCAGCTTCTAATGTAGCGAATACACAACAAACCTACACAAACGAAACACCTGCCGCTACAAAACCAACAACCACTAAAAAGAAATCAAGAAAATAATTTTATTTTTTTTAATAATACTCAACTCATTCTCATCGAATGAGTTTTTTTATTTTTATTTTTGTGAAAAGATTATCATTAAATTATGTCTCTTCAAGTAATCAATCTCACCAAAAAATTTGCTGAGCAAACTGCTCTCGATAACATTAATATCTCTATTGAAAAAAACGAAATTATCGGTCTTCTCGGTCCCAACGGAGCAGGAAAATCTACGCTGATGAAATCGATTGTCGGTGCTCTGAAAATTGATGAGGGTGAAATCATTTTTAATGGTAAAAACATTTCGGAAAATGAGATTGAAAGTAAAAAAAACATCGGTTTCCTGCCTGAAAACAACCCGTTGTATCTGGAAATGTATGTAAAGGAATATCTGCAGTTTGTAGCAAATATTCACAAAATTTCTGAAGCAAGAGTAGATGAAGTGATTGAATTGGTAGGAATTACTCCGGAAAAATCAAAGAAAATCAGTCAGCTTTCCAAAGGTTATAAACAGAGAGTCGGCTTGGCTCAGGCGATTATTCATCAACCGGATTTATTGATTTTAGATGAACCGACAAACGGTTTAGACCCCAATCAAATTATTGAAATCAGAAATGTGGTGAAGGAAATTGGTAAAGAAAAGACGGTTTTGCTTTCCACGCACATTATGCAGGAAGTTGAAGCATTGTGTTCACGAGTGATTTTGATTCACAAAGGAAATATTTTACAAGATTGCGCAATCGAAGAGTTTAAAGGTAAATTTGATAGCTTAGAAGAAGCTTTTGCGAGTTATACACAGACTGAAAATATTTTGTAATTGGCTCTAAATTTGATAATATTCCGGTACAATAATCTTAAAATATATCGACAAAATGATTAAGAAAATTATACTGTATGCAACTTTAGCACCTTTTTTATCTTTTGCAAATGTGATAAAAGATGATAATATTTCTGATTTACCTAAAGAAATCAAGAATAACAGAGGGAAAAAAGATCAGGAAAAAGTTCCGAAAACAGTTATCATTAAAACTAAAAAGTTTAAAATAAGAATCGACAAACAACCCAACGGAAATTATCTTTACCAATCTTGGGGTGCCAATACAAAAATAACTGCAAAACCAAGCATGATCATTTCTGATGGAGAACTCATTCCTGACGGAAGCGGAGGGAATTATTATTACGAATTCAACAATAATAATTACAGCTATAAAGTCTACAGAAATTATCTGAGTGATTCTGCAACAAAACCCGCTTACACATTGGTTGTAACTGATATTGACGGAAAAACTGTGGTAAAACAAGATGGTAAGATTGTAAAAAATTAAATTTAATTAAAAAATCAAATAATAAATTCCTAATTTTCGCAATTAGGAATTTTTCATTTTAATAAAAACGCAATGACATTTACAGTTAAAGCCAATCTAATAGACATTATTTCAAGGGAAAATTACCCTGCTAAAGTTATTGTTTCCAATAAAAAAATTGTCTCAATCAAAAGGATTGAAGAATCTTTAAATACATACATTTTACCCGGTTTTATAGACGCTCATGTTCATATTGAAAGCAGTATGCTTGTTCCTTCAGAATTTGCGCGTATTGCTGTAAAGCACGGAACTGTGGGAACGATTTCCGATCCTCATGAGATCGCCAATGTTTTGGGAATTTCCGGTGTAGATTATATGATTGATAATGCTCAGAAAGTTCCGTTTCACTTTTATTTTGGAGCTCCTTCATGCGTTCCCGCAACCAATTTTGAAACAGCGGGAGCAGTCATTGATCCTAATGATATTGATCAACTATTAAGCAGAAATGAAATTGTTTATCTCGCTGAAATGATGAATTTTCCGGGTGTGATTTATAATGATGAAGACGTTTTAAAGAAAATTGCTTCTGCAAAAAAACACAAAAAACCTATTGACGGTCATGCTCCCGGATTGATGGGCGAAGGAATGAAAACTTATTTTGATGCAGGAATAACTACCGATCATGAATGTTTTGGTTACACTGAAGCTCTCGAAAAGCTGAAGCATGGCGTAAAAATAATGATCAGAGAAGGAAGTGCTGCCAAAAATTTTGATACATTAATTCCTTTATTAAAAGATTTCCCGGAGCAGATTATGTTTTGCTGTGACGACAAACATCCCGATAATTTGATCGAATCTCATATCAACGAGCATGTGAAACGTGCAATAAAAAAAGGTCACGATGTATATGACGTTTTACGTGCAGCTTCTTACAATGTCATAAAACATTATAATTTACCTATAGGACTATTGCAGGTTGGTGACAATGCAGATTTTATTGAGGTTGATAATATTGATGATTTTAATATTTTAAAAACATACATCAACGGAGAACTGGTTGCAGAGAACGGAAAATCATTTATTGAATCTGTTGAAGCACCGATTGTGAATAATTTTAATTGCAACCTGAAACAGCCTTCTGACTTTAAAATTAAAAGTGAAGGTGAAAAAACTCGGGTAATAGAAGCTTTAGACGGACAATTAATTACCCATGAAATTCAAAAAGAAACTTTAGTCATTGATGGATTTGCTGAATCAAACATCGAGGAAGACATTCTGAAAATTGCCGTTGTCAATCGTTACAATGACGCGCCTGTTGCAGTAGCATTTATTAAAAATTTTGGTTTAAAAAGTGGAGCGATCGCTTCCTGTGTCGCCCACGATTGTCATAATATCGTTGTCGTAGGAACGAATGATGAGGATATTTGTAAAGCGGTCAATGCAGTAATCAAAGCAAAAGGAGGAATTTCATTGGCTACAGAAACTGAAGAATTGGTTTTGGAATTGCCAATTGCAGGAATTATGACCCATCTTCCAGCCGAAAAAGTTGCAGAATTATATATCCAATTAGACCGAAGAGCTAAAGAATTGGGAAGTAAGTTGAGAGCTCCTTATATGAGTTTGTCTTTTATGGCACTTTTGGTTATCCCTGAATTAAAACTAAGCGATAAAGGATTGTTTAACGGTAAAAGTTTTGAGTTTACGGATATTTTTGTAAAATAACCCTAGTTTTTCAACGCCTTCATAAAATCATTTTCCGAATAACTGCTTTTGGCAGCTTCATATCCGATGTTATAAATTTGCTCGAGACGATCTTTTTTTCTTTCAAAATTTCCGAAAGCGGAAAGATCTTTTGAAGAAATAAGCCAGTCACAATATTCAAATTTTACTTTTTCAACTCTGTAGGAAAACAGATCGAAAGAGCGGGAAACGATAGATTTAATGGTTTTAAGATCAGTAATTTTAATATCATGCGGCGGCGAAACAAATACTCCGATCAATTTATCACAGTCGTTTCTGATAATATCTGCCGGAAAGTTATTGAGAACTCCCCCATCACAATACATTTCTTCACCCAAAATATAAGGCGTTGTAATTCCGGGAATTGAGCACGAAGCAATCATTGCATCGATTACATTAAAATCTTTATCAAATATTTTCTCCGTTCCTGAAACTAGTTCTGTAGCAACAATTCGCACTTCTTTATCTAAATCACCAATTTTCATATCCTGAAAAATTGGCTTAAGGTAATTGGCAAAAATAATGGAGGAAACCAATCCTGGTTGATTAAACGTAAAATGTTTCCAGTTAAAAAAATAGATGGACTGAAAGAAATCTAAAATTTCTTCAGGCTTTTTCCCGATTGCATAAAGACAGCCGACAATGGATCCTGCACTGCAACATGACAGAATATCAATGTCAATATTTTTCTCGCTCAGAAATTTTAAAACCCCTGCATGAGCAATACCTTTTGTACCGCCTCCCGATAAAACCAATCCTGTTTTTTCAAAATTCATTGAATAAATTTAATGAAAACTCTCTGGAAAAACAGTAATAATGACGTTAAATATTATGCATTACCAATAATTTTTATTGCATGAAAAAAAAAAAAACCACAGACAAAAAATCTGTGGTTTATTGATAACTTTCAGAATTAAATTCTAATTATTGATATACTTTTCAAAAATTTTAGAGAAATCTTTTTGGGTATATTTATCAAAACTGGTTGTATTCCAGGCGAAAATATATTCGTTAATTGTTCTTAATTCCTGACTTTTCGAAACGTTTTCCTGCTTTCCTGATGCTACAGTTGTTATTGCTTTCTGCAAACTGTCATTTGAAAAATTCAACAGTGAATGATTGTGATGAACCACCTGCTGAATTGCCAAGAGTGCTTTGTATAAATCTTTCAGCTGATCAACCTGCCCTTTTGCAACACTGATCATTAAAGGAACATTTCCGATATTAAATGATATTTCAACATCCAGGTCAATTGTTCCTGCAGTCTGCAACACTACATTCGAGAAAGGAAACTGATAGTATTCATATCTTCTCAAAATTCTCTTTCGGTCAATTGCACTAGCTCCGTCAATATGGATCAATGCTCTGTTGGTAAAGCAATACTCATCTCTTTTAGATTTAATCAGGAAGAAAATTTTTTCCTGATCTTCCGAAAGAATGTAATCATCAGAATCTACTTTATCATAATCCTGGGAAGGAATAATTTTACCTATATCTCCTAATCCTAAAGCTTCTGCAGCTAATTTTTTAAACATAATTTAATTTTAATTTGTAGTTTATTAATATGAATAAAATTAAGAAAATAAGCGAAATAAAACCATAAAAAATATTTAAGAAAAACAAAAAACCACAGAAAAAAATCTGTGGTTTTGATATTGTTAAACTTTGTCAAAAGATCTACACCTCTGTCAAAGCAAAAAAATTAAATGTGAATCACTTCACCATATGCAGCAGCAGCAGCTTCCATAATGGCTTCAGAAACCGTTGGATGCGGGTGAATAGATTTGATGATTTCGTGACCTGTAGTTTCCAGTTTTCTGGCAACAACAGCTTCTGCAACCATATCGGTTACTCCTTCACCAATCATGTGACAACCTAACCATTCTCCATATTTCGCATCAAAAATCACTTTGATGAAACCGTCTGTATTTCCGTTTGCAGTCGCTTTTCCACTTGCAGAAAGAGGGAATTTACCAACTTTGATCTCGTAACCTTTTTCTTTAGCCTGTTTTTCAGTAAGACCAACAGAAGCCACTTCTGGGTGACAGTAAGTACATCCCGGAATATTGCCATAGTCGATTTTTTCAACGTGCAAGCCTTTGATTTTTTCTACACAAGTGATTCCTTCAGCAGAAGCAACGTGTGCCAAAGCCTGAGTCGGGATGATATCTCCGATTGCATAGTAACCAGGAACTGAAGTTTCGTACCATTCATTAACCAAAACTCTACCTTTATTTGTCTGGATTCCCACTTCTTCAAGACCGATGTTCTCGATGTTTGCAGCGATTCCCACAGCAGATAATAAAATATCAGCTTCAAGGGTGATGTTTCCTTTTTCTGTTTTCACCGTCGCTTTCACGCCGTTTCCGCTTGTGTCTACGCTTTCAACAGATGCGTTGGTCATGATCTCGATACCTGATTTTTTCAGAGATTTCTCTAAGTGTTTTGAGATTTCTTCGTCTTCCACAGGAACAATATTTGGTAAGAATTCAACAACAGTTACTTTTGTTCCCATTGTATTATAGAAATCAGCAAACTCAACTCCGATAGCTCCGGAACCTACAACGATCATAGATTTTGGCTGCTCAGGAAGAGATAATGCCTGTCTGTATCCGATTACTTTTTTACCGTCCTGAGGCAAGTTTGGCAATTCTCTTGAACGAGCTCCAGTAGCAATAATGATGTTTGTTCCTGAATATTCGGTTACTTTACCTTCTTTATCTGTTACAGAAACTTTTTTACCTTTCTGAACTTTAGCTGTACCAAGAATTACATCAATTTTGTTCTTTTTCATCAAGAACTCGATTCCTTTGCTCATCTTAGAAGCAACACCACGGCTTCTCTGGATCACATTCGGAAACTCAAAACTCGCTTCCACTTTGTTTAAACCATAATCTTCAGCGTGATTGATGTAATGAAAAACCTGAGCCGACTTCAACAAAGCTTTCGTTGGAATACATCCCCAGTTAAGGCAGATTCCTCCTAAACTTTCTTTCTCGATAATTGCGGTTTTGAAACCCAACTGTGCTGCTCTGATTGCTGTAACATATCCACCAGGACCACTTCCGATGACAATAATATCGTAATTCATTAGCTTAAAATTTTTATGCGAATTTAAGGAAAAATATTGACGAAAACGAAAAGCAACCTTATCAAGTTGCTTTTCCTATTTTTTACTTATTCTTGTTCTGGGAAACCCTCCAGACAATTCCGCTGACATCATCTGCTACGAGTAAAGAACCGTCTGCAATCTGTAAAACACCGACCGGTCTTCCATACACATCTCCTTTATCTTTATCTGCAATAAAACCTGTCAGAAAAGGTTCATAACCTCCTGAAGCTTTCCCGTTTTTAAATGGTACAAAAGCAACCTGATAACCTGCTAACGAAGAACGGTTCCATGATCCGTGCTGTCCGATGAACGCTCCGTTTTTATACTTTTCCGGAAACTGTTGACCTGTATAAAAAGTCAGTCCCAAAGATGCGGTGTGAGCTCCCAATGGAACATCCGGAACGATTGTTTTTGCAACCAAATCTGGTTTTTCTCCTTTTCTTCTCGGATCTTCATGCTTTCCAAAATATGCATAAGGCCATCCGTAAAATGCATCTCTTTTTACACTTGTCAAATAATCTGGAACTAGCTCATCACCTAATTCATCTCTTTCATTCACGACAGTCCATAATTCTCCGGTTACAGGATTCCAGCCCATTCCCACAGGATTTCTGAGTCCTGCTGCAAATATCTTTTCTCCGTTTCCGTCAGGATTTACTTCTAATATATTAGCTCTTCGCACTTCATACTCCATTCCGTTTTCTCCAACGTTGCTTCCTGATCCAACAGAAATATAAATTTTCGACTGATCTTTATTTGAAATTAAATTTCTCGTCCAGTGATTATTATAACCTCCTGCCGGAAGATTGACGATTTTCTTACCCGGTTTTGTGATTTTTGTTTCACCTTCTTTATAAGGATAAACCCAAAGTCCATCGGTATTTGCTACATAAAATTGGTCTTTAATAATCAACATTCCATATGGTTGATTTAAATTATCAAGAAAAACAGAAGAAGATTCTGCAACCCCGTCTTTATTTGCATCCCTGTAAAGAATAATTCTGTTGGCTGATTTTCCGCCAACTTCAGCATCGCTTTTTCCGCTGATGTCGTTTTTGATCTTTTCTTTTGCGGTACGTTCAGAATTGGAAAGTACAACAAAAATATCTCCGTTAGATGCCTGAATCATATTTCGTGGACTTTTAATATTCTCTGCAAATCTTGTTACCGTAAATCCTTCAGGAGCAACCGGAGTTTTTCCCGATGGCCATCCGATCACGTTACTAAATTTATTTTTAGCACTTTTTTCGTCCGGAGCAGGCAACTGCAAAGTATCGGTTTCCGTTCTTACTTCGTCTGTTTTCATATTTTCTGAACTTTTTTTGTCTTTACAGCTTACAACAATTGCGAGTAAAATAGGTAGAATAAATTTTTTCATAAATTTTATTGAGTGATTTGATAGATTATTGAAATTTCTACATTTCACGAACAAAAACTATTCCTTTAAAGCTTCATAACAGCTTTCATGAGAAACAAAGTTTTACAGTTTAATTTTAAACAAAAAAGAGAACGCAAAAATGCATTCTCTCATTCGATTTATTTAAAATAAGATTTTTCTGATTAGTAAATCAAATCATAAGATTGATTATTTACCTTGTACTATTAAGCAGTTTTCTTTCATTCTGATATCTTAAATTCAAAGCTTTCAGTTGCTCCTGCTTCATTTTTTTTGTAGCCACCGGATGATTCATGATCAGCTTTTTCTCTGCATTGTATCTTTTCTGCAATTCTCTGGATTTACTGTTTGTCAGTTCCGTTTTTGACGGATGTGGCGGAGCAGGCGGACGTCTTTGTCCATATACACTTATTGATAATCCAAATAACAATACGGTTGATATTAATAATTTTTTCATGACATTTTATTTTTTGAATGATTTAAATTATTTCATTCAGATTCATATTAAACATTACATATATCATACCACATTATGAAGAGGTTTTATTCAACTTCAATATTCTGCTTTAAAGGAAGGTTTTTTGATGAGTTTCCGACCATAATTCTGTAGGTTCCTTTTTCGACGATCCAATTCATTTTTTCATTTAAAAACTTCAATTCCTGAACCGGAACTTCAATCAAAATTTGCTTTGATTCTCCAGGTTTTAACTCAACTTTTTTCAACCCTTTCAATTCGATAATCGGTCTTGAAACGGAAGCCAGCAAGTCTTTTACATATAACTGAACCACTTCTCGTCCCGTTTTTGAGCCTGTATTTTTAACCATAATTGTAGCTACAATCGTTTCGTTTTCAGTAAATTTTATTTTATTTAATTGTAAATCAGATATTTCGAAAGTCGTATAACTCAGACCAAAACCAAAAGGATACAATGGTTCACCACTCAAATCGTGATAGTCATTTCCCCTTCCTGTCGGATGATGATTGTAGGTCAAAGGCAACTGACCTTCCTCAATCGGAAACGTAACCGGCAATTTCCCTGATGGATTTTCTGCCCCGAAAAGCACTTTTGCCACGGCATTCCCACCTTCTTCTCCGGGATACCAAACATCTAAAATGGCTCCGACTTTGTCCTTCCAATCAGTAGTTTTAATGGCAGAACCACCCACCAAAATAACCGCAATCTTTTTATTCAATTTTGAAATTTCCTGAATAAATTTTTCCTGATTTCCTGGCAGGCTCAACGAAGAACGATCCTGAAATTCCCCTTCATGAATTCCGGCTGTAATGATGATATAATCTGCATTTTGAGCCAGTTGCAAAGCATCATTAAAATCTTTTTGCCCATCATTTAAACCATAATTCCAGATCAATTCGATGTTTGCTTCTCCCCTGTTTTCATGAAACTCAACAATGATATCATATTTTTGACCTTTAATAAAATCAATATCAACCGTTTTGGTTGAATAACTCAACTTTTCCCAATTGTCGATCATTAATTTTCCATTTAAATATAATCTGAAACCATCGTTTCCACGAAGTCCCAATTGATATTTTCCAGAATTTGGAGCTTCTAATTTTCCTGTCCAGCGAACACTGTAATTGTCCGATTGTAATTTTTCAGGATTTGGAGAATATAAAGTCCATTTAAAATTCAACTGTTCGTCCTGTTTTTCAAATGCGGGATTTCCTTTTAAATCAGAATTGGAAAAATAGTTTCCTTTTAGTCCTTTTTGGTTTTCAGAAGATAAAAATTCAGCTGAAACTGTCGTGAAACTCTTCAAATTCCAGTCAATTCCTTTTGAATAATTCACTTCAATATTTTTATTTTTAACGAAATTTTTAATTCCATCCAAAATGCTCACTTTCTTATTTCCCGGTCCCGAATAACCACCCAATCTTGCATCAACTGCATCAGTTCCAACCACCAAAATCTTTTTAATATTTCCTGAAATCGGAAGTGTCTGATTATTATTTTGAAGCAAAACAAAAGATTCAATAGCTGTTTTTTCGGCTAAAGGTTTGTGATTTAATTTTTTTAATTCCGAAATAGCTGCATCAGAAACGTAAGGATTTTCAAACAAACCGAGTTCAAATTTCGCCCGTAAAACTCTCGAAACCGCATCATCAATTCTTTCCTGAGAAATTCTTCCATCCAAAAACGGCGGAATAAACAATTTATAATGGTTATATTCTGTCTGGAAAATCACATCAAGCCCAGCATTGATCGCCTGTGCAGAAGCATCATCGTAATCTTTTGCTGTAAAATGCAGCACATTTGCACCACCCACCGCGCTTGCATCACTGATGACAAAACCTTTGAAATTCCATTCGTTTTTTAATTTTTCGGTCAATAACCAATGATTCGCCGTGGAAGGTCTTCCGTCCAACACATTATAAGAAGTCATTACAGAACGACTTTTCCCTTGTTTAAAGGCTTTTTGAAAAGGAATCAAATGTGTTTCCTCCAAATATCTTTTGCTCCAATGAATAGGATACGAATCTCTTCCGCCCTCGCCCACATTCGCTAAAAAATGCTTCGGAGTTGTAATAATTCCCTGATTTTCAAAAGAACTGACGAAATTTACACCCATCACAGAAGTTAAAAACAGATCCTCACCATACGTTTCCTCGGTTCTTCCCCATCGAACATCACTCGCCAAATTCACAACCGGCGTCAAAATCTGACGAATTCCCCTCAGCTTCGATTCTTTTGCAATGGCCGACGAAACTTCCCTCATCAACTCCGGATTGAAAGTTGCAGACAAACCGATCGCCTGTGGAAAAGCCGTTGCTCCTTCTCGCATTAATCCGTGTAAAGCCTCATCAAAAGGGATAATCGGAATTCCCAATCTGGATTCTTCCACAAAATATTTTTGGATCGCATTGATTTTTTTGGCTAATCTTTCCGCATCTTCATTGGCATTATAGGTCAACATTTGTCCGGCAGCTCCACCGCTCTGATTTCCCGCACTTACCTGCAAACCGAAAACTCCGTGGGAATACTGACCTTTCGGAACGTTATCCAAATCTCCGGGAATCATGAAACACTGCCAGAATTTTTCTTCCGGCGTCATTCTTTTCAGTAAATCCTGAACTCTGGCTTCTACAGGCTGTTTCGGATCTTTGTATAACGGTTTTTGAGCTGAGATGAATATAGAACTCAATAATGAAATTGCTATGATTTTAAAACGAAATTTAAAGCACATAAATAATTTGATTTAATTATTGTTCTTTTGTCTTGAAACAAAAGAACCAAAAATTCAAGACTTGGAACTCTCCGCTAAAAATTAAAATTTAATCCTAAAATTCCCAAAAATTGCGCGAATTCAATATTCGTTCTTCGGTTCAATATTTGTGTCGCGCTTCAAACAATGGGAATTTCTTAACGGATTAAGTTTTAATTTTCTTAACGCTGCGATTTCCTAGGTCGTTTTAAAGACAGTTTATAGTTATTGTGTAATTTGAATTACGGTTGCATATTTTAATTGATTTCTTTCTTTAGGCAAATTAATTTCAATAGAATTTCCTGTTTTTTTCCATTGAATTTTATCTGCTAATCCTAGAATTTTCAATGATTTTGGTTTAAAATTTTCAGGAATAGAAAAATTTAAAGCCGATGGGGACTGATAATCTGTCTTTTCATCAATATGAAAAATATTCATCGTTTTTCCGTCTTTGCTTTGAGTATAATAAAAATTTCCGTCGTGGTAAGGCGCTATACTTCTTGTTGCAAAAACAGCCGACTGATTGCTATCCATCCAGTCAGAAATTTCGTTTAACCTTTCGTAGACAATCGGATCATAGTCTCCATTGGGACCGGGCGCGATATTCATCAGATAATTTCCTCCTCTCGAAATGATTTTAATTAAAGTTTCAATAATCTTTTGAGACGACTTATAATTATCATTCGGCACATACGAAAAAGAATCTCCCATCGTGATGCAACTTTCCCATGGAATTGACAGAGTATGTTCGGGAACGGCCTGCTCCGGCGTCACATAATTTTCCCATTTTCCAGGAACAGTGCGGTCTACAATGATAATTCCAGGTTGGTTTTTCCGAGCCATCGTCCCGATTTTATCCATATCAATGTCCTGTTCGACCTTGATGGTTCTCTGCCATTCTACTTTTGGATCAATAGTATTAAATGGACGAACCCAACCTCCATCCAGCCAAAGAATATCGATTTTACCATAATTTGAAGTGATTTCATTTAATTGATTAAATGTGAATTTTTTAAAATTTTCCCATCTTTCGGGATATTTTTTCGGATCATAATTCACATTTCTGTCTTTTGGCGGAAAATAGGACCACCAATAATCATCAGAATGCCAGTCGGGTTTTGAAAAATAAGCCCCAATTTTAAAGCCTTCTTTTCGGAATGTTTTGAAAATTTCTTTTGTCACATCCGCTTTCGGGTTTTTGGAAAAAGGTGTTTTTGAAGACGTAATTTTATAATCAGATTGCTGAGTATCAAACATTGCAAAACCATCGTGATGCTTTGTGGTAAAGACCACATATTTCATTCCGGCTTTTTTTGCTGCATCTGCCCATTTTTGTGGATTAAACTGAGTCGGGTTAAAAGTCGTCTGAAGATTTTCATAGTTTTTCACATATTCGTAGTAAGATTTTCCGTATTCCGGTTTTCTTTGTGTCCAGGATTCATCTTCAGGGCATAGACTCCAACTCTCCACAATTCCCCACTGGCTGTAGGTTCCCCAATGCATAAACAGTCCGAATTTCAAATCCTGCCAGTTTTCCAGATTTTGAATTACGAGCGGATCTGTCGGTTTCTGGTAACCCTCCGAAACATTGTGAGCCTGTGAAAAATAAGTAGATGAGAGTAAAAGTGACGAGAAAAACAGGGTTTTCGTTTTTTTACTTACCATAAAGTTTTTAGTTTTTGCTAATTTAATCTTTAACCACAAAAGCAACAAACATTTTTTAACACATAAGCAAATGATTTTTGAATTAAAATATTTTAGACAAAATAAATTTCAGCAGGCTTTCTGACTTTTATTTAATTTTTCTAAACTAAATACTTTTTCGTTTTCACGATAATTTTAGATCCTTCTGCAAGCATGACCGATAGGGGTTCCTGATGATTTAGACATTCAAAATCATTTCCGTAAATCTTGTTGAAACAGATTTCGAGCTGATGATTTCTGACTTTGTACCAATCCCATTTTGGATGACAGACTTCATATTCTGAGGTTTTGTTGGATCCTTTTGTAAAACCATAATAATGTTCCGTGATAAATTCAAATTCTGAATCATTTTCCATCGGTAATGCTTTATTGTCGGCAGTTATTTCGATAGAATGCCAACTTTTGTCTTTCCAGGAATATTTGATCATGAAATCATTTTTGCTATGCTGAATATGATTTTTCATACGCATTGTCTGATAATTTTCTCTGTAAATTGAGTTTGCCACAAAACTTAATGCAGGTTTCGGAACAATTTCTTTGATGAAAACTACTCCCCTTTTCCACTCATTTCCTTCTTTTTTCTTAACATAAAATCTAAGATTTACCTCCTCAAAATTTCTGTGAAAAGGAATTGGAAGTCCTAATAATTTGGTATTTAAAAACATAAAACCTACGAGACTCACATAACATTTGCCTTTATAGAAATCGAGTTCAGTTCATTTTGGAAGATATTTTATTAATATTTCGGGATCTATTTCGTAATTGATGATTGCTAATTTTCGCCATTCGGCTTTCAGGAAATTCATAATTTTTGTTTTTGAATTGTTTAAGATGAAATAATTTTTTATTGGTTAAATATTTAATTTTCAATCAGATAACTCTGCTGTTTTTTTGATGAGTTTATTTCTTTCGATTAGAAAATTCGTCATGTAATTTTTAAGGAAAAATCTGTTAAAAAGTTTTGCGATAATTCCGAATGGTGATTCAAATTCGAAAATATCGGTCATGATTGTGTTTTCGCCTTTTTGAGAAAAAATATGTTGATGTTTTAATGACTTGAACGTTCCTTTCAACATGACATCCGTGAACTGATATGGCTTTTGCATCTCAATAATTTCTGAAGTGTAAATTTGATAAAAGCCTAAATGTTTTGCCCGCCAAGTAACCGTTTCACCCGCTTCAATCAAGCCCGAAATCGTTCCGGCAATTACTTTTTCGCCTGTTTTAAAAGTTGACTTTTGATGCAAATCAATATCTCTTGCCAAATCGAAAACTCTGTGAATATCGGCTTTGATGATGGTTTTTAAATGAATTTTAGACATATAAAAATATTAATGTGATAAGTACCAATGTTCTGAAAATCATCCAAAAAATTGTTGGAAGATAATTTAATTTTAAAATTTTACATCTTCTCAAGTGTTCCAAAAGCATGATGAAAACTACAGTTCCTAAGTAAATAATTGATGAAATTGAATTTAGATTTAAAAATAAAGCCGGGATTAAAAGTAAAGTTCCAATTATTAAAACCGTCATCATATTTCCGAGATAATCCCAGAGTTTTTCTTTTAAATATGATTTTAAAAATAATGTTTGCCAGACAATCTGCCCTAAGCAAATGGCAAATTCTCTTAAAAAGTTTTCCTTCACGCCTAAACCTAATTTAGCTGAAAAAACACTTAAAATATATCCTGAAAAAATAGCAACTAATGCAATGTAAGCAATTCGGTATTTTATATTAAAATCAGGAATACATGCTTTTTCCGTTTGATCTTTTGCAGAAGGAATAATCTGTTTCCGATTGTACGAAACAAAAGAATAAAGTTTTTTGAAAATCCAATACAGAGGTCGTATTCTGGCAATTTTTTCTAATAACGGAAAGGAATTTCCAATGATTAACAATAAACTGTCTAAACCGTAAATCACCTTGTTTTGATTGTGGTCAACTAGGGCAATTTCGTTTTTTGCACGGTTGAAATCTATTAAATCTTTATTTTTGAAAGTCAGTTCTGTAAAGGCTTCTCTTCCGCTTTCATCCAACATTCCACATTTGATAAAACCTTTTGAATAGATGTTACACATTGGGCACTCGTTGTCGTAGATGAGGGTGTGATTTTGTAGTGTTTTCATCTCTTTAGTTTTAATGGATTAAGAATTTTGTGTTAAAGATTCCTGATAATCTGTATAAACAATAATTAAATAAAAAATCGCTAAAATTGGAGTAAGAGGAATTCCAAACATTAAAATAAACCCTACAAAATTCGTCACCCACTCTATCTCTTCAAACACAATGACAATGAGTAATGAGATAAGAATTGTAAGACTAGTAAATGAATACATTTTGAATCCGATGCTTTTGGAATAATTTTTTGAGAATATTTTGATTATAAAACTGACCGTGTGGAAAGCAGCCATCACAAAATATCCTATCCAACTGTAACCACTATCAAACACAGCAATATCTGTTATTAAAAGTATTATAAAGCTTAAAGCAACAACCATTTGGATGTAATAATCGATTTTTATGAAAGTTTTCATGGCAATAATTTTAAAAGTTTATTCGTTTTGTTTTTCCTCCGAAATAAAAAATAAGAACTAAATGAATGATTAAGTTTTTCATAATTATAATATTTTCAGTAATTATTGAAAGTTAATTTGAAATAAAAAAGGATTTTTGAAGTCCTTTCTATTTTAATAAATTGGTGATCTTTCCGACCAGCCAATGATCATCACTTTTGATGGCGAGATCCATAATATTGTTGATTTTGCTTGTGACGTTGCTAAAATCGTCCATCAATTTGATAAATTCTTTGGCTTCATCAGAATTGTTGTCTTCAATATTTTTTAGCTCTTCAAGAAATGCTACAACCGGCTCTATTTCTCTTTTTCTTCGCTCTTTGGTAATTTGTTTAAACAAAAACCAAACGTCTTTTTCTGCAATGAAATATTCTTTTCGGTCACCTTTGATAAACTCTTTTTTTACAATTCCCCAATCCATCAAAGCACGAAGATTCATATTAGCGTTTCCTCTGGAAATTTCAAGCATTTCCATAACCTCATCGGTAGAAAGCGGCTTTCCGTTTGCCAAAAGCAAAGCATGAACCTGTGCCATTGTGCGGTTGATTCCCCAACTCGTGGCAAATGTTCCCCAAGTCTGAATGTATTTTTCTTTGGCTTCTGAGAGTTTCATTTTTTTAGTTAATATGTTTTGCAGTTAATTCAGTTTTACTCTTACAAAGATAATCATAGTTTTTGAATTTTCAATAATATTTGAAAGTTTATTTTAAATAAAAACAGACATCCGTTTGAATGCCTGTTTTGTATTTTATTTCTGAATTGCCTTATAGCTTTCAACCAATCGTATAAATTCAGATCTATACCCTTCTTCATCTTTGTTTTTTCCTTCTTTTGCCAGATTTTCAATTTTATCTAAATCTTTTATCTTAATCAATTTTGAATCTCTCAAAACCAAGCCGAACCAAGCGACGGAAGATGCAAATTTATAATCCGGACTTGATTGCGCCAAAGATTCTTCAGAATTCTTTACCACTTTTGTGATCTCAGTACTTTTGTCACCGTCAGGTTTTTTATAACGGAGCTTAATTGTTGCCAATTCATCTCCAAAGTTTTGAGAAGCCGTGGTAGTAGAATATTTCAGTTTATTTTCTTTCGGAGCAAATGTTGAATTTACAGTTACAGGAATGATTTCGTACAAAGCTGTCACAGTATGACCGCTTCCCAATTCTCCTGCGTCAATTTTATCATCGGTAAAATCTTCGTTTCTCAATTTTCTGTTTTCATAACCAATCAATCGGTATGATTTTACAAATTTCGGATTAAACTCAATCTGGATTTTCACATCTTTAGCAATTGTATACATACTTCCTGCGAATTCTCTTCCCAAAAACTTATTTGCCTCCTGCAAATTATCGATGTAAGCGTAATTTCCGTTGCCTTTGTCTGCTAAAGTTTCGAGTCTGTTGTCTTTATAATTTCCCATTCCGTAACCTAGACAAGTAAGGAAAATTCCTGTTTTTCTTTTTTCCTCAATCAAACTTTCAAGATCTTTTTCAGATGAAATTCCAACATTAAAATCTCCATCAGTCGCCAAAACTACACGATTATTTCCGCCTTTGATAAAGCTTTCTTTAGCTAATTTGTAAGCCAACTCAATTCCTTCTCCTCCGGCAGTGCTTCCTCCTGCCTGAAGTTGATCTAAAGCTTTTAAAATTGTTACTTTTTCCGCTGCAGAAGTCGGCTCCAGAACAATCCCTGCGCTTCCTGCGTATACAACAATTCCGACTTTGTCTTGTGGTTTTAGCTGATCCAACAAAACTTTAAATGAAGATTTTAAAAGCGGAAGTTTATTTTGGTCGCTCATCGATCCTGAAACGTCAATCAGAAAAATTATATTGGAATTCGGGAGATTTTCCATGCCTATATTTTTTCCCTGAAGACCTATTTTTAACAGTTTATGATCAGGATTCCACGGAGAATCGCTGTATTCTGTATTGATTGAAAAAGGTTGCTTGTTTTCAGGTTGAGGATAATTATATTTAAAATAATTCATCATTTCTTCAACTCTTACAGCGTCTTTGTCGACTACACTTCCGTAATTGATCATTCTTCGAATATTTGAGTATGAAGCATTATCAACATCAATCGAAAATGTAGAAACAGACTGATTTTTTGCCAGTTCAAAAGGATTTTCAACTAATGAATTGTACTCTTCATCGGTATTACTGATGGGTTGTACTCCTTTCTTTCCTTTTGTAGTCGTGATCTTTTTACCATAATTTTTTTTATCTGTTGCAGATTTGGCTTGTTTTACGGGTTTTGAATTTGAATTGCGTGGTCTGTTTCCTGCAACAGTACGCATAGAATATTCCATAGAAATTTCTTCTGCTACCATAGTTTTCGGTTTTGGACAACCATTATATTCCGGTAAACCGGGAACTGTGGGACAAGCATCGTCTTTATCTAAAATTCCATCTCCATCTGTATCCGGCCAAGGACAGCCATTGTTTTCAGCAGGTCCTGCAACGGTAGGACACGCATCATCTTTATCAATCACGCCGTCTCCGTCAGTTTCCGGCCATGGACAACCATTATTTTCAACTGGTCCTCCAATATCTTTGCAGGAATCATCTTTATCAGGAACACCGTCGTTGTCTAAATCTGGCCAAGGACAGCCTTTATTTTCAATAGGTCCAGCAATTTCGGGGCATTTATCACGGCTGTTCTTCAGACCGTCCTGATCTTTATCTTTTTTAATGCTTAATTTTTGAGATTCTGCTGTAGAATCGGGAACATTTTTGGTTTTGCAACCTCCTAACAAAGCCAAAGCCAATGTTGTAATACATAATTTTTTCATATTCATTATTTTTTTCGAAAATATTTTAAACACATTCATTCTATTGTATAGATGCAAAAATTTACAAAGGTTTCAGTAAAATTTAATTTAAGGTTCAATTTTAGCAGAAATTCCCTCATTCCAGAATTTTGCTTCCGGCATGTAGTAGAGGTAAACATTACTGGCTTTTCCGGTATATTCTCCTGCAAATTCCACCTTTAAGTCTAAGTTAATAACCTTCGTTTCATTAGCATCAAAATGTTCCCAATACAAAACCAGATAATTATCAAAAATTTCAAAATAAGAAATCTGTTTTTTGTCAATTAGATCTTTCAGCAAAGCATTTTGCAGAGTCAATCCTGCCGGAATTCCGATTTTGGCGGTTGTCATTGCCAATTGTCCGTTGATTTTGTTTTTTACAGTAACGGTCATTCTGTTGGTCTCTCCCACTTTTGAAATGTCAGATTTCAGTTTTGTTTCTAACGTTACAGGTATATTTTGACTTTCAGGAGCTTTCAAGGTGTAATAATTATAGTCTAATTTGTAAGGCAAACCTTTTTTAGCAGCATAATCAACGGAGATTTCGTTTTCTCCGGTTTTAAAAGCTGAAGCAAAACTATTGTTTGGGGTAATTTCCGCACCGTTTACCTTGATTTTTGGTTTTTCAGTTCCGTAGAGCATTTCATTTTTAGCAAAGAAATTTGATAATGTTTCCAAAGCCAAAGCAGTTGCCTGTGTAGAACCGAAACCATAATAACCATTTAAATTGATCAGTTCATCTGCCACTTTTGCAATTTCCAACTGATGTATTTTTTCATCTTTCTGCAATGCCATCATGTATAAAGCCAAAGTTTCAGCATTCGCAGATCTTCCTCCGGAGCCTGTAAATGTAGTTTCCGTTTTTACATTTTTACTTTCATACTGTTGATTTAATAGATTGATCAATGTTTTATAATCTTCGATTTTTCCGAGATTTGCAGAAGTATTTGCCATCAAAGCCAACTGATAAGAATCTTTTGTCGCCAAAACTCTTTTCAGATTTACGTTGTAAGCATCCTGAATTTCATTTTTAAAACCCACTTTAGACAAAGCAAATAAAACGTACATATTTCTCGCCCAAGCATGATCTGAATATGGATATTTCATTTCATAAGTTCTTCTCACTTCAAACTGTCCGTTTGTATTTTTCTTTGAAAGAATGAAAGCTGACAGATTCTGAATTAATTTTGCGTCTACATTTACATATTTTTTCAGAGCTTTAAATTCAAGCAAAGCGAGAGCAGACAAAGAAACATCAGATTCTGCATTATTGAAATACCCGAATCCGCCGTCTTTATTTTTATAACTCAACATTTTCTGATACCCTTTTTTCATATTTCTGATTACCTCATTTTCTGTAACATAATTTATCTTTTTTACAGATTTTAAATAATCCAAAATGAAAATATTAGGATAAACTGTTGACGAAAGCTGCTCGAAGCATCCGAAAGGTTCTCTTTTTAATCTTTCCAAATCTTCAAACAGCTGCAAGGCAGAATTTTCATAAACGTAGTAAGAAGACAGCAAACTTCCATTGATATAATCCGGAATATTGATTTTTAAATTTTCAGATTTGTTATTGATAATCGAATAATGATGCGGAAATCCTTTTTCTTCAACGTTGAAAGGAAGAATCATTGTTTCGCGGAAATCATCCGATTTTACGGTAAACTGAATGTTGGATGCAGCAATATGATCCGTCTGCATTTTCACAAATAATCTTCCGGATTCTAATGGTTTTAAAGTGATCAAACTGTCATATTCCATCAATTTAACATGATTCGGAACAATGACATTCATAATCATTTTTCTGGTTTGGGAAGAATTATTTTTAATCACCACAGGAATCGTCATCTGATCTGTTCTCGTCAGATATTGCGGAATTTTCGCATCAATAGAAATCAGGCTTTGCGCAGAATATGTAGTTTCATCACGACCAATCAATCCTGAAGAAGAAATTCCTTCCGTCATAATTCTGAACGCAGAATTGGCATCTGAATTATAGAATTCCACTTTTGCTTTTCCATTTTTATCGGTTTCTACAATGGGATTCCAATAGATGGTTTCTCTGTAATCATGACGATAGGCAGTATTTGTAGATTCATATCTAGGGTAAGAAAAGCTTTTGGAATAAGCATAAGTAACCAAACTATCCCTCTGAATCGGCAAAACAGCATAGTACGATCGAGGTGTGATGTCAAATTTTATTTGCGAATTTCTGTTTCTTTTTGAATTGATAATTACAACCCCATTTGAACCCCGGTTTCCGTAGATGGAAGTCGCAGCAGCATCTTTTAAAATTGAAATGCTTTCAATAGTATTAGAATTTAGCTTCCTGAATTCTGAAGAATTGGAAATATAACCATCAACAACATAGAGTGGATCAGAATGAGATGAGATGGTAGAAGTTCCTCTTATAAGTACATTAATTTTTGCTGAACCAGGTGTTCCTGAAGAAGAGGAAATGTCTAATCCCGCGACTTGACCTTGTAAAGATTGTAAAACAGAAACATTTGGTCTGTTTTCTAAAGTTTCTGAAGAAACAGTAGTAATAGATGATAGAGATTTTTTCACAGTTACCATATTATAACCCAAAACAACAACCTCTTCAATGTTTTTTTCCATATTTGCTGAATCTGATCGACTTACATTTGGCAATGTTTTTAAAATATTTTCTATACCTTGAGAAATAGACGGTCTTTTTTCTTTTATTTCAGATTCCTTTACAATTTCTTCTATATCAATATTACTGAGAGATTGTTTTGCTAAGGGATTGATATTTAATTTAAAAGATAAGATTCTTACATTGATTTTTTGCTTCGGCTGTAGAGATTTTGCTACAATTCTGTAAGAAAAATGGCTATTCAGATCCGAAAAGTAGAACAATCCGCCTTCAGTTGTGATCTGTTTCAGAATTTTAGAATCACCTTCCACCAGATAAACTTCAGCTTTTACAGGCTTTTTGTTTTCATCTTCAACGATTCCGTAGATCGGATTTTTCTTTTCGGGAAGATATTTGTATTTAGAACTGTTCTTGACTTCAGGAATCATCTCAAAATAACGGTAGCCATTCGTCAACATTACCAAATCCAGACTTCTCTGTGCTTTTTCTTCTTTTTTGTCAAAATAAAACTGTGGTCTTTCAATCTTGCCTTTCAATTCAGAATCCATTAAAAGCCAGGAAATAATGTGATTTTGTTTGTCATCTGCATACGTCCACAACTTATCATCTACAACGCTTATTGCAAGATTTGCAGGAATTGGTTTCCCGTTTTCGTCAGTTGTTTCTACAGTGACAGTCACTTTTTCTCTTGGCAGATAATTCTTTTTGGAAGGTGTTATTTTGACATTCATCTGCTTATTTTCATTCGCAAATACAATGCGTTCTGCAAGAGGAATTTCATTTTCTGTAACGGTAAATCTGCAAATACCAATTGGAAGTTCTTTTTCGTCAATTTCAAATTCGTTTAAACCATTTTTTAATAAAATCGATCTGTTATAAATTTCCTTTTCACGGAAACTTCCTGTAATCAAAACCAATTTTTCACCTGTTGAAGTAATTTTTAAAACAACCTTCTGATTTTCTTTTTTAAGATTAAAAACAATTCCCTCATTTTTAGCGATTGGAAGCTGGTAAACAGATTTTATATTTTCTGGTTTTAAAACTTTTGCATGATATGTTTCATTATTTTGGGGAGTAAAAAGGAAACTTCCCATTCCAAAATTGTAAGCTGAAACTTCAGTGATCTTCTGATTGTTCTGATTATAAATTCCCAAAACTGCATCGACAGGTTTTTCAAATTCATCTAAAATTTTAAATGCAATATTCTGCTCAATTCCGTTGATGAAAGTTCCACCTTCCGGCATAAATTTCACATCAAGATGATTGAGAACAATCGGAATATTTCTTGAGATAGATTCTGTAAAACCATCAAAATTCACTTTAATATTTAGCAAAGCATCAGAAGATTTTAAAACTTGCGGCAGTTTAAATTTCAAAAGATATTTTCCTTCTTTATCGGTAATCAGCTTTCCTTCATTGATTTTTTCACCGTTGTGCATCACCGTAAAATCTGCCTCGTAAAAAGGAATCGGCAAATTACTTAAGCTCCTCATCGAAAAATCGGCTAAAACCTCATCTCCTGCTCCATATCCTTTTTTTGGAAAATCAAGTTTCATTAAAATTCTTGGCGAAACAATTTTCTGCAAAGTAATTTCCTTTTCAAAAGCATTTTTTCCTTCTTCATTCTGCATCCAGTTGGTGTAAGCTTTTATTTTATAAATTCCGCCTTTCATTTCATCATCGAAATAGATGAAACCTTCGGCGTGACCGTTTGTAATTGTATATTTTGATTTTTTTACCACACTTCCGCTCGGATCAATCAATTCAAAATTCATCACTTTACTTTGGTTTACCGGGAGATTATTTGCTCCCTGAACTGCATAAATTTTAAAATACATTTCTTCACCCGGCTTGTAAAAAACATGATTGGTCTGTACGTAGACTTTTTCTTTTTCAAAATCCTTAAATTGATTCTGAGCCTTCAGAGAATAACTTAGAAATGAAAAAGCAAGCAATATAATCGAGGATAAATATTTGAAATTCATAATATTAAAATTTAAAAGAAACCGAACAACCGAAAGTTTTGTAAGATGGCAAATTGAAAAAATCAAGACCACGGCTGTTATCAAAATCATAGAAATTCTGATTAGAATCTACTCCGTTATTTGCCTGCCATAGAAAAATATTGTTGACGTACAAAGTAACACCCAAAGCTCTCTGAAAAGAACCTACGGTGAATTTTGCAGTTAACGAAATATCATTAATCCTCACATAATCAAATTTTTGTACATAATCTTCAGCAACACCCAAATAACCATATCGCGACCAACGATTTTCTGTTACATCCAGATTTGGATTGTAAAAATCAACCGGAATCTGATTGATAGTTCCATTAGAATTCACTCCATCGAAAACATAATTTTTGATATTTCTCTGATCGGCAGAAGTTTGAGATCTCCCATAATAATCGAGAACAGCCTGAGTTCCGTTCCAGACTTGTCCGCCTTTTTTCCATTCCCAATTGATGTCTAAAGACAACATTTTATAACTGAAACTGTGCGTAAATTTTACTACAAAATCGGGAGTAGGATCTGCAATTATTTTTAACCCTGAAGCTTTTATGGGATAGCCGAATTCATCAATAATTAACTTTCCATCAGCATTTCTTTCAAAGTAACTTCCCATCACCGCACCTAAAACCTGACCTTCAGACAATGTTTTGTAAATATCCGCAAAACCTGAAATCGCAAGATTGTTGTATCCTGAATTTACTCTGTCAACAACATCTCTGTATTTGAAAAACGAAGATTTATTGCTCATTCTGAAGTCTCTTCCCAAAAAAACATTATCATAATTGAAATTGACTTCATAGCCGTTGTAAGTGTGATCTGCAAGATTTTTCAGCACAAGATTATTCCCTTCATAAACCGGAAAAACATCATCAAACATTTTTCTGCTAAAATATTCTGCTACAAAATTCATTTTATAACTCAAACTGAATTTAAAACCCGCTTTCCATTCTTTTATATTGATATTTGAAAGATTCTGAAACGTTTCAACCTCTTTTAACGGAAGATATTGAGAAGAATTCTGCGCAGAAAAACGTGTTGTAGTATAAGAAGAATACGATTTGGCAATTTCCGGTTCTGCACTCAGATGTGTGTAAGCTCCCAAGAATTGTAAATCGATGTTGTTCCAATTAAAAATGTCTAAAAAAGTAAAATAAGCGTTAGCTTTTGGCAACCAATAATTATTTTTCAGTGAAGTGTTTGAAACATAGAATGAATTTCCAAGATTCACGCCCAATCGGAAATCTGAGTAATCATCAATTTCCATGTTATAATTAAAAATATAATCCTGTGAAGTTCTCTGATAGAGATAATTTCTGTCTGAACTGTGATTCACATTCACTTTTCTGTTGTTTAAAATATAATTTAAACCAAAAATATTTTTAAAATCTGAATCTCCCAATTCATAAGATGCCAAAATATTTGAGTTGTAAAGCTGGTTTTTCTGTGTTCTCCTGTTGTAAAAACCATTTTCAAAACCGTAAGTGGAAATTTTATAATGATCAGTGTTCAAAAAATCTTCATTATCGTAGGACTGACTAATATTTAGCTTAAAATCATCCCATTTTCTGCTCAGATCAAAGTTGAACTGTCTTCTGCTGTCGTAATAATTGTATTTCTGATTTTGATCAAATAAAAATTGAGGATTGTCTGCAAATCGGCTGTAGCTACGTTGTAAATCATTTTGAAGGTACGCATTCTGCAGATTTGAAAAAGAAACCGAAGTGAGCAGAGAATTTTGATATGCTCTGTTGAAAAGTCCGATTCTGTTGGTATTTGTCGCTTTATTTTCTTCATAATTAAAACCTGCATTCACATCAAATTTTAATATTTTAGAATAAATTTTAGCTTTAAAAACATTTCCGATATCAAACTGATTGATGAAATACATCTGATCTTTTTCCTGGCCAAAATCTAAAGACAAACGAAACTGATCTTCACTATATTTTTTTAGTGCCGCATTGATCGTCAGATGATTGCTGTATCCGACTGTGGTTTTAAAAAGATTATTATCGTACACCTTTGCCGGATTTAGTCCGTTTGAGAAATTGACCAATCTTCCGTTCTGGTCGTATTCATAGGGTTGATTATCAAATTCTAAAGTAGAAATATCCGGACCAAAACTAAACATTTCATCCGTTTCAGGACCTCTCCAAACCAAATTACCGTTTTGCGACCTTCCCTGAACATATCTGCTTTGAGTTTTGGGAATTTGATTTCTGTTTTTAACATCAACCGAAGTGCTGAAACTTCCATTGAAAGCAAGATACTTTTTAGGCTGAGCTTTAATTTTATAAAATGAATCTTTCTGAAGTTGCAATTTTCTTACCGAAGAAAAATACCGGTCTGATTTCTTTGTGATCGAGTCGTGATTTTCTCCGATGCTGAACTGATCTTTTTCGTCAACGGCTGTTAAGCTGTCGTAATCTTTGCTGTAAATATTTTTTTCTCCGATGCTGAACTGATCTTTTTCGTCAACGGCTGTTAAGCTGTCGTAATCTTTGCTGTAAATATTTTTTACATTTTCGCTTTTAATTTCACTTTCAAGAATAGACTTCAGTTCTCTCACGCCATATACAACCTGAGTATTTTTCCCGTTATTCCAGACTAAAGTGTCATGGTTTTTTGCTGCAAGAATGGCAAAACCTCTTTCATCGGTCAGCTCATAAACTCCGGAATTTTTATTTAAAACCTTCAGGAAATTCTGCGGTTTTTTCTTTTCATTTAAAAATTTACCTGAGTAATAAAGCTGAGAATTTTGCGCAAAAGCGATCTGAATCACAAATAACAAAGGCAATACATAAATTTTCTTCATCTGTAATAATATTTCTAAAAATAGAGAAAAAAAAGAAATCTCCGAAGAAATTTCTTTTTGACGATATATTATTTTTGAATGGTTTTATAAGTTTCCAATAATCTTACAAACTCTGACCTGTAACCTTCTTCATCATTTCCTTTTCCTTTCTTAGAAAGTTTTTCAATATCCACTAGATTTTTGTTTTTAATTAAATCTGAATTTCTTAAAACCAAACCAAACCAAGCGACCGAAGAGGCAAATTTAAAATCGTCACTCGCCGAAGAAATTGATTCATTTGAATTTTTTACCACCTGAATAATTTCTGAACTTGTATCTCCGTCAGGTTTTTTATATCTGAACTTTACGGTTGCCATCTCGTCTCCGAAATTTTCAGAACTTGTATTATTGGTATATTTCAAATCGGTTTCTTTAGGTAAATACTCAGAATTTACATCACTTGGAATCACTTCGTACAAAGCTGTAACGGTATGTCCGCTTCCTAATTCTCCGGCATCAATTTTATCGTTAGTGAAATCTTCATTCTTCAATTTTCTATTTTCATAACCAATCAGACGGTAAGATTTTACAAATTTTGGATTAAACTCAATCTGAATTTTCACATCTTTCGCAATTGCATACATACTTCCGGCAAACTCTTTTCCGAGAAACTTGTTGGCTTCCTGCATATTGTCAATGTAGGCATAATTTCCGTTGCCCTTATTGGCCAAAGTTTCCATGCGGTTGTCTTTGAAATTGCCCATTCCAAAACCTAAGCACGTTAGGAAAACTCCTGATTTTCTTTTTTCTTCGATTAATGTCTGAAGATCACCTGTTGAAGAAGCTCCCACATTAAAATCACCATCGGTTGCAATGATCACACGGTTATTTCCACCATTAATAAAATTTTCCTGAGCAAGTTTGTACGCCAGTTCGATTCCTTGTCCTCCGGCTGTACTTCCACCTGCCTGAAGTTTGTCTAATGCGTCGATAATTTTATCTTTTTCTTTCGCTGAAGTCGGAGACAAAACCATTCCAGCATTTCCTGCATAAACTACAATTCCTACTTTATCTTGTGGTCTTAATTGATCCAAAAGAACTTTGAAAGATGATTTTAATAATGGTAATTTATTCGCAGCATCCATTGAACCCGAAACATCAATCAGAAAAACAAAATTTGAACTTGGTAATTTATCCATCGGAATATTTTTTCCCCGAAGACCTATTTTCAGTAATTTGTGTTTAGGATTCCACGGTGCATCATTGTATTCTGTGTTTATGGAAAATGGTTGTTCATTTTTCGGTTGTGGATAATCATATTTAAAATAATTGATCATTTCCTCGATTCTCACTGCATTCTTATTCACAACTTCACCATTGTTAATCATTCTTCGGATATTGGAATACGCTGCCTTGTCGACATCAATTGAAAATGTTGAAACAGATTGGTTTTTCGTCAGTTCAAAAGGGTTTTCTACAAATGCATCGTATTCTTCAGAATTGTATTGCTGAATTTGTTTTGATTTTGAAATCCTGTCCTGAATTTTTTGAATTTGCTTAAGGGGTTTTCTTTCTTTTCTTGAAAGTTTTTTGGTTTTTAATAATATGACTCCCGAACTTCCAGAAGCTCCATACTGAGTAGCTGTAGCAAAATCCCTAATAATTGCTATTTCTTTAAATGAATTTGGATCTAATAGTTGAAAAGCACTAGCTGAAATAGGGACTCCATCCAAAACATACAATGGTGCATTGCTATTATTAATTGTAGAAGTCCCACGTACATCATCTTTGAAATTGGAGGAACCAGGCTGACCTGAACCAAACGAGATATCTACACCTGCAAGTTTACCAACCAACGCTTGTTGAACAATACTTGTTGAAGTATTTTCACTTTTATGAGATTTGGAAATTCTAATATCTCTAACATCTTCTTTCTTCATTTTTGCATACCCTAAATTCACTACTACAACTTCTTCAATATCTTTTTCTTTCAAAATAGTGTCAATAAATTGAGGTGAAATTTTACCATCATTAAATTCTTTAAAATAATTACTGACAGGAGTTTGTTTTAAAATAAGATCTTTTCGGAAACCGCTAATTTTATTGCCAATGAAAATTTTCGATTCATTATAAGTTAAATTTTCTTTCTTTTGTTGTTCGTTTGAAATTACCAAATTGATTTCCTTCTCAATATTAGATTTCACAGTACTATCAATTACCTGAACTTTAGGACTCACTTTTGGTGAAACCGTATTTTGAGCAATCTGAGGTTTTGAAATATCTACAACTTCTTTTTTATTAATAAAATAAAACGCTCCCAAACCAATAATTAAACTCGCTGCAATTCCATAAGGGAACCAAACAGGAACAACTCTTTTCTTCTCTTCTTTCTTATCTAATTTCTCTTCCACTTTTGCCCAGACTTTGTCAAAACCCGGAAAAGTCGCAGGTTCTTCTACTGACTGAGAAGCATCATTGAATTTTTTATCTATATCGTGATTGTTTTCCATTGTGTAAAAGTTTAAATGTTGTGATTTACCAGCAGTTCCTGAAGTTTTTTTCTCGCGAAATTGAGCTGAGATTTTGAAGTTCCTTCGCTTATAGAAAGCATTGTGGCAATCTCTTTATGCGGATAACCTTCAATCGCAAAAAGATTGAAAATTGCTCTGCAGCCTTCCGGAAGAAAATTGAGCAGCTTCAGAATGTCTTTTTCGAAAGAAATGCTGTCGGTTGGTGAACCCGTTGATTCTATCAGCTCTTCTTCTAAAGAAATGTCGAGAACTTTCATGCTTCTCAATTTCTGCAAACATTCGTTGACAGCAATTTTTTTTGCCCATGCTTCAAAAATATCGTGGTTCTGCAGTTGATTCAGCTTTGTGAAAATTTTATAAAAAGTATCTGCCAATACTTCTTCAATATCTTCGTCGTTTTTCAGATAGCGTTTGCAGACTGTGTACAGTTTGCCGCCCATTTTCTCGTAGACCTTCCGCTGAGCATTGCGGTCGTTCCGTTGGCATTCTAACAGTAATTCTCTTTCCATAGTCAGGCTTTATACTCTTATAGATGCACGAAATTTCAGAAAGGTTGGAAACATTTGTAAACTTTCTCTAAAAATAAGGAATATTGTTCATTGATTATTTTCCGATAAATAAAATCATCCAATCACTCACTCTAAAAACACTGAACACTACATACTTTTAAACAACCATACAACTACCGATAACCACGGAGTGCAAATTGTATGGTAGGATTGACAAAAAGATCAAACCGAAAAAGAATATTATATGGTGAAAAATTCTTGGGGTATTACCAACGATTTTGAAGGTTATTTGTATGTAACAAAACCTTATAGTACAAATCAACTGCAATTTTGGTTCATAAAATGCCATTCCAAAAAACATTAGAAAACAATTTTGTAGGAAATCATTATTGTCATTATTCTGACAATTTTAGATATTTTTAAGCTTGTTAATAGACCGCTTTGAGATTTTTTCTTGAAGTGGTTTTTTTGTAATTTCCAGTTCAAGTTTAACAGTTTTTTGTCATTCCGTAGGAATCTAAGTTTTCGTTTTAAAATATATATTTAGATTCCTACGGAATGACAAACTGTATTTATTAATTATATTTTAAACAGAGTTATAGTTTTCAAAAAAAATCTAAAAAAACCGCTTCCAAAAAGAAAGCGGTTTCAAAATTTATCTAAAATCTCAATTAAAATATCGCTGGATATTTCTCAGGATTTGTTTCATTAAATAAGGCATAAATTCTTTCTACCATATCATCTGAAGATGGCTTAGAGAAATAATCTCCGTCACTTGCATATGCAGGTCTGTGATCATTTGCAGCAATCGTCAATGGATCAGAATCTAAATATCTGAACGCTTTTTGTTTCTCTAAAATCTGCTGAAGAATAAACGCTGAAGTTCCGCCTTGCACATCTTCGTCGATTACGACCAATCTGTTGGTTTTCTTCACGCTCTCAGCAATTTCATGCGTTAAGTCGAAAGGAATTAATGACTGAACGTCAATAACTTCTGCAGAAATCCCTAGTTTTTCTAATTCTTCTGCTGCTTCCATCACAATTCTCCAGGTCGAACCGTAAGTCACCAAAGTCACGTCTTTTCCTTCTTTGGTCACTTCAATTTTTCCGACAGGAACCGTAAATTCACCTAAGTTATCCGGTTGTTTTTCTTTTAATCGGTATCCGTTCAGACATTCAACAATAACAGCTGGATCGTCACTTTGAAGCATAGTATTATAGAATCCGGCAGCTTTTGTCAGGTTTCTTGGAACTAAAACCAAAATACCTTTAGAAAGATTTAAAATCCCCGCCATTGGCGAACCTGAATGCCACACTCCTTCTAATCTGTGACCTCTCGTTCTGATGATTACAGGAGCTTTCTGACCGCCTTTTGTTCTGTACTGAACTGTCGCCAGATCATCGCTCATTCCCTGTAAACAATACAAAATATAATCTAAATACTGAATTTCAGCGATGGGTCTTAAACCTCTCATCGCCATTCCGATTCCCTGACCAAGAATGGTCGCCTCACGAATTCCGGTATCAGCAACACGAATATCACCGTATTTTTCCTGCATTCCTTCCAATCCTTGGTTTACGTCACCGATATTTCCGGCATCTTCACCAAAGACTAAAGTTTGAGGATATTTTTCAAATATTTTATCAAAATTGTTTCGCACCACTACTCTTCCGTCGACATCTTCGGAAGTTTCAGAATAGACAGGTTTGATTTCTTTAATATTTTCAGCTTTCCACTGAGACTGAGAATATAAGTGAGAAGAATAATTGTCTTTTTCAACCTCAAAAATATCATTGTATTTCTGCATCAATTGAGTTCTCTCAGCAGAATCTGTTCCTCTTGTTGCCAACAAAGATTTTCTCACCAAATGGAAAACATCTTTTTTAGCTTTTGAAACCAACTTATTATATTGATTAACATACACTTCAATTTCAGAATTCTGTCCTTTCAGGTTTTCAACTAAAGGTAAAACTGAAAAAGCCAACTCAGTAAGCGTTTTCTGATAGTTTTCCCAAGCTGATTTTTGTCCAGCTTTCACTTTTTTCTTTGCTTCTTCATCGATTGCATCCAATTCTTCAACACTTGCAATGATCTCTTCGTTACCTTCAATTTCGATTGAATAGTTTAAAATCCATTCTCTAAATTTCAGTAATCCGTCAAAATCTGCTTCCCAAGACAAACGGTCTTCATTTTTATATCTTTCGTGAGAACCTGAAGTTGAGTGACCTTGAGGCTGGGTTACTTCAATCACATGAACAACCACAGGAACAGATTCTGTTCTCGCAAAATGTTCAGCTTTTGCATAAGCATCCAACAAAGCCGGATAATCCCAGGCTTTCACCTGAATAATTTCACAACCCTGATTTTCACCTTCTTTCCTTTGGAATCCGCTTAACATTTCAGCAATATCAGCTTTTGCTCTCTGCTTCATGGTAGGAACCGAAATTCCGTAACCATCATCCCAGATTGAAACAATCATCGGAACCTGTAGTGCACAAGCAGCGTTTAAAGTTTCCCAGAAATGACCTTCAGCAGTTGAGGCATCACCAATTGTTCCGAAAGCAATTTCGTTTCCTTCGTTGGAGAATTTTTCTGAACCATCAAATTTTACGGTTTTATATATTTTTGAAGCTTGTGCTAAGCCCAATAATCTCGGCATTTGTCCGGCAGTCGGAGAAATATCAGAAGAAATATTTTTCTGCGCCATCAAATCTTTCCAGCTTCCGTCTTCATTTAAACTTCTTGTGGCAAAGTGACCGTTCATCTGTCTTCCGGCAGATGCAGGTTCTCTTTCAACACTTGTATCCGCATATAACTGTGCAAAGAAACTTTCAACCGATAAAGCATCGATAGCCAATGCAAAAGTCTGATCTCTGTAGTATCCTGAACGGAAATCTCCGTCTTTAAAAACTTTCGCCATTGCTAATTGCGGCAACTCTTTTCCGTCTCCAAAAATTCCGAACTTCGCTTTTCCGGTAAGCACTTCTCTTCTGCCCAGATAAGACATTTCACGAGAGATTCTTCCTAATTTATAATCTTCAAGTATCTGATTTTTAAAGTCTTGAAAAGAAATCTGCTGAGTTTCAATATAGGTTGTCTGCATAGCCAAATATTAAATATTTTTTAATTCTGAAGTATTTTGCTAATATACACTTTTTATATTAATTTTAATTTTCAAGAATGTTTTTTAAAAATTTGATAATGAAAAAAAATGTATTTACTTTGAATAAAACTCTGTAATATGGAAAAAAAATCTACACATATTCTCAATGCATCGTCTAATCTTTTGGGATTTTCGATGATCATTATCACCTCATTAAAAATCACCAAAACAAGCCATCATACATTTTTAGACGAGTTTGCGGGGATTGCATGTGTGTTTTTTGCATGCAGCAGTTTATTTTCCTTTATGTCGATACGATCCAGAAAAGAAAGTCTGGGGAATAGATACGAGAGTATTGCGGATTATTTATTTTTAATCGCTTTATTTTGTATTATTGTAGCTGTGATTATTATAACAACGACAATAATGGATTAAAATTCCTGTTTTTTTGTTTTCTTTAAATTAACATTGAAATTTTGATGCAGAATTTGTAATTAAAATTTTCTTTCGATCACATAATCCAACATCATGTGCAGAGATTTTCGCACTTCAGAATCAGGAAATTCATCAAGAATATTTTTTGCCTTCTGCTGAAAATCTTTCATCATCTGAATTGCATAATCTAAACCGCCTGAACTTTTCACGAAAGCAATAAGTTCTTTTACACGTTTTTGATCATTGTTGTAACGTTTTATGGTGTTGAAAAAGTATTTTCTTTCAGTTTCGCTGGCAATTTTTAAAGTATGAATTAAAGGCAGCGTCATTTTCTGTTCTTTAATATCAATTCCAACCGGTTTTCCGATCACGTTTGAACTTAAATAATCGAATAAATCATCTTTGATCTGAAAAGCCATTCCCGTGTACGTTCCAAACTCCATCATTTTCTTGGCTAAGTTTTCATCGGCTCCATTTGATAAAGCTCCGATTTCACAACAAGCAGCAATTAAAGTAGCTGTTTTCTGGCGGATGATTTCGTAATACACATCTTCGGTAATATCCAGTTTTCTGGCTTTTTCCAATTGAAGAAGTTCACCCTCAGACATTTCTCTGATGGTTCTTGAAATCACGGAAAGCAAATCGTAATCTTTATGGTCTGTAGAAAGTAAAACCGCTTTTGAAAGTAAGAAATCACCTACCAAAACAGCAATTTTATTTTTCCATAAAGCATTAATAGAAAAGAAATTACGTCTTTTAAAACTCTCATCCACAACATCATCATGCACCAAAGTTGCCGTGTGAATCAACTCAATCATTGAAGCACCACGATAGGTTTTTTCATTGACACTCCCGATCAGTTTTGCACAAAGAAATACAAACATCGGACGCATCTGCTTCCCTTTTGTGGTAACAATAAAACGGGTAACTTTATCGAGTAAAGCGACTTTGCTCTGCATGGATTCATAAAACTTCTGTTCGAAAAGTTTCATTTCCTCATTGATCGGTCGTTTGATTTCTTCTACAATATTGGCCACTATCTGAGAATGATGGGTGAGTATTTATTAATTCTCACAAAGATAATTTTTTTCATCTGTTTATTTCTAATTTTTTTTAAAAGGTCAGATGGAAAATCCAAAATTATATCCATGTAGATAAAAGAAAGTTTTATCACAGGTTTTTCAGCCAATTTTAACAGAATTAAAGTTTGAGCTTTTCTTTAGGGATAAAATAAAAAAACGGGTTGGTTTTCTTGATCGGTGAATAGAATTTTTCTCCTGAAATATAAATTCCTTTTTCGTCAACGGCAATTCCTTCGATCTGTCCAATGGTCAATGCACTTCCTAAATAAAGATGTTTTGGATTTTCTTTGAAAAAAATTCCTGGATCTGTTTCATTAAAAACATCTAAAAAAACCTCAGTTTTCTTGGTATACCCTACAACATAAAGTTTCTTTTCATGATAATAAGCATCTGTAACCACAAAACCCGTTTTGTAAGATTCTATTTTCTGAGCAGCCTGATTTTCATAATTTTCAGGATCAATTGTATAATGCGTTGTCGATTTTGAAGCCCATTCTTTGGTGAAAATGTGAATTTTTCCGTTTAAATACATCATCGATTCCAAATCGTAATCTGTAGAAATATTTTTTGAAGTAAAATCATTTTGTTCAGGATAATAAAAAGAAATGACTTTCATTAAATTATTCTGCAATTCGTTATTTTGAAAAGGAATTTTATAGATTTTTAAATCTTTTCGGGTTCCTGAATTATTACCAAAATCTCCGATGTAAAAATTTTGTCCGTCATTGGCTAAAGCCTCCCAATCTTTGTTTTCTGCACTTGTTTTTAACACTCTGAGAATTTTTCCTGAAATTTTATCAATTTCATATAATTCTGCAGAATTTCCGCTATCATTGAAAGTATATAATTTTCCGTCAAAAAAGTTCAGCCCAGAAGTTTCTTGGATCGAATCGTTTAAAACTGAAACTCTGAATTTTTTAAGCTTAAAAATTTCTGCCTGCTGAGAAAAAGCAATTTGAGAAAAACAAATGATTAAAAGCAGAATGGTTTTTTTCATTCTGCAAAAATAGTATTTTAAGTGTAAACTGATCGTTAAGATTGATCAAGCCATTATGACGCATTGATCTTTATATACTTATTCAGCGTTTTTATTCGCTAACTGTCCGCAAGCGGCATCAATATCGCCACCACGACTTTTTCTGATCATTACGGTAATTCCTGCGTTTTCTAACTGACGAACGTAATTTTCTTCCGCCTGTTTGTTGCACTGGTCATATTTCCCGTCACCGATTGGGTTGTACTGAATCAAGTTTACTTTAGAAGGAATCTGTTTGCAATATTTAATTAAAGCTTTAATATCTTCATCTCCATCATTGATACCTTTCCAAACGCAATATTCAAAAGTAACTACAGAACCTGTTTTTTTGTACCAGTATTGAAGTGATTCCATAATATCCGTCAATGGAAACTTATCTGAGAACGGCATGATTTCGTTACGCTTAGATTCAATCGCCGAGTGTAAAGACAATGCTAATTTCACACGCAATTCGTCATCTGCCAACATTTTGATCATCTTCGGAATTCCGGATGTAGAAACGGTAATTCTTCTTGGCGACATTCCCAAACCTTCCGGCTGAGTGATTTTTTTTATGGCTTCCACCACGTTTTTGTAATTCATCATCGGCTCACCCATGCCCATAAAAACAATGTTGGTCAACGGTCTGTTGAAATACATTTTGCTCTGGCTATCAATCAATGCAACCTGATCTACGATTTCAGCGACTTCAAGATTTCTCATCCTTTTAAGTCTTGCTGTAGCGCAGAATTCGCAATTTAATGAGCAACCGACCTGCGAAGAAACACAAGCTGTTGTTCTGGTTTCTGTCGGAATTAAAACAGATTCAACCATTAAACCATCGTGAAGCTTAACCCCGTTTTTAATGGTTCCGTCTGAGCTTTTCTGCAGCTGATCTACGGAAACCGGATTGATGGTATATTCTTCGGAAATCTTGTCCCGAAGCTGCTTTGAAAGATTCGTCATCTCCTCAATCGAATGCAGATTTTTACTCCACAGCCAGTCGTAAACCTGCTTCGCACGGAACGGTTTTTCTCCTAAAGAAGCAAAATAGTCTTTAAGCTGATCGAGTGATAATGTACGGATGTCTTTCAAAGTATTGTTTATTATAGATTTTAAATTATAAATTTTAGATTATAACCCTTTAAAAATCAGGATTCAATCTAAAATTTATAATCTATAATTTTAAAATTAATTACAAAATAAGCATTGCATCTCCGTAAGAATAGAATTTATACTTTTCTTTAACGGCTTCTTCGTATGCATGCATGATAAAATCTTTTCCTGCAAACGCTGCAATCATCATTAGCAGTGTAGATTTTGGAGTGTGAAAATTGGTAATCATCGTATTTGCAACCCCGAAATCATGAGGTGGATAAATGAATTTATTTGTCCAACCCTGAAATGCAGAAATTTTTCTGTTTGAAGAAACCGAAGTTTCAATTGCCCGCATCGTGGTCGTTCCTACAGCACAAACTTTTCTGTTTTCCTGAACCGCTCTGTTGATAATCTCAGCATTTTTCTCATCAATGATGATCTCTTCAGATTCCATTTTATGCTTAGAAAGATCCTCTACTTCAATCGGGTTGAATGTTCCCAAACCTACGTGAAGCGTTACCTCAGCAAAATCAATTCCTTTGATCTCCAATCTTTTCATCAGATGTCTTGAGAAATGCAGACCCGCAGTAGGTGCAGCTACAGCCCCTTCAACTTTAGCATAAATCGTCTGATATCTTTCAGCATCTTCCGGCTCTACATCTCTTTTGATATATTTTGGAAGTGGAGTTTCTCCCAATTCTTTCAGTTTGGTTCTGAATTCTTCGTAAGAACCATCGAATAAAAATCTTAAAGTTCTGCCTCTTGATGTTGTATTGTCGATCACCTCTGCAACCAAAGATTCGTCTTCAGTAAAAAACAACTTGTTACCAATTCTGATTTTTCTTGCCGGATCTACCAAAACATCCCAAACGCGGGTTTCTTTATCAAGCTCTCTTAAAAGGAAAACCTCGATTTTGGCTCCTGTTTTTTCTTTATTTCCGTAGAGACGTGCAGGGAAAACTTTTGTATTGTTGAAAATGAACAGGTCTTTTTCATCAAAATAATCTACAACGTCTTTAAATAATTTATGTTCAATGGTCTGAGTTTTTCTGTCAAGAACCATTAGTCTTGCTTCATCTCTATGTTCTGATGGATGCTCTGCCAATAATTCTTCAGGGAGATCAAAATTAAAATCGGATGTCTTCATTTTTTAAATTACGGTTTAAAAATTATACAAAAATTACGGATGTAATTTTTCGGACTGCAAATATACAACATTCAATACCCCTTTGTCAAGTCTTTATTTTACAATCGGTACTGGCAGGGAATATAAAGTGCCACATTTTTTTATTTAATGAAATTATACAGCAAAAAAAGAGTATTTTAGTCAGATTAAAATTACACCTATGAGCAAATATTCTTTAGAAGAATTCGTAAAAGAAACCAAAGAAAATCCTCTTGAAAGAGACTATTTTGAGCTGGAAAAACCGGCACTTTTAGAAATCAATCTCAATAATCAGGCAGTCTGGACAAAAACCGGAAGTATGGTCGGTTATGTAGGAAGTATCAATTTTGAAAGACAGGGAATGCTTTCCGGCGGACTGGGAAATCTTTTGAAAAAGGCCATAAGCGGAGAAGGTGCAAAACTGATGAAAGCAGAAGGAACCGGCAAATTATACGTTGCCGATTCAGGGAAAAAGGTTAGAATCTTATATTTAAACAACGAAACTCTTTTCGTGAATGGAAATGATGTTCTAGCGCACGAACAAAGTGTTAAAAGTGACATTACAATGTTGAAAAGCATTGCCGGAATGATGTCTGGAGGACTTTTCCAGGTAAAACTTTCAGGAACAGGTCATATCGCAATCACTACTCACGGTGAACCACTGACTTTAATGGTAACTCCCGACGCTCCTGTATTTACAGATCCGAACGCTACCGTTGCATGGTCTGGAAATTTAAGTCCGGAACTGAAAACAAATGTTTCTTTCAAAAGTTTAATCGGAAGAGGAAGTGGTGAAGAATTTCAAATGAAGTTTTCAGGTAATGGATGGGTTTTGATACAGCCATATGAGGAAGTATATGTTGTGGAAAAGTAGATTTAAGCTATATAAAGCAAATTAGCATCATCACTTTTTATTGTAAATAATGTAAAACAAAAAGAATCTTTGTCGTTTCGAGCAATCCACAGAATATTGAATTTCAAACAGTATTAGATTCCTGCGGAATGGCAAAGATTATTAGTAAAAATTATACTTGATTTTCATTTATATATTCTAAAATCTTTTTCCATTCTTCTAATTTCTTTTCAAAAGAAACGGTGTGAAGAGGACTTGTTGATGGCAATAAATAAATCGGAATTCTGAAATTTTTACCTAAAATTTTCTGCAAGTTTTTATAAGACTTTCCGCCATTGCAGAAAATTGCTTTGATATTTGGATATTCTTCTAAAAGTTCTGCAATCTGATTGGCTTCTTCATTCCTAATTTCAGAATCTAAGCTTCCTTTTCTTTCGCACGAATCGATGACATCCCAAAGTGCAACATGATGCTTCTTTAAAATTTGAATTCTTTCATTGTAATCTTCTGTAAACTCTTCGTGAAACAGTTCAAAAATAATTTTCCAGAATTTGTTTTGAGGATGTGCATAATATTGTTGTTTTTCTAAAGATTTCACGCCGGGAATCGAACCTAAAATTAAGATTCTAGAGTTTTTATCTATGACTGGAGGGAATGAAGAAATTCTGTTTTGCATGACTCAAATTTATAATTTTGGTTAAACCCTGATGTATTTAAACAAAAAACGGGCTAAAGCCCGCTTGTATTTGTGTTGTTTTTTTTAAATGTGTAAACTTTGAAATATTAAACCACCCGTCAAAAATTCTTTGAATTTCCGCCACCCTCCAAAGAAGATTAATTATGAGAGGAAGTTTTTTATAAAGTTTCTTTGAGCCAGTCAAAGAATTCTCTTTGCCAAACCAATCCGTTTTGAGGATGAAGAACCCAGTGATTTTCATTCGGGAAATAGACTAATTTTGATTTTAATCCTCTTAATTTTGCAGCCTGGAAAGCTTCCTGACCCTGCTCATAAGGCACACGGAAATCAATTCCCCCTTGCACGATCATGATCGGTTTATTCCATTTGTCAACAAAATTGCTTGGATTAAATTCTGTGTATGCTTTTGGAAGTGGCTTTTCCCAAGGCGAACCCAAATCCCAATTGGCAAACCAAAGTTCTTCCGTAGTTAAGTACCAAGATTTCATGTCAAATAATCCGTCGTGAGCGATGAATGTTTTGAATCTGTTGTTGTGAACTCCTGCCAACATAAATACGCTGTAACCACCATAACTTGCGCCTACAGCTGCAACTCTGTCACCATCAACATAGGGTAAAGTTTTAGCAAAATCTGTTGCCGCCAAATAATCTCTGATGGGTTGCCCGCCCCAGTCTTTTGAAATTTCTTCGTTCCATTTTGTTCCCCAACCCGGCATTCCGCGACGGTTTGGCGCAACAACGATGTATCCGTTTGCTGCCATTAAAGCAAAATTCCATCTTGTGCTGAAAAATTGAGTTAAAGCAGATTGCGGACCTCCCTGACAATAAACTAAAGTTGGATATTTTTTATTCGGATCAAAGTTGGGCGGATAATGAAACCAAACTCCCATTTCTTTTCCATCTGAAGTTTTTACCATTTTTAATTCAGATTTACCTTGAGCTAACTTAGAATACATCTCTTTATTGGCTTCTGTAACCGGCTTCAACTCTCCGTTTTTAAGATTTACAGAATAGAGTTCTGAAGCATGATTAATATCTGTTTTTGAAACCAAAAGTGCCGTTTTCTGGTCAGCAAAAATTTCATTAACATCAAAATCACCTTTTGTAATCTGCTGAACTTTTGAGGATTTTGCATCTAAAGAAAACACTTGTTTCGTTCCTCTGAAAGCTGCTGTGAAATAAATTGATTTAGAATCTCCACTCCAGAAGACATCACCAGAAACACTTTCGTCCCAAGCTTTTGTAAGATTTGAAGTTTTCCCAGATTTCCAATCCATCAGTTTGATGTCGTTTTTATCGGCTTCATATCCGTCTCTTTCCATACTCTGCCAAGCCAGAGATTTTCCATCGGGACTGAATTTTGGATTTACATCATAACCTTTGTTTGTTTCAGTTAAGTTTTTAGTTGTTCCTGAAGCTAAATCGTAAGCAAAAATATCTGTATTTGTACTTGTTGCATATTCTTTTCCGCTTTTGGGTTTTGTAACATATAAAAGTTGAGAAGAATCAGGACTCCAGATGAAATCTTCTGCTCCACCGAAAGGTCTTTGAGGAGAATCCCAGGTTTTTCCTTCCAGAAGATCTTTTGCAGAATCAACTTTATCTGAGATATCCACTACAAAAACATGATTGTATTTTCCTTCGTTAAAATAATCCCAATGTCTGTGATTCAGATCTGTGTATACTTGTGCAGTAGTTTTTGGAGTATCAGCATATTTATCTTTCCCCATCAGTTTTTCTACTGAAACCTGTTTACTGAAAGCTATTTTTTTGCCGTCGGGAGAAATTACAATATTATCGGCTTCACCGATTGCATAAAATTCAGTCCAACTTTTTCCGTTATCTTTTGAGAGAAAAATATTGTCGCCTTCCTGAGCGTAAATTCCGTTTTTATCCCATTGAATCAATGCTTTTTTGCCTAAATCAATTTTAGAAGACTGATTATTAAGAACATTCAGGAAATAGTTTTCGTTCTTTGTTTTTTCTGTTTTAAGATCAACCTGTCCGACTTTATAAATAAGTGAAGACTGATCCGGTGAAACTGCCTGTACTCCGACTTTTTTAAGAGTCCAGAGAATTTCAGGTGTCATTAATTGTTGTGCATTCATTAAAAACGGAGTTGCCAAAGCAAGCAGACTATATTTAAGTTTCATAAAAAAATTCATTTAGTGAACATATAAATCAAACAAAAACTTATACATTCTTATTAAATCCAAGGTTGCCAAAGTTAATATTTTAAATAAAAATCAACGAAAGAATTAACAGTTTTGTTTAAATACAAATCAAAGATTTGATGTAGTAAGCCATGAAAATCTTTTTCCAAATATCACCAAATAAAAAATCGCCAGCTGAAACTGACGATTAGATTAATATAAATGGTTTATATTTAATTTTCATCTGAAAACATAGAATTCGCCAACGAAGTAACAATTGTAAGCAGAATACTAAATATAAATGCCCACCAGAAACCGTTGACAACCATTCCGTCAATAAAATAATCTGCGATAAGAACGATTGCTGCGTTGATAACCAAAGCAAATAACCCTAAAGTAATAATGGTAAGCGGTAATCCGAAAAGACTGAGAATCGGTTTTACAAATAAATTGAGTAATCCTAAAACAATTGCAAAAATAATTGCTGATCCAAAACCGGCGAATTCTACGCCCGGCAAAATTTTTGTGAGTAAAAACGCCACAACAGCAGTGATCAATAGTCGAATAATTAAGTTCATAGTATTTTATTTTTATGTTATCCTTATTTAACAAAACTCATTCCAATTCATAAGAAAATGTATTAATCCCGATTGCATCCAATTATTTTATCTTCATCATTGTAACCAACGAAGTTGCAACATGGCTTTCTGAAGTATGATCTTCGTTTACTGTATAAATTTCTGTTCTGATCACGCTAATTTTACTTCCACCCTTCACCACATAAGCTTTAGAAACCAACGCATCGCCAATCGCAGGACGCAGATAATTCACTTTTAACTCGACAGTTACCACATAACAGTCTTCCGGATAATGGCTCACTGCTGCGTAACCAGACGAAACATCAACCAATGAAGCGATCATTGCGCCATTGAACATTCCGGCGGTTCGGGTCATCATTTCCATTTTTGGAATTTTGATAGAGACAAAATCGGTTTCTACTTCAAGAAGTTCTGCGTTATAAAATTTCAACGTTTCTGAGCGGCTGAAACTGTCGGTCATGAGTTTTCTTTTCTCGGGAGTCATAGAATATTGGTTATTGGTTATTGGTTATTGGTTATTGGTTATTGGTTATTGGTTATGCAAATTTCTTTAAAATATTTTGAATTTTCATTATAATCACTTTTACACCTCAACTGCAATAAATACTTTAGCTATGTTTAATTGTTTAGATTCAATATTGAATAATAAAAATGCAAAAAAATACCTTTCACAGTAAAAATTTTACAATTAATGGAATTAAAATCCCTGAATTTGAACTTAGAAGTGGGAACATAATAAGAATATATATTCCTAATTTTAATGACGAAAATGACTCGTTAGGTTTTGACTTGACTATAGAATTAATCAAACGATTCCAGAAAGAAAAAGCTAATTTACCTTGGGCAAAAAATTACCAGCAAAACACTTTTATGGCATTTTTCAATCCGTTGACAGTCAACAAATACTTAATTAATGTAATGAAAATCAATAAAGTAAATGCAATAAAGATTATTGAAGAACTGAAATTGAGTCCAGATAAAAAGTATGAGCATTTAAGTTTTAACAATAAAAAGGCTCTTGCTATAAAAGCACTTTTCGAAAAAAATGATACTATTCTTTTTGATTATCATGGTGTTTCATTAATGGGAATTGGATTTTTAGAAAAAATAGTAAATACAGAAATAAATAAAGGTAAATCTGCAATTGCTTTTGATAATTTACAATTCGCACATGAAAAAGAACCTTATGAAAATATTAAACCGATAAAAATTAGTCCAGGAAAGGCAACTTAATTCTATGCCTTATTGTGTTTAAAATAAAATTTTTTGCCCACGGTTTTAATATTACCAAAGCAATAAATCAAAAGTCAAGATCTCATTAAAATAGGTTGAATTTCCAAAATCCCTTACCTTTGCAAAATGGAATTAGAATCTATTTATAAAAAACTGCAGATTCAGGATATGAATCAGATGCAGAAATCTACATACAAAACTACGGAAAACAACACAGATGTTGTATTACTTTCGCCTACAGGATCTGGGAAAACATTAGCTTTTTTGTTTCCTGTTCTAAGAAATCTTAAGAAAGAATCTACAGGAATTCAGGCGTTAATTCTGGTTCCGGCAAGAGAACTGGCTTTACAGATTGAGCAGGTTTTCAAATCAATGGGAACTGATTTCAAAGTTACGGTTTGCTACGGCGGTCACGATAAAAAGATTGAGATGAATAATCTTAAGGAAGCTCCTGCAGTACTCATCGGAACTCCGGGAAGGATTGCCTATCATATGAGAAATAAAAATCTTGATGTAAAAACGATTAAAAACCTTGTACTTGATGAATTCGACAAAGCTTTAGAACTTGGTTTTCATGATGATATGGAATACATTATTGAGAATATGTACAACCTTTTTCAGAGAATCCTGACTTCAGCAACTTCTATGGATGAAATTCCGAAGTTTACGGGTCTGAAAGATGAAAAAATAGTTGATTTCTTAAAATTAGGTGAAAATAAACCTGATATTCAGTTAAGAAAAGTGATGACGATTTCTGAGGAAAAACTTGATACATTATTTCATCTGATTTGTAAAATAGGAAATAAAAGAACGCTGATTTTCTGTAATCACCGAGAAACCGTTGATCGTATTGCTGATCTGCTTTTAGATAAAGGCATCGCAAGAGAAACTTTCCACGGAGGTATGGAACAGGACGAAAGAGAACGTGCTTTGCTGAAATTCAGAAATGATACAGCGAGAGTTTTGATCACAACAGATCTTGCTGCACGTGGATTAGACGTTCCTGAAGTAGAATCGATTGTTCATTATCAATTGCCGACAACAGAAGATGCATTTATTCACAGAAACGGACGTACTGCAAGAATGAATGCCAAAGGTTTTGCTTATCTGGTGATGACTGAAGAAGAAAAATTCCCATTCATCAAAAAAGATACGCCTGAAGAATCTGTAAAAGAATTTTCTAAAGTTCCCGCTAATCCGCCATTTCAGACTTTATACATCAGCGCCGGAAAAAAAGATAAGGTGAATAAAGTAGATATCGTAGGATATTTATTGAAGAAGGGTGAATTGCAGAAAGAAGATTTAGGTTTGATTGAAGTAAAAGATACGACTTCCTACGTTGCCGTTTCAAGAACTAAAGTTAGAGAGTTATTGAAAAAACTGAGCACTGAAAAATTGAAGGGCAAGAAAGTGAAAATGGAGGTTGCTTATTAAAATTAAGGTAAAGGTTAAGGCTGAAAACTTCAACCTTAACCTTTGCTTTACCCTCAATCTACCTCAATCCTTTTGTCTTAGTCGTCAAAGTATAGACTGATTTTGAAGCGGTAATAAATAAAACATTCTTATTTTCTCCGCCAAAAGTTACATTACCAGTCCAATCTTCCGGAATTTTGATATGGTGAATCTTTTCTCCTTTATTATTAAAAACTGTAACACCATTGCCTGTTATATACAGGTTTCCTTCTTTATCAAGTGTCATTCCGTCTGATCCCATTTCGCAAAATAATTTCTTTTCCGAAAGTTTTCCGTCACCTAAAATATCGTAGACATAAGTTTTTCCGGCATTAATATCTGAGACGTAGAGTTTCTTTAATTTTGTACTTCCAATGATTCCGTTCGGCTGCACAAAAGTTTCTAATTTTGAAATTTTGCCGTCTTTATTTCTGTAATACAGATTTTTCTCAGGAATTTCCACTTTAAAATTTTCCCAGTAATCTCTTTCATACAAAGGATCTGTAAAATAAATTCCGCCATTTCCATCTAACCAAAGATCGTTCGGACCGTTTAATCTTTTCCCTTCAAAACCTTTAGACAAAACTTCTACAGATTTATCTTTTGAAATTTTCCAGATTTCGCCTTCTTTATCTGAGCAGGTAATCAGATGGTCATTTTCGTCAAAATAAGTTCCGTTGGCACGTCCGGTTTTATCGAGAAATTCTGTGATTTTATTGGTTTTCCAGTCCCAGACATAAATTTTATCGTTCGGCTGGTCGGTGAAGTAGACATTTCCGGCTTTGTCAGCTGCCGGTCCTTCTGTAAAAGTAAATTGGTCTGAAACTAATTTTGGTTCGGTATTATCAAACATAGCATTGTAATTTTGTGATTTGCAACTGAGGAATGCCAAAACCAAACCAACAAGACCTAAATTCAATATCCTTTTCATTCTTTTTATTTAAAGCCGACAATTTACGATTTGCGAAGTAGTTTAAAAAATATTTATCTTTGAATTTTCAGGATCAGCTATAATGAAGACAAATTTACCCGACAAACTGTATTATTCGATAGGAGAAGTTGCCAAAGCATTCGATGTAAACGCTTCATTGATACGATATTGGGAACAGGAATTCCCCATCATAAAACCTAAAAAAAATAAAAAGGGAAACCGTTATTTCACGCCGGAAGACATCAAAAATCTGAAGATCATTTATCATTTGGTGAAAGAAAAAGGCTATACTTTGGACGGTGCCCGTGTTGCACTGACTACAAACTCAAAAATTTCTGAAACAATTTCTCTCATCGACCGATTAGAATTTGTGAAAGCAGAATTGCTTAAACTGAAAGATTCTTTGGTTGAAAAAGATAGTGAATCAATATAATTTCAATGATAAAAATCGAACGGAAATACCTTATTATCATGATTGGTGTCACAATAGCTCTGCTGACTATGGGTTTTATTTTTGAAGCCAATACTATTGTGATGAGTGCTCTTATTGGTTTATCCGCAGGTTCTCTTGTACAGCTCTTCATTCATAACAAGAGAACAAAATAAGTTTAATTTTTTCGGAAAATCATTTTCATAATTAAATTTTATTTTTAATTTTACAAAATGATGAAAAAAAATTACTATCAAAAGATAGCAGTTCTTGGTTTACTGTTGCTTATTCTTTTTGGTTTTCAGAAATATACCGATAAGGAAAAAGAAAATTTCCCTGAAGTACAATTCATTTCTGAGAGCTTACCTACAAACGTTTTAGCGGAATTTAACCCAAATGATCTCGATGAAAATCAATGGCTGAAATTAGGCTTTTCCGAAAAACAAACCGCAACCATTCTCAAATACAAACAAATTGTAGGCGGAAAATTTCTTTCAAAAGAACAGTTTAAAAAATGTTATGCAGTTTCTGATGAAAAATTTACTCAACTGCAGGATTTTATTTTACTCCCGGAAAGCAATAAAGATGCAAAATCAAGTCATTATAATTTCAAACAATTTGAAAAAACTTCTCTGAATATTTCAGGGAAATTTAATCCTGATAAACTTTCTCAAAATGATTGGGAAAAGATGGGCTTTTCTGAGAAGCAGTCAGCTGCAATTTTAAAATATAAAAATTACTTAGGCGGAAGCTTTGTCAGCAAAGAAAAATTCAAAGAATGTTTTATCATTAATGATGAAAATTATCAAAAACTTGCACCATATCTACTTTTACCAGCAAAAACTCCTGCTGATTTTATTGCGTATGCTGGAAAATCTAATTCGTTTAAAAACAAAACTCCGCAAACAACTTTCGATCCGAATGTTTTGGATGTCAATGGTTGGATGGCTTTAGGGTTTACAGAAAAACAAGCCAATGTGATCGTAAATTATCGTGACAGAAACCTAAAAGGAAGTTTTAAAACTTTAGAAGATATTCAGAATTGCTTTGTGATTTCTCCCGAAAAATTTGCGGAATTGAAACCTTACATCAGATTAAATCCGGCAACCATGAAAAGCGCTGAATCTAAAAAACCTGAAGTAAAACAGGAAAAGACAGATTTCTCAAAAATTGACATGAATTCTATTACGTTCCGACAGCTTTTGGAATTTGGTTTAGATGAAAAAAGTGCAGGTTCAATGATAGGATTTAGAAAAAAGCTAGGTGGTTTTATAACAAAGGAGCAGATTTTAGAAACCTATAATATTGACAAAGAACTGGTTCAGAAATTACTAAGTATTGCTCCGCTCGACAATTCAAAAGTGGAACGGTATTCATTGGTTGATGCCCCTGAAGAATGGCTGAAAAATCATCCTTATTTTAAATATTCTGCGGATAAAATTATTTTTTACAGGGTGAGCAATCCCGATGATAAAAAGATTTGGAAATTTCTCAAGACAAAACCTGAATATGAAGCGAGAATGAGGTTATATTTGAAATAATTATTGATAATTCTTAAATCTCCACATAGTTTGTCATTCCGGAGGAATATAAACTGTTTTTTATGCGTTGTTGAGATTCCTCCGGAATGACAAACTATGTGCTGAAACGGCAAATGTAGAAAAACATATTATCAATTAATAATCCTTTAGAATTAGAACTTTTTGATGGCTATAACAGCATTTTATCATTCCGGATGAATCTAAGCTTAATTAATGGATTGCCGAAATTCCTGCGAACGAAAAAAACTTTATGAATTCAGGTTGATAATAAATTCTGGAGACAATGAGATTATACCTTCGCTTAAACTTTCCGGATGCGTGGTAAAACCTTTTAATTTTGAAGTTTTACCTTTTAAAACCAAATCCATCAGTTGTTTATCGGAAAGTTTTTTTCCGAAAATATCAAATGAAACTTTGAAGCCACAGTTTTTAAAATCGGAACATCCGACTGCGGTTTTCCCTTTCATCAGATGATGTTCTTTACATTTGGGGCATTTTGTTTCTTCCCAGGATTGTAGTTCTTTTTTTACGGCTGGTTCACGTTTTTTCTTTTCTTTAACTTCTTCTTTCTCTTCGTGCAAAGTGAAGGCTTTTGCTTTTCCGTCAACTACTTTTTTGGTAAGTTCCCTGATCATCTGGATCAATTCATCTTTGAACTGATTGGCTTCATACTCCCCGCTTTCAATTTTACGAAGTTTAAGTTCCCACTCTCCTGTCAGTTCAGGGCTTTTCAGCAATTCATCTTCAATAGTGTCGATCAACTGAATTCCGGTTTGTGTGGCGATGAGATTTTTTCTTTTCTTCTCAATATATTTTCTTTTGAAAAGTGTTTCGATAATGTTGGCACGGGTTGAAGGTCTTCCAATTCCGTTATTCTTCAACATTTCACGAAGTTCTTCATCATCGACCTGTTTTCCGGCAGTTTCCATGGCACGAAGTAAAGTTGCTTCGGTGTAAGGCTTTGGCGGTGAAGTTTTTCCCTGATGAATCATGGGTTCGTGCGGTCCTGTTTCTCCCACTTTAAATTCAGGAATGTTTTGTTCCTCGTCTTTATCTTTTTCTGAAGATTCTTCTTTTGCATCTTTAGCGTAAACCGCTCTCCAACCCGGCTCAAGAATCTGTCTTCCACTTGTTTTAAACGGAATTGTTCCTACCTGCGCTTCCACTATTGTATTTGAAATTTTACATTCAGGATAAAAAACGGCAATAAAACGCTTCGCAATCAGATCATAAATCAGTTTTTCTTCTCTGATTAAATTCTGAGTCGGCGGAATTTCAGTTGGAATAATCGCATGGTGATCAGTAACTTTAGCATCATCAAAAACCGCTTTAGACTTTGGAATCGGCTTTTCCAATAAAGGAGAAATCAAATCTTTGTAAATAACCATGCTTTGAAGAATTCCACCGATTTTCGGATATAAACTTTCGGATAGATAGGTCGTATCAACACGAGGATAAGTGACGTGCTTTTTCTCGTAAAGACTTTGGATATATTTTAACGTGCTGTCTGCAGAATATCCGTATTTTTTGTTGGCTTCCACCTGAAGTCCGGTCAAATCGAAAAGTCTTGGATTTTTCTCTTTTCCTTCCTTTATTTCAAACGAAAGGATTTCAAAAGGGTTGACTTTTAAATATTCCAAACCCTTTTCTGCGCGGTCAAGCGTTTTTAATCGGTCAATTGCCGCGTTGAAAATAACGTCACGATACTTGGTTTTGAGCTCCCAATATTCTTCGGTTGAGAACGCATCAATTTCTTTCTGACGCTGAACGAGCATCGCCAAAGTCGGAGTCTGTACTCTTCCGATAGACAAAACTGCTTTATTTCCGCCAAATTTTTTAGTAAAAAGTCGGGTTGCATTGATTCCCAACAACCAGTCTCCAATCGCTCTTGCATTTCCTGCGAGGTAGAGGTTTTTGTAATCTTCAGCGGGTTTTAATTTCTCAAAACCTTCTTTGATTGCTTCTTCGGTAAGGGAAGAAATCCAAAGGCGCTGTACCGGCTTGTCGCATTTTGCTTTCTGTAAAACCCAACGCTGGATCAGCTCTCCCTCCTGTCCCGCATCCCCGCAATTGATGACTTCATCACATTCGGCAACCAGTCTCTCAATCACTTTAAACTGATATTCAACGCCTTTGTTTGGAATTAATTTAATCCCGAAATTTTTTGGAATGATTGGCAGCAAAAACAGATTCCATGATTTGTATTGCGGACCGTAATCGTGCGGCTCTTTAAGAGTGCAAAGATGTCCAAACGTCCATGTCACGCAATAGCCATTTCCTTCCATATAACCCTGTTTTGGCATGGTTGCGCCCAATACTTTGGCAATATCTCTGGCAACACTGGGTTTTTCGGCAATACAAAGCTTCATGAATAATCGGGTTATGGAAAGGGGTGCAAAATTCGGGATTTTTTTTGGATTTATCAGTTTAGGAATATCAAAAATATTGAGTATAAACTTTAAAGATTACAGTTCAACAATCAGTTCTTTCTCATAGCCATTATATTTTTCAGTAACATAGCCATGAGGATTGCAGATAATTTCTGTTTCACCAATTTTATATTTGCAAGGCGTATGAATATGCCCATGAATCCAATAGATTGGCTGATGTTCTTCGATAAAATTTTCTAAGTTTGAAGCATATGCAGAAGTTACAGGATCATTTTTAAAGTGTTCGGGAACTGACTGTAAACTCGGTGCGTGATGAGTAACAATAACATTTTTCTTTCCTTTTGAGTTTTCCAGACTTTCTTTCAGCCATTGCCTTGAGAACTGATGGATTTTAAAAGTATCAATACTCCGCATTTTGGAATAAGAAGGATCTCTTCTAATCAGTTTATAATCATTCATCTGAGTTTGACAAAGACTTCCATAAGCCATCGGACTTCCGAACAACGAAAAATCCGTCCATAAAGTAGCTCCATGAAATCGTATATCTTCAATATCCACAAAAGAATCTTCGAGCAAAAATACATTAGAACCTTTTGCTGCTTCTTTAATTTTGTTTAAAGTTTTCGGATAAGAACCTTTGTAATATTCATGATTTCCAAGAACATAAATAACAGGTTTATCAGGGATTTTAGTTTTAATCCACTCAATTCCTTTCGTTCCTAAATTGACATCTCCTGCCAACACAACAACATCTGCGTTATCAAAAGACAAATCAGTAAAGCCAAATTCCTGATGCAAATCGCTGATGATCTGAATTTTCATTTTTTAAAAGTAATTTAATTTAAATAAAAACAGAAATATTATTTTAATTAAAAAATAAATATCTAAAAATCAAATGCTTAAATATGAATCATTAAAAAGTCTACTAAAAAAGTAGACTAATAAAAATATATGTTCTATATTTGCAACCGTAATCAGGTTTGGAAATGAAAATGAAAACAAAATTCAGATACAATTCAATGAAGAAGATCAACATCATGCACATGATGATGTATTGCTGTATGCCTTTATATATGAATTTTAGTGGATGACCTTACTTTTATTATGACATATTTTTTAAAGGCTTTACCACGTTGTAGAGCCTTTTTTATTTGAAAAAACCAGTAAATAAAAACAATATGAAAACAACTGATTTTAAAAACAAATGGCTGGTTCCTGTAGCCTTTGCTAATATTTATATCATCTGGGGAATTACTTTTCTCGCTATCTCATTCGGGCTGACAGGATTTCCGCCCTTTATACTTTCGGGATTCAGATTCTTTGCTGCCGGAATTTTACTCATCGTTTATTTAACCGTAAAAGGTGAAAAAACCAATTCCCTGAAAAACTGGCGGAAAAATGCAGTCACAGGCATTCTGATTCTGACCGGAGGAACAGGTCTTGTTGCTTGGGGTGAGCAATACGTTACTGCATCGGAAGCTGCAATCGCAATTGCAACCGGACCGTTTTGGTTCATTGCCATCGATAAAAAGAACTGGAACTATTACTTTTCAGACAAATTTATTTCGATTGGGTTACTGTTAGGATTTGCCGGACTGATTTTATTTTTAAACGGAAGTGTGAATACGCACACTGCAAATATAGATGCTTCATTGAGAATAATCGCCTTTATTGTTCTCGCATTAAGTTCGGTTGCGTGGGTTTTGGGATCTTTATATTCAAAGAAAAATCCGGCTGATCATTCAACTTTTATGAATATTTCTCAACAGTTGATCGTTGCAGGTCTTGCTTCATTTTTAGTCGCACTTTTCAGAAATGAATGGGCAGGTTTTTCAATCACAGCAGTTCCGGTTTCGGCTTGGTTGGGTTTGCTGTTTTTGATTTTCTTTGGATCTATCATCGCTTATATTTCGTACATCTGGCTTTTATCGGTAAAACCTGCAGCCATTGTCAGTACGCATACTTATATCAATCCGATTGTTACTGTTATTGCAGGATTTATTATTGCTAATCAGACCATTAACGGAAATCAATTGTATGGATTGCTTATCATACTGATCGGAGTTCTTTTAACAAACGTTACCAAATATTTTAAACTTTCTAAACGGTCAAAAGCAAAAATCAGAAGAACAGTCAGACAGTTTAGCAGAATCAGCAGACCTTATCAACCCATGTAATAAAATAAATAATGATAGAAATTAAAAACATATCAAAAACATTCCATCAGAAGAAACAGTCTTTTAAGGCTTTGGATGATGTGAGCCTTACTATTGAACAAGGCGACATTGTAGGAATCATCGGGTTTTCCGGAGCCGGAAAAAGTACATTGATCCGAACCGTCAATTTGTTGGAAAGACCAGATCAGGGACAAATCATCATTAATGGGACAGATTTCACAAAATTAAATTCGAAACAACTGGCAAAAGAGCGCAAAAAAATCGGGATGATTTTCCAGCATTTTAATCTGCTTTCTTCAAGAACAGTTTTTGAGAATGTAGCTCTTCCTCTGGAATTGGATCAGCTTAAAAAAGATCAGATCCGCGAAAAAGTCAATAAACTTTTAGAAATCGTCGGACTGGAAGACAAAGCGAATGATTATCCTAAAAGTCTTTCGGGCGGACAAAAACAAAGGGTGGCCATTGCGAGAGCTTTAGCCAATGATCCGTATTTACTACTTTGTGACGAAGCGACAAGCGCACTCGATCCCGCTACAACAAAATCCATTTTGGAACTTTTAAAAGATATCAATCACCGTCTGGGAATCACCATTCTGCTGATTACCCACGAAATGGATGTTATTAAAGCCATCTGCAACCACGTTTCCGTCATCGACAAAGGAAAGCTGGTCGTAAAAGGAACACTAAAGGAAATTATCTCAAACAGAGATCATCCGATCATCAAACAATTTATAAACTCAGGAAATATGACAATACCTCAGGAATTCACAAGAACACTTCAGAAAGAACCGCAGGACGGCCTATTTCCGTTGGTTGAAATTGAACTTAACGAAGACATCAGCGTTGAACAGCTGCTTTCAAAAATATACGACGAATATAAAATCCCATATCAGCTTTTGAAAGCTGATGTAGAATATTTGGGAAGCGCAAACATCGGAACACTGCTGCTTCATTTAAAAGGAAAATATGAAGAAAATCAAAAAGCGATCTATTATTTTAACCAGAATAAAATTCAAAATACTTTAAGAGGATATGCTTAATGAAAACGTGATTTCCCTTTTATCTAAAGGACTTTGGGAGACGATATTTATGACTTTTGCATCCGGATTTTTCGGATTTGTTTTAGGGTTACCGGTCGGGATTCTTTTATTTCTGACGAAAAAGGGTCAGCTTTTAGAAAATGTTATTTACAACAGGATTTTCTCTGTTTTGGTCAATATTTTCAGATCCATTCCTTTTATCATCTTGATTGTGTGGATGATTCCGTTTACACGATCTTTAGCAGGAACTTCAATCGGGGTGAATGCCGCTCTGGTTCCTTTAAGTATCGGTGTAGCTCCATTTATCGCAAGATTGGTTGAAAACAGTCTGCTTGAGATTCCGCAGGGTTTGATTGAGACTGCAAGAGCTTTGGGAGCAAGTCCGTTTCAAATCATCAGAGAAGTTTTATTACCGGAAGCATTGCCATCGCTCATCAACAATGCAAGTATTACGCTGATTACTTTGGTGGGATATTCTGCAATGGGAGGAGCAGTCGGTGCAGGCGGATTGGGACAAATCGGTTATCAGTACGGATATATCGGTTATGATGCTGTGATTATGAATTTGGTTCTTGGTCTTCTTGTCGCTTTGGTGTTTATCATTCAGTTTGCAGGGGATCGATTGGCGAAGAGGTTTGATCACCGTTGAGTCTAAATAGTTTCACAGTTAAATAGTATACAGTTTTAAAAAATAATTTACAATGAAAAAAATAAAAATTCTAAGTTTTGTAGCAGCAGGTTTGTTATCATTGAGCGCATGTAATTCACCCAAAAAAGATGACCCGAATTACATTAAAGTGGGAATCACTTCAGGTCCTGAACAGGAAATTGCCGAAACAGCGAAAAAAGTAGCCAAAGAAAAATATAATCTTGAAGTTGAACTGATTTCTTTCAACGACTATGTAATTCCCAATGAAGCTCTGAATAATGGTGATATTGATGCAAATGCTTTTCAGCACGTTCCTTATTTAACGGAACAATCGAAGCAACGTGGATATAAATTGGCCGTTATCGGAAATACTTTTGTTTATCCAATTATCGCTTATTCAAAGAAAATTAAAAGCATTGCGCAGTTACTGAATGGAAGCACAATTGTAATACCCAATGATCCAACGAATGGGGGAAGATCTTTGCTTCTTCTTCAGAAAAATGGATTATTAAAATTAAAAGATGGTGTCGGATTACTACCAAAAGTTACCGATATTACAGAAAATCCTAAACAACTGAAGATTCTGGAAATAGAAGCACCACAATTGCCAAGAGTTTTGGATGATAAGGAAGTGGTGATTGCTATCATCAACAATAATTTTGCAGCGCAAGCCGGACTTGATGCCAATCAATATGGACTTTTTAAAGAAGATAAAAACTCACCTTACATGAATGTCGTGGTTTCAAGAGAAGATAATAAAAATGACGAAAAAGTGAAGAATTTTCTCAAAGCTTATCAGTCTGAAGAAGTTGCAAAAAAAGCAGATGAAATCTTTAAAGGAGGTGCTGTAAAAGGATTTTAATAGCAAAGTAGAAAACTGGATGGGTAGATTTCGAAGAAAAAACGGGTAGTTCTAAAATGAGTTGCAAAAAATCAGTCCTCTCTAAGTCGTTTTAAAATTCAACTAAATTTTGGCTGTTTGAAATAAATTTGCATTGTCACTAGAATAAAAAGTAAACATTTTAAGTATAAATAAATGAGTTATTGAATTGCACATGATAACCATTTAATAACCAAAATTTATTTTCTCAATATGAGATAATAAATAATTTTACTACTTTTGTTTATAATCAATAAAAAGGTTTTTATGCTAAAGAAAACTGCCATTGTAGGTTTGTTCACACTAATATCTGCTCATTCTATGGCTCAAAATACTACTCTACCAATTTATCTTGATGAATCAAAACCCGTAGAGCAACGTGTGCAAGACGCACTTTCGAGAATGACTTTGGAGGAAAAAGTGGCAATGCTTCATGCACAGTCAAAATTCAGTTCTCCCGGAGTCCCAAGATTGGGAATTCCAGAATTCTGGACCACAGACGGACCTCACGGAGTGCGACCGGAGGTAATGTGGGACGAATGGAATCAAGCCGGTTGGACGAACGATTCCATCATTGCTTATCCTGCTTTGACCGCTTTATCTGCAACTTGGAATAAAAAAATGTCATGGAATTACGGTAAAGCTTTGGGGGAAGAAGCACGATACAGGAAAAAGGATATTCTCCTCGGACCCGGAGTCAACATCTACAGAACTCCCCTCAACGGAAGAAACTTCGAGTACATGGGTGAAGATCCTTATTTGACTTCAAAAATGGTTGTCCCTTACATCAAAGGGGTACAGTCAAACGGTGTTGCCACTTCCGTAAAACATTATGCACTCAACAACCAGGAAATGTTTCGTCATACGAGCAATGTCAATATTGATGAAAGAACTTTATACGAAATTTACCTTCCGCCATTCAAAGCAGCAGTCACAGAAGGAGACTCGTGGACAATCATGGGAGCTTATGATATGTATAAAGGTCAATATGCAAGTCAAAACCAATATTTATTAAATGATATTCTGAAAAAAGAATGGGGTTACAAAGGTGTCGTAGTTTCCGATTGGGGCGCAGTGAACAATACCGAGCAAGCCATCCATAACGGGCTGGATCTTGAATTCGGGAGCTGGACCAACGGACTTTCTGCCGGAACAAAAAACGCCTATGACAACTATTATCTTGCTCAGCCTTATTTAAATTTAATTAAATCAGGAAAAGTAGGAACAAAAGAACTGGATGATAAAGTAACACGACTTTTGAATCTGGCTTATAAAACCACGATGAATACGAAAAAACCTTTCGGAAATGTGGCTTCTGAAGAACATAAAGCGGTTGCTAAAGAAATCGGTGAAGAAGGAATTGTTCTCTTAAAAAATCAGGGAAATGTACTTCCAATTGATTTAAATAAAGCTAAAAAAATTGCTGTCATTGGTGAGAATGCGATCAAAATAATGACCGTTGGTGGTGGCTCATCTTCTTTAAAAGCAAAATATGAAACTTTACCTCTAGACGGAATCAAAACCAGATTCGGAAAACAGGCAGATGTGCAATTTGCAAGAGGTTATGTAGGTGATACCGGCGGAGAATATAATGGTGTAAAATCTGGTCAGGATTTAAAAGACAACCGCTCTGCCAATGAATTGCTGAATGAGGCTGTTGAATTGGCAAAAAAATCTGATTACGTAATTTTCGTTGGTGGCTTAAATAAATCTGACTTTCAGGACAGTGAAGGAAATGACAGAAAAAGTTATGGATTACCATACAATCAGGATAGTGTGATTGCTGCTTTGGCAAAAGCTAATAAAAACTTTGCGGTAGTTTTGGTTTCTGGAAATGCAGTTGCAATGCCGTGGATCAAAGATGTCCCTTCAGTTCTTCAGGCTTGGTATTTAGGTTCGGAAGCAGGAAATTCTATTGCTTCTATTCTGGCAGGTGATGCAAATCCTTCAGGAAAACTGCCGTTCTCTTTCCCTGTAAAACTTGAAGATAATGCCGCTCATGCAATGGGAGAATACCCTGGAAACAAGCAAGAACTGGCTGCCGGAAAAGGTAAAGATCAGAAAAACCCGATCAATATTACTTACAATGAAGGTATTTTTGTTGGCTATCGTTGGCATGACACGAAAAAAATTAAACCTTTATTCAGTTTCGGTCATGGTTTAAGTTATACAACTTTTGAATTCGGGAAGGCTAAAGCCGATAAAATAATTATTGGTCAGGACGATAAAATTACATTTACGGTTACGGTAAAAAACACGGGTAAAAAAGCGGGAGCAGAAGTAGTACAATTGTATATCAGCGATCTAAAGTCATCTGTTCCGAGACCAACGAAGGAATTAAAGGGGTTTGAAAAAGTATTTTTAAATCCGGGCGAAGAAAAGGAAGTAAGCATTACGATTGATAAAACTGCTTTAAGTTTTTATGATGCAAATAAACATGATTGGGTTGCAGAGCCAGGCGATTTTGAAGCACAAATCGGAAATTCTTCAGATGCGATCAAAACGAAAGTGAAGTTTTCATTGAAGTAAATTGCTTTTACATTAAAAAATCCCGACACTTAAAAAATCTGAGTGCCGGGATTTTTATTTCTTATATCAATTTTTTCACTTTACTATTGAATAACTAAGGATCTGTAAGAAGGGACACTAAAGCAACAGAAGCCTAAGCCGTTTAACGTTTGTAATTCATTTAATTTCTGTTTTTGTTTAGAGAGATCCTCTAAGTTACAGGTAGAAATTATATTTTCTGGTTCACATTCTTATTATTAAAAAACATATTAATCTCATTCGAACTTTTACACTTCATCTTTCAATTTCTTCCAGCTAACGGTTATGAACAAATATTTAATTCCTGAAGGTTTTTAATTTCTAATTTTGATTTTATAAAGCTGAACTTTTAATCTTTCAGTCATTCCTTTTAATAATCAGGAGCTGTTTCCGGTTCTTCGCTGTATCTTTTTTGTTGTCTTTGCATTTTCCAGTGAACAAAAAAGGATGCCACTGCGATCCGGGCTAAGAAAAACCAGGCAGTCATACTATTTTGGTTAAGCCAATATTCGGCAGCCAGGTTTTTGACTTCAAGCTTACTATATAATGCTAAAAGCAAATCGTTTCTTCCAGCTACCCGTTCGTTATGAACAAATATAACAGTTGATGACTTTCTAATGTTCAATTGATTTTGCAGTACCGAATTTTTAACCGTACGGTCATTCCCAGAAATAAAATTCAGGATCTCGCATTTTTAAATACGGAATGATGACCATTAGTACTTTTAAGTATTGAAGTTTTATTTTACTTTTTATAAAGTAAAAAAGTATATAACAAAAAAAGCTCCTTTATCATCAGATAAAGGAGCTTTAAAAAAAAGACTGGCGGCGACCTACTCTCCCGCTTTCGCAGTACCATCGGCGCTGGTGGGCTTAACTTCTGTGTTCG